>JALEOL010000015.1 GCA_022766785.1 Oscillospiraceae bacterium
TGTGGAGGATATGGAGAACAGCGGCATAGACTACGAAGATGTGGAAAATGCCGTGTGTAATCTGAAACACGATGTTCGGGAGAAAAACAAGGAGTTTTCCGCTATTGACGAGCTGCGGGATATTCGTGTTCTCCTTGACAACGCCGCTTATGTTGTATAATGGAAACGAAACAGGAAACAATGCGGCAGAAAGGAGTAATAACAATATTCAAACCCGACAATGGGAACGACTATTACGAGAAAAACCGAAAGGAGGATTTGAAACGTGGCGGAAAAGCATAAATGCCCCGTATGCGGTCTTACAGAGTTTGAGGAAGAAGGAAGCTACGACCTTTGCGAAAATTGTGGATGGTGGGACGACCCTTTGCAATACCGCGACCACGATTACAAAGGCGGCGCAAACTCAATGAGTGTCAACGAAGCTATTTCAGCTTATCAGAATGGGGAGCAAGTCACATAAACTCTCGGCGTTACAGCTTTAAACATAGCGCTTGAATTTAAGAAAGGAGTTTCTTATGGATAAAATCGAGGGTTTCAGCGCAGTCGGTATTGATGAGGTCGAGTGGAAAAAGGAGTTCATTCCTGCGCTTGAAAAGATCTGTGAATACAGATTCGTGCCGATCATTTCCCGTGAGGGAGCGGCGATATTCCCCTTGCTCACCGAATGTCGGGAGCTTTGCGCCGCTGACCGGAACATCGACGGCAAGTGGTTTGAAACGGTTGTCGAAGCCACCGGAAAGGTCGCGCGGAGATATCCTCTTTATCTCAAAACCGACAAGGCAAGACCTGCGGATATTTCGCCGATTGACGTTCGCATACTGGCGTGTCTTGCGGAGGGGCTTTCCATGCCGAAAACCGCCGAAAGGCTGAATATGAACTTTGAAACCCTCCGTTCCCGCATAAAAGAACTATACCGCAGACTTGGAGCGAAGAACAAGACTGAAGCTGTTATGATAGCCCGCGAAAAAATTATCTGATTGGGATTCAATTCACCCGAAAAGGTGTTGACAAATTCTCCGTAAAGTAGTATAATTAAACAAGCGGATTTCCGCAAATTATTATTCAAAGGAGATAAGTTTATGAGAACAATGAAGAAGATACTGGCTGTAGTACTTATGGCAGCGGTGGTAGTCTGCTGCACAGCATGCGGAGGACTTGACATGAGCAAGGTAAAGGGTAACTGGACCCTGGAAACTGCTGCCGGTAAAACCGTAGCAGAGCTTGCAGAGGGTAGCGGCAAAGACCCTGCGTCCGTCACTATGAACGCTACTGTTACAGACGATTCCTTCACGCTTAGCAGCGTTACAGGATCTGAAACCTACAAAATTCAGGTGAGGGCTAACGGATTCGAGTGCCTAGACGACTCCAAAAATGTCGTTATGGGAGTCGTATACGATTCTGCTAAAGACACTCTGACCTTCCAGTTGAAACAGGCGGACGGCAGCGTTATGGACTACGTTATGAAGAGGGGTACTGCTGATCTCACTATCCCTGCTGAAACCGGCGCAGCAGACAATGCAGGCGAGGGCGCAGCAGACAATGCAGGCACAGCAGACAATGCAGGCGCAGCTACCGCAGAGGCAGGTTACTACACCGCAGAGGGCTATTACACCGGCGAGGCTGAGTGATCTCACGAAAATTAACACAACAAAAAACCGGAGGGGTCTTCCTCCGGTTTTTTTATTCTCTGACAAGCGGCTGCTCCCCGTTCTCCTCCAGCAGGATATCGCACCTGATGATATCCAGCCCATGCTGAAGTGCGTAGATCACCACACCGTCACGGGCTATCCGGGGGTAAAGCTGAGCCGCTCCCAGGTGCTTTAAAAAGTCCTGCATCTCGTCCAGCGACAGCCCGTACCCGAACCCCAGCTGGATAAGCGTATCCCGGGAGGGCTTTTCACGTCTGCCGTCCATCAACAGATAAAAATAGGACTTCTTCAGCCCGGAACGCCGCAGGATATCCGCCTGCTTCATGTTCCGTTCCCTGGCAAGCGTATGGAGATACTCCGACAGATTTACGGTATACTGACCCGTACAGATCTCCCTTTGCGCTTCCTCGTATGAGCCTTTCTTTTTCAGCACCTCCAGAAGATCCCCGGTGGACTTTTGCTCCGGCATTTCAATTCCCCTTTTCTTGACTTTTTTCTTGTTTTATGTTACCATATATCTGAAAAAAAATCAAGGGGTGAGACCGATGCCGGCTGCTGAAAAATTCACAGTTCTTCGCTCGCTGGATATGTCCGGGAAAGTCACTCTGGCTAAAGATCCGGAAAGCGGCAGGAATTATGTCCTGAAAGAACTGTCGGACGACAGCGTTTCGGTCTACCGCCGCATTTCCGGTATCCCGGAACAGGAAAACCTCATGAGGGTATTTGAGGTAGACGGCAATACCGCAGTATGCGGCTATGCAAAAGGAAATACCCTTGACGAGCTTATCGCAGGCGGCAGGGTATTTCCGGCAGTGCAGATCGCAGGCATTATCACACAGCTCTGCAATGCGGCAGGGCAGCTTCATCTCTACGGCGTTATCCACCGGGACATCACGCCGAAAAACATCATCATCGGCGACGATCTGCACCTGACGCTTACGGATTTCGACATCGCAAGGGTGTACAGCGGTTACAGAGAACAGGACACCACGATACGCGGCACGGAGGGCTTCGCGCCGCCGGAGCAGTACGGCTTCCGGGAGACCGGCTTTACTGCGGACATATACGCTATCGGCAGTATTCTCAGGCTGCTGCTGAATAACTGCCCCGACTGTCCGCCCATGCAGGAGGTTCGACTTCGCAGGTGCGCCGCAAAGTGTATGCGCCTTGACCCCGGGAAACGCTTCAAAAGCGCCGCCGCAGTCCGGAGGGCAGTCAGCCGCTCCCGGTGGATATTCCCGGTATTTATCGCGGCGGCTCCGGCGCTGGCCGCTTTTGTGTGCGCGGTCGTTTTCCGCACTGTCCCGGCTGCCGTAACCGGTGCTCCCACCGCAGAGCATACCCCGGAGAGTGTTCACACATCACAAGCAAAGGTCATAACCGAAACGCATACCACAGCCGCTTTCACAGCAACAGAACCACAGGAGCCGGGCGAAACCGTATCAAATAGAACTACCTCCACCACTGCGAGCATCCGTTCACCAGCGGCAGAGGTAAGCGAAAGTACGCCGACTACCGCCCCTGTCACATCAGCAGAACCACAGGAGCCGGGCGAAACCGTATCGGATAGTACTACCTCCACCACAACGAACGTCCGTTCACCAGCGGCAGAGGTAAGCGAAAGTACACCGACTACAGCCCCTGTCACATCAGCAGAACCGCAGGAGCTGCACAGGTCAGACATGAACTCCCCCGACAGGATCTCCGTTGCTACCGTACTGAACGAACAGGGCTATTACGAGGACGAATTTGATTATGTATTCTACGACGACCCGTCCGTCCATGGCGTGTGGGAATACTGCAACTCTTTGCCTGAAAAAGACATCATTCCCGGTCTGACGGCTGAATACATCAGGGAATACGATTATCTCGGCGAACACATGTACAGTGCGCTTTCGCTCGGGGACGAAGGACATGCCGAATGGTACAGCACAGACGGCAGCCTCATTCCTTGTCCGCACTATTGGACTAACGGGTATTTTATCTGCGAATTTACCGAGAACATAGCGGCACAGGAGATGTTCGTGTCTGTCATCGACGGGGAGGAATTCCTGTTCCTGAGACTGAAAACCGGGGATTTCTCGCTCAGGAATATGGCAGTATATTTCGAGGTATACACAAGGGGATAAGAGGTTGGAATATCATTACATATCAACGCTGAAAACCTCCGACAAGGGAGATGTTCAGCTTGTCGCCGGGGACAAAGGCAGGCTTTACGTCCGCAGATACCGGGAAATTTTCCCCGAGCTGTTCGCGCGGCTGAAAGGCGTTTCCTCTCCGCTCATCGAAAGGCTTGCGGAGCGCTCCGAGGACGAGCACGGAGTTTTTTTCACAAGCGAATATATCGAGGGGGAGACCGCGGACAGCCGGGTGCTTTCAGAAAGGGAATCCTACCGTGCGCTCCTGGAACTGTGCGACGCATTGAGGGCGCTCCACAAGGAGGGTATTATCCACCGGGACATCAAGCCCTCCAATATTCTTTTCACCAATGACGGGCATATCCGGCTTATCGACTTTGACTCCGCGCGGCTGACGATACAATATCAGAGCCGGGACACGGAGCTGCTCGGCACCGAGGGCTATGCGGCGCCGGAGCAGTACGGGTTCATGCAGACCGACGGCAGAGCGGATATCTACGCATTCGGCGTGACTATGCGTGAGCTGCTCGGGGACAGCGCGGACAAGCCGTCTTTCCGGCATGTGATAAAGCGCTGCACTGAACTCGACCCGGACAGCCGGTATCAGAATATCCGCGCAGTGAAACGAGCGCTGTGGCTTGCTCGAATGCCGTTTCTTCCGCCTTTGACAGTGGCAGCGGCGGCGACTGCGGCTGCCGTGATACTGCTTGTGAGGAAAGCTCCTGCACCTGCACCCATGGGGATAGTAAGGCTTTCGGAAACTACCGAGATAGCAGTCAGCATTGAGACCGAGGGAACATCCGACGACTCTACCGAAACTCCCCCGACAGCAGAACCAGCTCCCACCGCCGAAACTCCCCCGACAACAGAACCTGCTCCCACCACCGAGAACACACCTGCCGAAACCACAGAGACCGAACCGCCCACGCAGAACGCAGTCACAACGTCACCCCCCTCTCTGCCGGAAGAACCCCCAGCCGAGGTTACTGCCACTGTTGAAGAAAACCACGTCCCCACAGTATCCGAATCTGAGCCGGCTGCCCGGACTGCCGAAGAAACCACTGCACCTGAAACCACCACGTCCGCACCGGAAGAACCGGCTCCGGAGCGCACGCCGCTTATTCTCTCCGACAGCATAAACCCGAACAAAATCACCTTTGAGACTATTCTTGACGAGGAAGGAATTTACCGCGACGTCTTTGAATATGTATTCTACGATGATCCGGCGGTGCACGGCGAATGGAGAGCCTACGGTGTGCTTATGCCGGACATGGATTTCACAATGCTGTCCGTTAATGACCTGAGATACAACGAATCAATGAAAGATATGTTGTGGCAGTATCTTTCCGTGGATCCGAACGGGACTATAATAACATACGACCAGAATAAAAAGCCCTATTCCGTCAACTTATGGACGAACGGCTATCACATCAAACCGGAAAAAAACCGGGAATACGTCTGCCGAATGTTCGCGGTGACGCTCGAGGACGGCAACGACTACCTGCTGTATGAGCAGAAGCCCACCGGGAATTACCGCTGGGAGGTCCACCACAGATACCTTATCTACAAACGAATAGAATAAAATCGCCGGAGTTCTCCATACGGAAAGCTCCGGCATTTTCACAGGTTTATTTGTAGTGACCGCAATCCTTGCAGAAAGCAGACGACATCGGGTTCATGCAGCCGCACTCGGGGCATCTCCACTTGTCTGAAACGCTCGGCTCCTTTGCACGCTCAGATATGGGACGGTATACCTTTTGTTCTTCTCCGGCTATGGCAGCATAGAAGACCGGTTTATTCTGTCCCTCTGCATTCTCGGTTTTATCCTGGTTCTGCTGTTTAAGAAGCTCCAGCATCTCCTCGTTTGCCTTTCTGCCACGCGCGATATCCTCGAACATATATGCAATGCACGCCCATGCGGAATGGATTATCTCGTTGAGAAGCGTCACAAGGATTATTCCGATAACAATGATAACCGGACTGTATTCAGTAGTGTGAAAGAATGCCCGCGACATTCCATCACCGGATATGACTACAAGGAATATCAGCAATGCCTCAAACAGCACCACGCTTACCCACATAGTATTCTTGAACGTTGCACGCCAGCTGTCGCCCATGTAAAATCTGTCTTTCATTATTTCTACCTCCGTTATTTTTCAGATACATCTGATTTTGCAGGATAGCATTTTTCAGATGATCTATTTATATTATATCAGGTTTTGTAATATATCGGGTACACTGCCAGCAGACTATTCATGAGATATTATTTCAAATCAAAAAACATAGGAGGGACAAGCCCTCCTATACAGGTTTATTCTTTCCTTAAATTGAACTGTGAAACAAGGGAATCCAGCATCTGAGCCTGCCCGGAAAGCTCCTCCGAAGCTGCCGCTGACTGTTCCGCAGTTGCGGAGTTTGTCTGAACGACATTGGATATCTGCTCCACGCCGACAGTCACCTGCGAGATAGAATCCGCAGCTTCCTTTGACGCCTCGGAGATCTTGTTGTTAAGCTCGGCAACATGCCCAGCCGATGTGGATACCTGCTCCATGACCTCCGCAACTTCTCCCACGAGAGCGCTGCCGTTGTTTATCGCCTGGACTGTTCCCTCGATCATGTTGGTGGTGTTCTGGGCTGCTTCTGCGGACTTCGCCGCAAGGTTCCTTACCTCGTCTGCGACCACCGCGAAGCCCTTTCCGGCTTCACCTGCCCTCGCTGCTTCGATCGCGGCATTAAGCGCAAGTATGTTCGTCTGGAACGCTATATCCTCAATGGTCTTGATGATGTTCTTGATCTCTGCAGAGGAATCGCTGATCTCGGTCATTGCACCGACAAGACCCTCCATCTTCTGGTTAGCTTCCATCATCTTGCTGCCGGCTTCTTCAGTCATTGTGCTTGCGTTCTCAGCGTCCTTGGCGTTGCGGTTTATCATCTCGGATACGGAAATGATAGTCGCCGCAAGCTCCTCAATAGAGGAAGCCTGCTCGGTAGCTCCCTGTGAAAGCGCCTGAGCGCCGCTGGATACCTGTTCCGATCCGCCGGATACCTGATCCGCAGCGACTTTGATCTGACGGAGAGTGTCGCTGAGCCGCGCCGTGATTATTCCCACAGAATCCACCAGGTTGTGGAAATCTCCTACATACACCTCGTCGGCGTTTTCATTCTTTACGTCAAAGTTGCCGTTTGCGATACCGGACAGCGTGTTGTCCATATCGGTGATCATGCCGTTGAAATCGCTGACCAGTTTCCGGGTAGCTTCTGCAAGCTTTCCTGTTTCGTCCTTTGCCTTGATCTCAGGAACCGGGCTGGTGAGGTCGCCCTCGGACAGCTTCACCAGACGCTCGGTGCAGAGCCTGATCGGATTGCCGATGTGATTTCCGAGGAATATCGCAGTGATAACGGATATAACAGCCGCGACAATTATCAGGGCAAATGCAACGAAGATCTCGATATAAGTATCTCTGATAAAATCGTCTGCCGGAGCGTAAACCGCAACAGACCACCCGTCGCTCCCGGCAACCGGAGCGTAGCCCATAAATGTCCTTACGCCTTTTTCGTGGTAGTCATAGAAGCCTTCCTCGCCGTTTCTCATCTTTTCGTGAGTTACCGCAAGTTCTTTGTAGCCGCTGTTTTCAACCGCAAGGGCTTCGATGTTCTCCTTGCCGAGAACGACCTGCGTATCAACATCGGCGATAGTGTCGCCGTTCTTGTCTATCATATAAGCCGCGCTGTTATCGCTGAATTTTATCTCGCGCATGATGTCGTTGAGGAATTCCTCCTCAGGGACGAAATAAACGCAGCCCACCGGCTCAGAATTCATAATGCCGTCTTTCCAGAGAGGTGCGGCAATGATTATCTGTATGCTGCCATTATCGGCGGAGGTGACGTGCATTGAAGTGGATCTATTACCCTTCATGGCTTCAATGAAACAGGGCTTGTCGGAAAAATCTGCCCCGTTAAAAATGCTCTTTCCGTCAGAACCGATAATATTTCCACGGTTGAAACCATGCTCGGAAGCGATAACATTCAGGTATTGCTGCTTGTCCTCCGGAGAAGCATCCGGGTCGCTGAGCAGAGAATTGTTTCCTGCGCCTATCGCAACGTTTGAAAAAGAATCCAGCTCCCACTGAATACGCTCAGCAGTGAGCACTGCCGTTTCCTCCATGTTGGTCGCCGCAGTCTTTACAGCGGTATTATAGCTCATAAACATCATCACAGAGCTGCAGATAAAAAGCGGAAGCAGCACCATTATCAGCAACGCTACTATTACGTGCTTTTTGATAGACATTTTTGACAGGAACGACATATACAATTCTCCTTTTTCGACATGCACACCCTGATCATGGGCAGTCGGCAAACCGGCTGATGATCAGAGGATCAAGCTCTTTAATTTATTATATCACTAAATTGATAAAAGGTCAACAACATCAGGTGAATTTTGAGCATTTCGACAATAAATGAGAAGTATTTTCGTGCATTTTGAGCCAGTAAACTTATAGGTTTTGAACGCTGCAAAAAAAGAAACCGGGGTCGGTTAAAATTCCGACCCCGGTATTTTTCAGAGAATAACTCAGGCGAAAATATCCTGAAGCTGCTGAAAGGTGAAATCGATAACCGCAAAGCAGTCGTAAGCTGTACCGATAAGGTGCTTGGCAAAGTCCTCGTCAGACATTGCCGGAAGCCGCATGATAGCCTTGTGATAGATCATTCCCGACTCCGCAAGTATACCATAATATCCTATCAGCATAGGCAGATTGATGTCATTCAGCTTCACCAGGATATCAGGATAGTCCTTTTCCTCCAGACCAACAGCGATGGTGGTGTAGAGCTGGATATAGTAGATATCATCTTCGTCTTCCATGGGTATCCTGCACATCTCCATTACAACTGTGCTGTCCCCGTCAGGTCCAAGATTGGTGGGGATCAGTCTCAGAGTATCGGTACCGTCCACGTTTTCAATATGACCGTCTACCCCGTCCTCCTTGAACTGCGCCAATACCTTTTCAAGTACTTCTTTCATAGATCAAATCCTCCTGTGAACTCAGTTCTGGTTACGTTTCAATCTGCGGCGCATGGTTCTTTCAGACATATCTACGCCCATCTCTTTACCGATCTGCTCATTAGTAATTCGCTGTATGCCTTTATCGGTGTATCCGCGCTTTTTTAACATATTGTGGCCGCCCTGACCCTTGCCGGTCGTTTTCTTGACGTCCTGCGCCCAGGCCATTTTGTTGCGGTTTGCGACCTCTGCCATATTCCGGGAATTTGTCTCTTCAGCGATCATATCCTGGATATCCTGTGTAGAAAGATTGGGGAACTGCTTCTTGAACATCTTATAGGTTTCCAGGTCGCCGAATACAGACTCCTGGGCAATGTGCTTGTCTTCGCTAGCCTTCATACTGCCGGTGACCGCATTGCCCACTGCACCGGTAATTTTACCTACAATTTTTCCGCCTGTGGAAACCACAGGTCCGCCAAAGCTGGAAGCGGCATTTATGGTTTTACCCACTCCGGAGAAAGCATTTTTAATGGCACCGCGTTTCTGTTCATTGAACATTGCGCTTTGTGCATGCCTGAGGTTAGCTGCCTGAGTGTCGTTGGCGGCACCGGCAGTGATCTGTTCATCCTTCATTCTTTTTAAACCGATCGCTGACACTGCATTTGCACCGGCTTTGGAAAACGAAGTAACTGCGCCCAGGCCATCGGTTATTCCGTCTCCATACTCGTCCCAAGCTTTTTCACTCATGAGTTTTTTGGCTAATTTTCCGGCTCCCTTTGCGCCATACTTTATGCCCTGGTTAACAAGATCCGACTTATTTGCCGTCGCATCTGCGACCATATCCTTGATAAAGCCTTCGCTCTGTGGTTCACCCTGTTCAGCGCCCATGACATAGTTTTCGTCTTTCAGGTTCGAGATATTCTTGGCAAACTGTCCGTTGCGGATCGCCATTTTTGCTGCGGCAAGATCATTAAGATAACCGGCACCCTTCTTTTCTGCCTTATGCGACTGGCGGCGGAATCTGTTATGTTCGGCAAACTTGTCTTTCATGTCGTCGGTGAAATCTTCAAAGCGCTCTTTCTTGTCAACCGCCCAGTCTTTAATGTTCTTCACACCGGTCTTGGCATAATTTACGCCCTTTTGCAGCTCAGAACCCTCGTACTTGTCCTTGACCCAGTCTCCGGCTGCATGAGCCTTGCCCTTGACCCAGTTCACGCCTTTCTGAAGCGCGGAGCCTTCGTACTTCGCCTTGATCTTGTCCATGAGTCCCGGCCCATCGCTGTGGAACTTCGACTTTATCCAGTTTCCGGCTGCGGAAGCCTTGTCCTTGGTCCAGTTCACGCCTTTCTGAAGTGCGGAGCCTTCGTACTTCGACTTTATCCAGTCCCCGGCATCAGACGCCTTGCCCTTGACCCAATTCATGCCTTTCTGAAGTTTGGAGCCTTCGTACTTCGACTTTATCCAGTCCCCGGCTGCAGATACCTTGTCCTTGATCTTGTCCATAAGTCCAGGACCTTCGCTTTTCTGAAACTTCGACTTTATCCAGTTTCCGGCTGCGGAAGCCTTGTCCTTGACCCACGATCCGGCGCTGGACAGCTTCTTTCCGACGGCGCTGTTGTGGAACTGCTTTTTCTTCTCCTTTTTCCAGTCGTGGAAGTCGTCTTTCAGGTTCATTGCCTTGTCATAGACACCCAGAAGCCCGTTGAATACCTTGCTCTTTCCGCCGAAGGTGTTGTCCTGAACGAACTTGTCGGCAGAGGATATCTTGCCCTCCAGCCAATTATTGGCGCTGGACAGCTTTCCGCTTACCTTATCGTAAGCATTATCCAGTCGGCTCTTTGCAGGTACGACCCGGTTTTTTACCTCGTCCCCGAGATTCGGGTTGGAGGGTCTTTCAGTGCTGCCTGGAAGCAGAGCATTTGACCTTGCTCTACCCAGATTTGGAACGCTGCCCGGAAGCAGAGCATTTGACCTGTGCCTTCCGATCATAGGGGTGCTGCCCGGAAGCAGATCATTAGAACGTTTTCTCTTAACTGCCTCTACCATGAGAACTCCTTTCTATCGGCGGAAATGTGCCGATGGACATATCAGTTTTTACCAGCGGATACCTTTCTGTTGCTCTTGTCTTTATCAAGTACCATTGTTACAATGAACAGAACAGCGCACGCCACAAATGCCATTGCAAGGATATTCAGTCCTGCGGCACCGGAAGTCAGTATCACAGAGTATATCATCGGGCTGAATGTCTGGATAACACTGCCCACAACATTGAGTATCGCAAGTCCCTGGCTTACGCCCATCTTCCTGACGGAGGGCATATTGACGTAATAATCGCTGGTGGCAGGAGTACCGAAGCCGTCGAACATACCAAGCAGTGATACGCTCAGCAGAATTATGATGATCGGGATATCAATATTCAGCATGAATATCGAAACCGCCGCGAGCAGCAGGGACACGATAACGCAGGGAGTACGTCCGATACGGGACGACAGACTCTTCAGAAGCACCGGTCCGAGGTAGATACCCACCAGACCGTTGAGCAGATAGCCGTAGGAAGTAGTTACCTCCGGCAGACCCAGGGAGCTTACATATCCCGGGAAGAATGCTACTACGAACATCAGACCGATGTTCATGGGGATCGCTACCAGGATCATATATCTGAGCATTGAGGGGTTGAAGATATTCTTGAACGGATTGGACTTCTTTCCCTTTGCGCTCTCGATATTTGCGCCGGATTCGCTGAACAGCTTCCAGGGAGCAAGCAGCATTACGATAAGCGCAAACGCCACGATCAATATTCCGGCAATGAAATAGGACATCTGAACGCTGATAGAGCCGGCAATGATAGCGCCCAGAGTACCACCGCAGGTTATACCGCCCAGCAGGCCGGAGTTGAGGGACGCCAGGTTCGAGGTGGTGTCCTCCTCTGTAAGCGAACCGAGGGATACAAAGCTGTTAAAGGAGTACTTGATACCCGCAAATCCGATACCTGAAAGGAATCTCGCGATGATAAGCAGTTCGGGTGAGTTTGCGGTGAAGCACAACAGGTTCGCCAGAGCCGATATCGCCGCGGAGATAACGAACAGCAGCTTGAGGTTCATTTTCCGGTAGAGAGGCAGGCAGAACAGCGAGCAGATCATGGTCGCAAGAAGCTCTGCCGTCATCGGTATGGACGCAAGGAAGCCCACCGGGAGATCGAATATCGACTTGTTCCACTGCAGTATCAGGACACTGGAGAACGGTATACCTACATACATACCGGTATACGCGATGAACGAGCCTAAACGCAGCATTGGCGATACGATGCCTGACTGCTGCTTCTTTGTGGTCTTGAAGGTCTTGGAGAGCCTTTCAAATATCGCGTCAGGCAGCTTCAGCAGCTCGAATATCATTATCAGCGCAACGGCAAACGATACTGCAAATACCAGCAGCATGCTCATCATCTTGCTGTCGATGTATTCCTTGGATATTTCTATGTTGATATGCATCTGCTGATTATCACCGGAACCGATAGGCAGCGATACATTATATTCACTGGTTCTTGAAAGCAGACTGGAGGTCTCCGCATAGACCTTTACCACGCTTATGTTCCACAGCAGCGGAGAATCGCCTACCTTTTCCGCAAGATAGGTGTCAAGACCGTTCATGCTTTCATAGGGAACGCTCTTGTTGTTGAGGTCGTCAACGATGCCGCCGATATACTCGGATATACCCGTAGCGCCCTCGAACATTACGTCCTTGTAGCGCTTCTGATACTCGCCGTAGGACATAAGGCACTGCACCAGAAGTCCTATCATGATAGCGATAGTGGGTATAACGAACATCAGCTTGTTCTCTTTGCTCTTCCTTGCGTATGCGTCTACCTCGCTCTCGTCAGGCCTGCTTTCCCCGATGCTGCGCGGCAGGAACAGGAAGTATATCACCAGCACAAGAACCGTAACGGCAATGCAAATCGCTGTGGCAACGTTACTGCTCTGCTTCTGGGGTATCAGCTCGTCTGATATATCGTCCGCTCTGTAGAACAGCATCAGAGAGCCGTTCTGGGATCCGTCTGTGTCGTACAGCGGCTGGATCATGAATTCGTAATCCAGAGCGTTGACCGTCTTATAGTCGGTCTCCTCGCCGTCAAATGGAATGTTATCCTGAATATGTTCGTCAGATATCAGCGAGTAGTATTCCGACTTATTATCAGATGTGCCGAATGACGAATACAGAACATTTCCCGAAATATCGGTGATAGCGGTCTGTATCGGTATCGTATCCGTGCTGATAAGATCCAGCATATCGTTCAGGACTTTATCCATTCCATAGAAACGCTCGATCTGCTTGCCGTTCTTTACGGAGTTCTCTATGTCCTCTACTATCTGACGGGATACAACAGCGTAATACTGCCGTTTTATGTCGCGGTAGTTCTCCTCGAATACCGCGTAGATAAGCCACGAAACGAACGACATGGCGATAGCGATAAACACTGAGAATACGCATAGGATAGATATTTTTTTGCTGGCTCTTTTCTTTTCCGTGCTCATTATTTGTCCCCCTAAATCATTGTGTGCAGATTATCTTTTCGCAAGCGATAAGCATCTCAAACGAAGGCTTGTAGTCGATCTGATTTGCCACATCAAGATTAAGGGTAAGATAAGGCGAGCTTATATACTCCTGCTCCAGATCGCCCGGCTTAGATCCGTTGAACACGGAGCCGATGATGTTTGCCACAAAAGGCCCTGTTCCGATCGCGTCACGGGGGTCAACGATAAGCAGCGCGGATCCGTTCTTAACATAGTTAGAACCTACCTGCGCGAATACGGGTATCTTGGCGTCCAAGAACACCTGCAACATATTACGCGCGATCTCATCATCAGTAATGACGTTGGTGTTAAGGATATAGGCGTCCACCTTATCCTCGTCTATCATTTTCTTATATATCTTTGAAAGCTCATCAAAATATTCCTCATCAGATGAGAATGAATCCTTCTGGAGCTGATACTCTGTTATGGTGAAGCCGTTCTTCTCAGCAACGCCGCGGTAGTCCGGCATTGCGCAGACAACCTCGTCGCCGTATACAGAGCCGATATTCCTGAACTCGAAGGTGTCGTAGTAATACTGCATCTGTCTTGCATAGGAGGAAGAATCAACATGCGCCCAGTATCTGTCGTCGCCGGAATCCTCAGCGGACTTGATAAGCCCGGAGCCTATCGGGTCGGAAACGGCGTACATCAGCAGCGGAACGTCAAAGTTGAATTTTTGAAGCATCACAGAGGGGGAGGTACCCATTGAGAGGATAAGGTCGATATCCTTATCCACCTCGATATGCTGCTTCAGGCTCTCGTATATTTCGTCCTCGGTGCTGACGGTGGTATAATAGAACGCGGTCTTGTCGAACTCTATGTACTCGCTCTCGGCGTTGTCCGCAAGCCAGTTCATCAGCTCCAGCGAATCCGCGTCGTTTTCGGGATCGAACGGAAGCTCGTCATAGGTGAGCCAGCCGTCGTCTTTAAGGCTCTCGATAACATAGTACAGCATACGGAAGGTCTCTTTGTACGGGTCGATATCCACATACGCCATCTTGAACTTTCCGCCGTTCGCTTTCTTTATCGGCTTGTAGGCACGGGTGATGCTTCCGCCCTCGTCCTCCTCCGGCTGAGTTACCCCTACCAGCTCGTCCTGTCCACCGATCTCATTGCCGCAGCCTGTGAAGCCAAGGCACATCGCAGCTGATACCGCAAGCACAAGGATCGTTCTGAGAATCTTTTTGATCTTCATTATTTCTCCTTTCTTTAATATCGCCAATACTCAATGATATACCCAGATTATATTTCTGTCCATCGCTCTGAAGCAGGAATTCTCCATCATGCGCCTTGACGCGTTGTTGTCAGGGAGCACAAATCCGCAGCCTATGCTGGCACGGCGGGTGTATTCCGGCGTGATATGCTGCATGAGAGTCCTGCCTACTCCGCGTCCCCTTGCGTACTCCGAGATCACCATGGAGCCGATCTCTCCGTCAAGATGAACCGTGACGTAACCGACCCTCTTTCCGTTCCAGAGCGCCCCGAAACCGGAATTAAGCTCTATGCACCGGTCTATGTACTCCTTGGTGGCGAACTCCTCGTTGTGATACAGCGTGAGAATAAAATCCGTCCAGCTCGCGTCCAGCGGTACGACCTCTATCTCCGGATTCACCGATGAAGCGTCCGGAACGAAACCGTCCGCCTCCAGCACATATTGCAGATATTCCTGCGCCTGTGCCTGCGGGTAGATCTTCACCACTTCGCTGAACAGCGCGCTGTCGTTGACGTAGAACGTCCCAAGCGGTTTTTCAAGCCTTTTACAAAGCTCCCCGAACTCCTCCGGTCTGTCGATACCGAACAGCCAGAAACCGGTCTCCTTCTGGTGAAGCGCCGCCGAACCGCCGTATGTCACCACCTCGTCTATCTCTACGGATTCAAAGGTGTTGATGAGGAACGAATTGTTTATTCGCTGTCGGTTCAGAAGTTCAAGCAGTTGTGAATTCTCTGAGTTTTTCTTTTGCATTGTCCTTTTTCCTTCTCGTGTTAAAATAATGTTCCAGACGCCCTATGATGAAGCGCAGTGCTATTCCTGACGCGGCAAAGATCAGCAGAAGTATCAGTATCACCACTGCGTACCGCCATATCTGGGTCACGATGTAATCCTGGGATACTGTGGCTGTGATCTTATAGTTTCTGTCATATGTTATATTTTCAATGAACGGAATGCTTTTTCCGCTTTCAAGAAGCCAGCTGTTGAAGTCCACTATTTTTCCTATGGCAACGCCCTTTTGCTGAACGGTATCAAGGTCGTTCTGGAGCGAAAGCGTTATCTTTGAAAGAGACTGCTGGATTATGCTCTCGATCGTCATGAGCAGCTTGTAGGTGGATATCGCGCCGTCAACCGCAATAAACGAGCATACAGTTCCCGTTATCACGCTTATGCTGCTGCGGAAAAGGGTATCCTTTCGCCTGCACATATGTATAAGCGCGATATATCCCACCATTGCACTGATAACGCCGATAACCACTTCCTGTATCTTATATTCGCTGTATATCTCCGAAAGCGTGTTGTTTATCGCTCCGCTCTTTATACTGAGCACCAGATAGCCGCTTATTACATCGCCCTTGCCATGTATCGGCATCGTGAGTATATATTTATCCGATTCGCTGTGTACCGAATACACCGCCCCGTCGCCGAATGCGCCTATGCTTATCGCAGAAAGCCTGTCCCCCTCGTTGTCGCTGCTGGAATAAAGCAGACGGCAGTCCTCCGACACGATGTACGCGCCGTTGATATATGAATAGCACCTCTTGACGCTGGAAAGCACCGTCTGGATATTGTAGAAATTCTCAAGGCTTTTTCCGTTTTCAAGACCGTATTCTATCTGCCGGGTATACTGCTGGGTCTCTACCGCGATCTGAGTAAATATAATATCGCTGTATATGCCGTCAAGCACATTGGTCTTTGAAATATATGTACGCTGCGCCGCCAGCATAATGAGCGTACTCATAAACAACGCAAGCAGGAACTTTAGCTTACCCATCAGCAGGTCATCTCCCCTATCTTTATGGTATCTGAATTGTTGTGGCAGGAGTCATATTGATGGAGATCACTCCACCGTAGCTGCACGCACATTTGCTGGTGATATTCAGCGCAGGTTTTCCCCCCACTATCACCGTTGGAGATCCGGGCGCCCAGGGCGTACACGCCGGTAAGCACGGAGCAGGAGTCATAATGCCCAGCTTAGTCAGAGCCGTGGCTGTCTCCAGCGAAACAAAATACGTCGCAGCTGTGGCAGCGATCACCGCAGGATTATTAGGACAGCAGCATACTCCGAAGGTCATCGGCGGCTTGGGGAAATCCATTATCGTTCCCACAAGCATATTCATGCCTGTCACCGTGCTCTGCGATGTGACAGACAAGGGTGCCGGCGCAGCGCCAAATGTGCACTGACACACCGCCGTCATTACAGCAGGATTACCCATTCAGCCTGTCACCCCTTTTTCAGCTTTATCTCTCCGAGCTGTGTGATACCCTTTACCGCCGCTTTTACGTCTGCGGTATAAATGCTGCCGGACTTCTCCGCGAGAATAGTCAGCGCAATGCCGTCCTCTCCCCGGACAAACTCCTTTGAAAGCAGGAAGTAGAACTCCCCCTGCTCGTCGCAGCTCACGCTTATCATCGGAACCACGTCCGCCGAACGAGGATGTGCGTTTATCAGCGGCTTATCCAGCATATAGCTGTCCGAATCTGCGCCGGTCAGCGTAACGAACTCGCACTTCGCCGCGCTCTTGTCGATTATGCGGTAAACGCAGGGCAGCGTCGGCTTGCCGTTTTCGCAGAACAGCCTGATATCCGTCCTGCCGGGCACCGCGTTGTCCTCGGCGATCTTCAGCTTTCCGCTGTGGCGCAGTATATATATCCTGCCGCAGCCCGGCACCCTGCCGCTCACCGCCGGGAGCAAAGCTGCCATCGGGTGCTTTGCGGAGGGGTTCATCATAAGATATATTACCATATTTTCGGGCTTTTGTACAGTACTTCCTTCAACATTTATCTCAAAAATCTCACTCTGGAAGCAATATGACGTAACCCTGACCGTATGCCTGCCGTCCGGGAGGTCTATCAGCACGAAATATCCCCCCGGCTTATACTCATGATGCACTAGGATATCGTCTACATATATCTGAGCCTGCGAGCCTGTGAGCACCTTTTTTGACGCGCCGTCGCTTATTTTGAGCACACAGGATATGGTTTTCCTTATCATACGGTATCACTTCCTTGCAGCGTCTTTTCTGGGAACGGTGTTGAACTCGGCGGAAGCAACTCTCGGAGCCGCTGTCCTTACCCTCTCGGAACGAATATAAACCTGGGATACCGTTACCGCGAAAGAGGGCTTTACCGTCTTGTTAGAGTTGTTCCATATCCTTGAAAGCTCCTCGCTCTCCAGCTTCTTTATCTCGATGAGCACAGGCTCTGCGGCGTTCGCCAGAGACCCTGCAAGGAACTCCTGCGGTATCGACGGCACGTCCCGGAGCGCCTGCAGGGCACGTCCGATGATCCTGTACTCGTCCGCGTATTTCTGTATCGCAGGCGCCTTTGAATGTGCCGACACAAGAAGCTGCAGCCTCAGCTGCATCGGCGAAAACCGCTCCTGTGCAGGATTTTCGGGATCCGGCTGAAATCCGGCACGGGCGCCGGTGTCCTTCACCATTTCGATATTGTATATCCACACGGTGAGCTGAAAATCTTCCGGAGACTGCGGCTCGCACAAGCCGATATGCTCCTTCTTCGCTATAGGCTCGGGTACCATTCTGTCCCGGAGCATATTCACAATGGACTCTCCCACCTCAAATATCGCGGTATAATCTGACATCTTTTCCTCCCGTCAGCCGATGAACTCACCATAGGGCGAGAACACATCAATTTTATATACGCCGACCTTTACATCGTTGACGTAGTATGTTACCGTTGCGTAGCGGTGCTTTTCCTCATACTGCTGCGGCTGGATAATACTGAACCCGCCGCCGGAGCCGATCTTCCCGCCGTTGTATTTCAGCGTGTAAAATACGGTGTCGTCCTCCTCCGGAGCAACGCCGTTCGGCAGCACCATCGGCATGAATACTATCCCTGCGGCAGTCCTGCCAATTACCCACAGACCGCTGCCGGACTGAGCCTCGCTCACCGCGCTCTTGTACTGTGCGGCACGCTGCCAGCTTATCCCCAGGGCGTTAGTCAGTGCGCCGCCGGTCGCCTTGTCAAGCTCGATAAGCGACTTCGCAAGGTCTGCCTTTGCCGTCCACGCGTTCATGTAGGCGGTGGTCTTTTCGCCCTGCGCCGCTTCAAGCTGATCCGCTGTCGCTTCGCCCAGCTTTATCGCGGACTCGCACCTGCGGACGTTCTCGTCAGCCGCGATATACTCGCGCATTGCCGTTCCCAGCGCGTAGTAGCACTGGAGCGCGGCGTTGTACTGCCCGGTGATATCGGGAGCCTCATACTCGGCAGGCTCGATTCCCTCCGGGATACACAGCGACGCACCGCCGGTTATCATCGTCAGCGCTTCCGGATCAAGGTTCATGACATCGGTGATAAGATACACCTGCTCGAAATCAAAGTCCGATGTGAGGGTGGTCCCGGTCATGGCTTCGATCTCGGCTTTCAGCGCGCTGATCTCGGACAGCAGCGCCTGTATCTCGTAGTATTTCGACTCGACTGCCTTTTTGTCCGCGTCAACGACTGATTTATCACAGCCGCCTGTCCTGAACGCCGCAGCGCTTTGCTGCGACTTCTCCTTCAGCTTCTTGTATTCTTCAAAAAGCAGCTTCAGCTTTTTCAGCAGCAGGTCGTAATCTATCAGCTTCACCGCCGCGTCGTATTCCGCCGTGGTGAGAACGGAGGTGTACTCGTCAAAAAGCTCCACACGCTGCGTGTACAGATCCTGTACCGCCTTTGCGTGATCCACCGGCTCTTCTGCCGCTTCACCCGTGGGAGCCTCCGCGGTGGAGGTGCTTTCTTCTGTGGAAGCGGTCTTTCCGTTCTCCAGCTGGTCAAGGCTGACGTCGAACTGATCGCCGATGGATTTTAGCTGTGCCGGATAATCAGCGCTCACAGAAGCGGCAGTCGCACCGTCGCAGTAATTCGTGTATGCGTCAGCGGCAATACCGCCGGACAGCGCCAGCACGAGTGCACACGCCATAACGCACGACCTTTTCATACCGACACCTCCCTGCCGTCTGTCATTCCTCGCCGAAGCCAAGACTGCTGAAATCCTTGATATCCAGCCCTATGTCCGCAAAAAGCGCTTCGATCTCTTCATAGGTAAGCTCACTTTCCGAGCCATCGTCGCCGCCTGCGGAACCGCTCTGCTGAACCGTTCCGTCCGCCGATCTCAGCACCAGCGCCGAGCTCGCCGCGTCTACCCAGTAGTATACTGTCGTATTCTCATAAACCGCCGCGTAGCACTTTACGCTTTCGGGAGATATCCCGAACTTTTCCGCCGCCCAGGCAGGAAGCGGTTTATCCACGGCTGCGACCGAGACCGCAGAGGGCGCGGTTATATCGCCTGCGGATCTTATGATCTGACTTCCGCACAGCGGTCTGGTGAATATCTCCTCCGCCACTGCCGAGGTGGTCTCGGTGGCAAAGCTGAACTTCACCGCAACGCCGATGTCATTGTCCTCAAGATAGAAGCAATCCGACTCCACACGCTGCTTCAGCGATGTGAAAAGCTCCGATACAGCATTGATATCCTGCCCGATGATACGGCTCTGGTCGATGTCGCCGTCCAGGAACATTCCCGTGTACCTGAAGCTGCCGGTAACATTGCTGAGCGTGCCGTCGCCGTTCGGGATATTGTCCGCGAAGCAGCCGTCGTAGGTCATTCCGTTTTCATATGTGCGTTTTGCCGCGCCGGTCACTTCGCCCTCCGCAAAGCTGCCGGTGGTGACGCTGCCGTCGCTTCCGTAAAGAGTTCCGCTGCCGTTGTACACCCCGTTTTCGAACTCCCCGGAATACAGCTTGCTGCCGTTATCATAAAGCGTGCCGGTGCCGCTGTATTTGCCCATCTCAAAGCTGCCGGAGTAGAGCTTCTTGCCGTCCTCGGTATACAGCACTCCATCGCCGTTGTACAGCCCGGCGGTGAACATTCCGTTGTATTTTATCACGCCGTACTCGGTGTACTCGATAGCCATTCCGTGGGGAACTCCGCCGCTGAAGCTGCCGCTGTATTTCACCTTTCCGCTGGGGTAGTACTGCTTACCGTTGCCCTCAGCCATGCCGTCTGCGAACTCTCCCTCGTAATAGAGCACATCGCCGTCCTTTACCGTCGCGCTGCCGTTGAGCGAACCATTGGCGAACACTCCGGAATACACCATTCCGTCTTCATCGATAAACTCGCCGGTGCCGCTGTACTCGCCCTTTTCAAAGCCGCCGCGGTATTTCACCGAACCGTCCTCGTAGTAGAGTATTCCGCTGCCATTAAGCTCGCCCTCGGAAAAGCTGCCGTCATAACGAAGCCTGCCGTTTTCATAGTAAGCAATGCCGTCCTCGACAGGTTTGCCGCCGCTTAGCCTGCCCTCGAATTCGAGCTGGGTGAATTCCTTGTCATAATACACCCGAACCCTTCCGTTATAAGAGGAAAGCCCCGAGTCCGAAACGCAGAAATCCTTTACCCAGAACCAGCTGGTGAGCAGTGGGTGAAGCAGGAATATGTACAGTAACGGTATAAGTATCAGCAGGATAACTATAACAGCTACCAGCGATTTCGCCACATAGACGCTGCCCCAGTCGAAATAGTCCTCGACCTTTTCGGGCTTGGTCTTTAGCAGCTTCGGCAGCTTTTTCACCACTCCGGGCAGTGCATTCGCCACCTTGCCGCCGCTGAAAAAGTAAGTAAACTTGTTCTTGGCTATCCTGAACGGACGCAGCAGCAGATTCTTGAGCACGCGCCCCGTCATCTTAATGCTGCTGAATATCTTTTTTATCATATCGGTATTGTTCCTTCCGACTTGGTATGCTGTGGTTCAGACTTATCAGAATTCATCGAATACATTGTAGGTCAGCTGCGGTTTCTCCGCTGATATATTGTACTCTGACAGATACATGTAGTTCCTGGAAACTCCATCGTCCGCCGCGTACTTCACAATGTCCATGAACTGTCCTCTTGCGTTTGTGAAATCCTTCTTTTCAAACAGCTTTACCGCCAGCTCAAAGCGCACGATGTACTGCTCCTTCAGCTTTATCATCGAATAGGGATCGCTGTCGAACATATCATACAGCTTGACCTCGCTCTGATCCTCGGAAGTGTACCTGCCGATGCAGCGGCTTCTGTATTTACCCTCCGGAAGCGCCCTGAACGCGCGCTCGGTGCAGATGATATACAGTCCGCTGTCGCGGCAAAGGCGCTCTATCTCCTCCGCCTGATTTATTCCGCTTGCCACTGCGGTAGGCTCCATACGCGTCTCGTCGCCGATGAAGCCCAGCATTACGTCGTCCTCGCTTATTACGATACGGACATCGACGCTGCGCTTGCCCTGCGCCTTTCGCGCTTCGTTGTATGCCGCGGCGGCTTCACGCACCCTTATCGCAGCCTGCATAGCGTCCTCGACAGAATCGGGGAATATCGCGTGGAAGCCGTTGTAAAGGAAGTTGTATGCCGTTCCGGAATTCTCGCTTATTATCGGAACTATCTGCTCGAAGATAGAGTTTATGCTCTCAAATATCTCCTCGGTGTCCATGCTGGAGAGATTCTGCGAGAACTCGAGATTAAGGTACATTACAGACATTCTGCGCTTTGCGTAGAGCGACTTGCTGACCCTTTCTATCTGGGTCTCGCCGAGGTTTTTCAGGAAGCTCAGCGGTACGAAGCGGTAGTAGGAATTGTTCAGTTTTTCAAGGCTTGTGGTCTTGTCGATGATATGCCTTGACAGAGCCTTAACGGATTTCGAAAGCTCCTCTACCTCGTCGCCGGTGTTTATCGTCACAGTAGCATTATACTCGCCGGAAGCTATGCGGTCAACGGAGCGCTTGAGCTTTCTTATCGCGCTGGCGGTCAGGTTCTCGATTACGACGAACAGCGCAACGATCATGATACCGCCCAGCAGAAGGAACCTGTTGATGACAGTGCGGATCTCGGCGACCGCCGCGGACATTCCGCCAAGCCTCAGACCTACCACGATATAGGTATCCCCGGCAACTCCGGGAAGTGTGATGCTGCGGATAAGATACAGCTTGTCACCCTCGGAGCTTCTGCTGCTGACGAAGGTCTCGGTTCCGTCCATGCCCTCGATGATATCGGTAAGGTTATTCATGTGGATCAGCGAATCTGCCGGATATCCCATGGGATAAAGCTCACCGGACGCGATTATTTCGTATCTTCCGCCCGACTGCTTCTCCACTACGTTCACCTGCGGCTTTTCGTTATCTCCGCTGAACCCGCTTGCGTCAGCCTGCTCGATCTGCCTGCCGTAGCTGTACAGATAGTCATGATATGCCTGCTCACTGAGATCCTCCGTTATAGCACCTTTCAGATTGTCCTCAAAGCCGGTGGCGATCATCTGGGCCTCGTGGCGGTAGTTTGTGGTAACGATATTCTCCACCTGTGGAATGATGATGAACCGCGACAGCAGGAACAGCATCGCAGATATCAGCAGGATTATCAGAAGCGACTGCCGGAGAAGTATCGACAGGTTCATCTTGAGTATCCCACAGTAGAAATCCCATGTGAGAACGGAAAGCGCCACAGCGACAAGCATGACCGCCGCTATTGTCAGTATCCCGTTGAACACCACGCTTTTATCCACGCTGTCCGTGTCGATCTTATACATGATCGAAAAGCTGCCGGTGTACATCTTGTCAGCTTCTCCGCGCACACAGCCGAAGGTGTTGCCGGTTATGCCCACCGCAACGTCTGTCATGGAGGACATGGAAAGATGCTCCTCCGCATTTATCGTCCTGCTGCCGCTCTGCGTCTGGGATACGATTTGATCCTGCGATACGGTATAGATATCCCCGGTGGAGGAATCCATTGCGTAGAACAGGTTTATTCCGTTCCAGAAGCGGTCAAAAACAGCGCTCTTTGATGAATATAGGATCCGTCTGCCGGTTTCCCCATAAACCGCGATACCTTTATCACAGCCGACATACAGCTCCTTTGACGAAGATGTGTAGGTGCCGTAGATCTCCTGCTCGGAAAGCTCGTACTCAGCGACCTTTGCAGCCTGCTCGGAATTGTTCTTGGGGGCGGCAAACACCTCCGCCTTGTCGCCGCTGATGAGCGAGAAATACACCTCCGTGTCGTTTTCGCTGAAGGACGAGATAAGATGCGCGCGGCTGTTCATGTACTGCGATACCTGACCACTGAACAGCTTCTGCGCGTAGCTTCCGTCCTCGTAGAAAGAATGTACCGAGACGTTCTCAATGAACATCGTGTCCTCGTTATAGGTGCAGGCGGTGACATATATGCCCTTGTCATGCTCGACATAAATGCTGTCGATATAGAAGCTGTCTCCGAAATGCTCGGAGTCAAGCCTGCGCTCATACAGCCTGTTTCCGGAGGAATCAATGCATATCAGGGATAATTCGTCCTCATTATCGCTGATGAAATAGATGTTTCCGGCACGGTCAAGAGCATAGGCGCTGCGAAGCGAGGCGCTGCTTTCTCCGAAGCCCGACCCGAAATTCGATGTGCTTATGATCAGAACCGTACCAAGCACCAAATATGCAAGAAGAATAACTATAAAGCTTATGATCTTTTTAGCCATCTGATATCCTCCGTTTTATATTATTTTATATCTATATCTGCCGTTACTCAGACTGTGGGATAGTCCTTTTTCTTAATTTTTTCTCCTTTGCACGCCTGATACAGCGCTTCAGGAAGCTCTCTTTTTCATATGCTTTGAGGGTCTCCTCCGCCTTTTGCAGCGTGTCGCGCCATGCGGAATAGATCTCAACGCAGCTGCCATAGCCGCCGTTCAGCAGATCGATAATGAACCTGTCTATATCAAGCGGCAGCTTCCTGTCCGGCGGAAAAATGCTGCAAAGCATCTTCCCCAGCCTTACCGAACGGAAGTGCTCCTGTGGGACGTACTCCACGGGAATGACGCAGTTGAAGCTGATCTTCATCAGACCGCTGTCCACCACTGCGTTGCACCGGCGCAGCACTCCTGCGGCGAGCCTGTCGTCAAGCATGTCAAGCTCGATAGCGCCAAGCAGCATACTCTGCGCGAGATCCGCCCTTTGCTCAAAGCTCAGAGCAGGCTTCTGCGAAAAGTAGCTGTCAAAGCTCTCTCCGCTGTGGTAATCAAACACGACGGATATGCTTCCATACTCAGTAACGAGTCGCTGGAAGCCGGAGCACTTCTGGAACTGCTTGTCGTAAAACAGCGGCAGAAGTTCCTTTATCGCCTGCTTGCTTTTGTATGTATTGATAAGGCAAGGTTTGTATCCGCTGTCCACCATCACGTCGATGCAAAGGCAGACCTCACAGTTTTCATCGGAGTCTAAGACCTCGATCACCTTATATTTTCCGCGATCAATTAAGCCCTGCATAAATACCTCTGAATGAATTGCCCCTTGTCGTTACTCCTCAACAATTACGAATGCGGAGGAATGCTTCTCCTCGTCGTCGGTGCTGCACGCCACGATCTCGTAGGTGCCCTGCGCGGAGGGTGCCTGATACAGACCGTTTTCGTCAATATTTCCGCCGTCTGCGTCATGCACCGACCAGATGACCGACTTGTTCTCCGTGCCCTCTACCTCCGCGTTGAAGTGCACCCTTTCAAGCGGCTTTATCTTCTGTATCTCGGGGGTTATCCTGACAACTACCGAGCTTTTCGCGCGCATCTCCGCGGTATCTCTTGTGGGTTTATATGCGAACCAGCGGACGCGCACGGTGTGACCCTCCACATAGTCGATAAGCCTTATTCCTACCCTGAACGTGCCGGTCGCGGGATTCAGCACCGCTGCGGTCTCGATACGCGGCACCGCCTTTATCTCGCTCTTGGTGGCGAACACCTCTCCGCTGCCGAAAAGCAGCTTGCGCTCCCCGGAATCCCCGAACTCCACGGACACGGTAAGGCTGACGTCTCCCACGCCAAGATTATGCGGTATCTCCTGGGAGAAGAACCTCGCGTTCACACGGATAGCGCCGGATATCGGGATATCCACCACGCCGGAAGATGTAGCATAGTCGTATGCCTCGGAGGAGGGTATGCCGAACCTGAAATTCAGCTTTTTGCCCTTCTGGTCGTAGGAAGCGTTCACCTGCGGCTTCTGCCAGTACTCAAGGCGCTCCACCTCCGTGGAAACTCCGCCCTTCAGCATATTGTCGGACTTGGTGAGCGTGGTGACGGGCATTGCCGCTTTCTCCGAAACAGAAGCCCCGGTGCTGCCGCTGTCGTCCGGCACGGCGCCTGTTCTCTGCCCGAACGGGAGCGGTGTGACATTGCGGATAATAAAGCCGGTGCCTATGTTCAGACAGTCTATCTTTGCAAGATATATCGGCGTGTTCTCGCCGCTGAGATTGTTCTCCAGCGTGCTCATACGGGTGTTCTTCATTCTGTCGAAGCTGTCGGCGTCGGCGCAGATGTATACCTCGGTGCTGCCCACTGTGACCTTGTCAGAAACATCGCCCATCTTGACGGTAATCTCGCCGTTACCGTTGCTGAGCGCCGCCATCATGTCGGATATGCCGACTGCCCTGAGGGGGAACTCGACGATGAAAACGTCCCTTTTTTCGCTGCTGTCTTCAGTAAAGCTCATCTCGACAGAACCGTCGTTATGGCTCTGGAAATACTCCGACTCAAAGCTGTATCTGAACGACACCGGCTGACCGTCTATCCCCTTGAGCACGATGAACCTGACTACTATCTCATCATTTGCGACAGCGAGCTTCGGCACTACCATAACTATACGCAGTCCGTGCGCGTTATACATCACCTTCACGCTGTTAAGACCCGAGGCGTTGTACACCTCCTCCAGCATCGGGGCGTCCGTGCTGAGGTACAGCCTGTAGCCCTCCTCTATCTTGTTGAAGTTTTCGCTGTCGTGGTCGAAAGCGCCGATGTTGTTTACCGGCTCGCGGTTCTGCTGGTCGTACTTCAGGCAGAGATACGCCTGATCCGATTTTTCAAGGCTGTCATAGCCCTCCACCATCTGGAGCTTTCTGATCACGGGAGTCGGCACCACTATCTCTCTGCCCTGGTAATCCAGCGCCATTCCGGTCTCCACCGAAAACGAGGTGTCGTCGTTCTGGTACACGCCAAGTCCGCAGATAACTCCCGCGCCGAAAAGCACACGGTTGAGGAGGCGGCGTTTGTTGTTGAAGTAACGCTGCTCGATCTCAAAATCACGGGCAGTCAGCATCTTTCCGTAGAAGTACCGGTTTCTCTCAAACGGAAAATAATTATTGTTGTTCATCATTGCTTCCTCCTAAGATTATTTCATTGGAAATGCGTGTTCCTACATCTGTGTGCGCGTAGCTGTAGCCGCTGAGCATGGAATTTACGCCCAGGAACGTATACTTATCCAGAATGGTGTTATTGCGCACCATTACTACCTCAAACTCAGTATATGCCGGTATCCTGCGCTTCAGCTTCTCCATGAACAGATTTGCCTCATGGATATCCGTGAACGTCTTTTCCGGCAGCAGCACGAAGAATTTGTACGGATTGTCGCCGAAAAGCCGGTGGTAGACCTCCTTGTCCTTGCCGTTGTTCACCATTTTCTTCACGCTGAAGTACTCTATGATGTTCGGCGTAACTCCGTATTCGTTCTCTATCCACCCGATAAGGCTGCGTTTCACTCCTATAGAACGATACTCCTCCACCGTGCGTTTTATCCGCTCGCGGAGCCGCTCCTCAGAAATATACGCGACGTCCTCGATGCACAGCCACTCGCTGAGATAGCGGAGTATCTCTCCCCGTGCCGTCCGGTAGTCAAGCATCTCCGCCGACCTGCCGATCTTGTCGTCCATATCGAAGAAAATGCTGTCAAATATCGAAAGAAAGCGTGACAGGAAGCCGTTCTCTCCGTCCTCCTCCCGGTATACGGAGGGAAGATAATCAATCATCTGCTCGCCTTTAAGCAGCAGCTTTATCTTGTTCACGCAAAGCTCTCTGCGCTGTAGTATGATAAACCTGAGCCGCAGCCAGATATACCGCCCTTTCAGCCCGACAGGTCCGTCGAAGCAGTTGTTGTACAGCGGAACGAACAGATCCTCCAGCTTGTCGAGCCGCTCCTGCACGTCTGCGGAATTGTCCGCCAGATAGCTGTCAAGCTCCACCGCGCGGTCGTCCAGCCGCACCGTTGTGGTATCGGAAGCGTAAGCGCTCACCTGCATAACGATGTTCTCGCCGAGGGTCGCGTCGATAAGCAGGCTGCGCCAGCAGAAGTTGTGCTCCGCGGAATCGACTGAGCCTGTTATCATCGTGCATACGCTGCCGTCCGGGGAGGGCACTATGCGGTTTTCGCTTATTTGCAGTCCCTGCAGCAGACATCGCTGCCACTCCGACGCACGGTTAAGGGTTATGTATACCCGTGAGCTGTTCATGTTCTCACACCTTTCGGTAAATAAATCTTTTCTTACGGTCTATCGGGAAGCGCCGCCTTACGGCTCGGTGACGTTAAGGCTGACCTCTCCGCAGTACGCTATGGCGTTGTAAGGGATAACCAGCCTGCCGTATCTGTCGCGGCTGCACCCGTGCATTTCGGTGCTGATGTTAAGGCGCTTTACCGACAGTATCCCGTCCACCGAGCAGATAGCCGTGATTATATCCGACTCTCCCACCGGTTCGCCGAAACGCGTCCTGCCGTCCTTGCCGTATACCGAAAGCAGACTGCGTATCGCTTCCTCGGAACGGCGCTTCGCCTGCTGCACCTCACGGGTGTCGCAGACCATATCCGCCGAAATATCTATCTTCACATATACGGGAGCCACCACATCGACCTTAGTGGTTATCAGCCGGTAGTTCTCGATATGCTCCTGAACCGCAGCCAGGAACCTTTTGTCCGGCATCGGAAATCTGCTGCTGCTGAAAGGCAGCACCACCAGCGAGACCTCGTTGTTATCTCCGGCTATCCCAGCCGCTCCTAATTCGTTTGCCGCAGCCCCGGATACCGCCTTTGCGTCCGCTATCCTCAGCCCCGGCGTCCTGAGCGCAAGGGTGCGGTAATCCTCCGCAGTGACCGCACGGGTGCATTCGCTGAGCGAGAGCTTCATTCTGTCCATCGCATGTCGGAAGCTCTCCCTGTCCATGCCGCCGCGGCAGGAGTCATACTGGGATACCGCATATATTTCCGAGCCGCACTCTATCTCGGTAAGGCTTCCCGGCGGAAGATTTCCACCGGCGCCCTTTGTGGCGGCGCAGGAAATTATCATGATGTTCTCTATTCCCCTGGGTGGAGCCTCGCCGTTTTCGTTGTCGCCGAAAACCAGTCTGCGCCGCTCCGCGTCATAGGAGAAGCAACGGTCGTAAGGCCCGGCAAGCTCCATGGACTCGATACAGCTGTACTCTCTCCAGCGCGGCTCACGGCTGTCCTCGCGGTCGCATACCATTATCCTTATATCTGAAACCAGCAGCTGCCCGTCGGCGTCAAAATCGAACTGCTGGCAGGGCAGCCCGTCCGAGGACATGAACATCTTTGTCCTGCCGAAATCCTCCGTGCAGTACACCACCCTTACGTCCGGCTCTCCGTCCGCCGCGGCAAGGTCGGAATATGCTGCCATATTAACCTTTACGCCGTCGGGGGTCTTTTCTATCGGCGCGTCCTGTATGTACTGCCAGCCATTGGCGTCGCGCAGCATCACAAAGCACATTCCCCCGGCTGCAAGCATATCTCTTACAACAATGTCCTCTCCGAGAACAAAATCCATATACGCTGCGTCTGTCCTGCGCTGGGACAGCTTTATCTCATTGGTGTATATCATTCTGAGCTGCGGCATATCCTCGCAGCCGCAGTAGGTCAGCCGGCAGCGGAGCCATATCCCCTCGGGCAGCCCCTCGCGGCGGCAGGGAGCGATGTCATTCCCGGTGCGGAGAGTTACCGCCCCTGAAAACGAAAGCGCATAGGTGCTGTCGCTTATCACCTCGCAGGGAGCGAAGTCCCCGGCTGTGGAGTATTCCCACACGATATCCCTCGGAGTACAGCCTGCGCTGCCCACCGGGTTTCTTTTCACCCTGCATTTGTCTGAAACCAAAAAATGCAGTGTGATACCGTCAAAGAACCGCGCCTTATCTATGTCCTCCAGCTTTATGTAGAGCCGGCAGCCCTCGCTGTTCAGCTTATCCCCGAAAGGAAAGAACGTGGTGTCGCCGCCCGTGGATATCCCCGTGATATCAACAAATCCGTCCGGATTTTCCATGTATACGCTTCCTCTGATAAAAGGCGAACGCCGGAAATCCTCATATGCGGTGAACACCGTGCCGTCCTTTGCTCTTGCGGTGCTGCCACGCGTCACTTTCTCCGGTGCGCTGCCCTCGCCAAAGCAAACCGAAGCCTCGGCAGGCGCTGAGCTGTACACCTCCGTGCCAAGCAGTCTCAGCATATTCTCGTAGCTTTTGTCGGATATCCTGTTGAGATAGTACTGCTGCATCTCTTTGAGCCATGCAAACAGCTCTATCATGGTTATGCCGGGGTCGTGCTCGTTGAAATCTGTCCACTCCGGAAAAATAACGGGTATCCGGCGCTTTGCGGCTTCAACTATATCTGCGTAATTCTGGTCGTCAAGGTTTGGCAGCTTTATCAAGCTCTGCGCACCACCTTTCTCTTATAATCAAAATCTCACTGTGTGCTTTCCGGCAACTGCGATAAAGTAGCGGAGATCCTCCGGTCTGTCAAGCGGCACCACTATCTTTTCGCTTTTGTTGTAATACTCGCCGGTAAGCAGCACCCTGCTGATGTACGCGATATGCTCCACACGCTTCAGCGCGGAATACACGCTGCTGACTGTAGGTATATCGCCTATCCTGCCGCCGGAGGAGCTGCCCATCATCTCGTTTATCGCATTTATCACCTTGCGCTCCGTTCCTGCGGCATACTCGAAGCTGTCAAGCTGCACCGTCACCTCTACGCTGACGCGCATTATCCTCGCCGGAATGACCGCAAACCTGTCCTGCGCTATCAGCGTGCAGCAGGCAGCGCCGGTAAGCAGCGTTTCTATCTTCCTGCACAGCGCCGCGGAATAAGTTGCGCTCCCGAAATCCCGGGGCTTTACCACCACCGTGATACTGCCGTTTTCCGCGGAATTGTTCCTGTTTCTTCCGCAGAAGCAGCGCACCTCGTCCACCTCGGTGAACTCCTCCATGACTATCGTCTCGAAATCCTCGGCGGTAACTGCCCTGCCTCTGTGCTTGAGCTTTTTCGCGCCTATCTTACGCACCGCTTCAAGAGAGTGTCCGTTGCTTCCGCCGCTGGTGGGCAGGATATTTGACATGCGGTCTACAAAAGGCACGCCGACTATCAGCCCGTCCACAGCATTCGCCGGAAGATTTCCCGGTACGCCTCCGCCAAAGGAGTAGTCCGCCTTTATCCGCGCGTTCGCCAAATATGCGGGTATCTTTCCGTTCCTGCCGTCGCCGAAGCTTATCCTCCCACGGCTGAAATCTATCTCATAGTGTCTGTCCTCGCTGCCGGAATCCGCAAGCGAGGTCTTTGGCTGCCACTTAACCCAACACTCCGTAAGCTGACCGTCGTCGTCCGTCACCATGCGAACATCGCCCGGGTTAGCGCGCATAAGCTCGTTCAGCTGGGATACGGGGGTCTCGCCATACTCGTTCACCCACAGGTCGCAGCTTATCACCGGCTTTTTCGCAAGGGTCATCTCCAGCCACGGTCTGCCTGCGATGTACTCGTGCTCCTCGCCGTGGACGGTCTCTTTCTGCACGATGTCCACTGTGTTTTTGTAAATGCTGTTCAGCCGCGGACGCTCCGGCTTCTTCGCCGAGATATCCAACGCCCTTATCCAGCAGCCGCGCCGCCCGAACAGCTCCGCCTGCGCGAAATCCGACGGGGCGTACAGCGAAAGTATCCCACTGACGGAAAATCCGTTTGTCCTGTCCTCGGTCTTCAGCTCTCTCCAGACGCTTCCGCCTCCGTATTCCTCCGCGAGATACTCGAACACCAGGTCTCTTTTCTCTTCCTCCGAACCGGAAATATCGAAATAGAAATTTACTGGATATCCCGAGGGCGCGCCGTCAAACATGAAATACACCGCGTCATGGTTATCCGGCATAAGGCTGAACAGTCTCATGTCCGCAGCGGAGCTTCCCACCGAGAACACAGTCCTGCGGCAGTTGTTGAGCACGCTTACCGACTGCGCCGGAAGATAGCTGCTGCCGTAATCAAAATGTATATCCACCCTCTTGAGCCAAGGAACAAGCCACCTGCTGTGGGTGCTCAGGCGGTTCTCCACCTCCAGCACACGAACACGCAGCCACAGCCCGTTGTAGGCGTTCTGGACTGACATGGCGAAATCCGGCGGACAGGTGAAGCTGATATGCTTTTTGCCGCTGCCGCCGTGACAGCTGAACGGATTCAGGTCGCCGATAACGCTGAGCCTTGCCCAGCCGTAGCCGTTCCAGTACTCCCACTGCACCTCCGATATGAAAATATCGTCCGGGGGCGCAGCCTTTGTGTCCTCCTTATCGACAAGCAGCTTGTTGTTGAACTCCTGCCCCACCTCGTCGGTGATGACATTGTCTTTAAGCACCACAGTGGACACGGAAAACTCAATAGTGATATCCGCGCCGCTCTTGCAGAACGCTTCGCAGCAGTTGATGTACAGCGAATCGTACACCGACGGCTCCTTGCCGAAGCAGTAGCCGCTGTCCGGGTTTTTAAGCTCGGTGTCGTTGCAGAACATATTCTCCGGGATAATGCCGGTTCTGGTTTCCTCGTCAACAATGCTGCGGCTGTTTATGCTGATGTGGTCAACACGGATCTCCTCGGCGTCCGGAGTTTTCTTCATCTCGCAGAACAGCCACGCGCTAAGCTCCGTATCCTCCGGCGCTTCTCCGCTGTCGTCCGTGAACCGGAACGCGCCCTCGCCCTTGGTCAGCAGGATATGGTCGTTTTCAAACCTTGCGGAAAGCCGCACCCTGCCGCTCTTTGCTATGTAGTACCACTCGGCGAATTCCGGTCTGCAAAGCTGCCGCATGAGCTGCGCGTCCCTGAACGCGGTCGCGGAATTGGTGAGCTTCACGCTTATCTCGGAACGTCCGCGCAGATCAAGCACCTGAGCGTGCGCCACTGCGAACATGTGGCGCTCCAGATTTTTTGCGCCGTCCGCCATGAACAGGATCATCGGCAGGGCGTTTTCCTCTGAAAGGTCTGTGCAGTTGATGATATCCTCCTGCGGAGCGGTGGAGTATATGGATTTAAGCTCCGCAGGCGTTGCAAAGAAGCCCGAGGTGGTCTCGAACACGATGCGCCTGTTGCCTTCCGTTTCGTCGTCGATATCGGTGAAAAGCTGAGTGCCAGCCTTTATAAACACATTATGCGCTGCGCCCTCCACAAGCTCTGCACATGCGATCCCCACCGCCGGGGAAACCGACTTCGCGCACACGCCGATCATATTCAGGAACTCCAGGTAGCACTTGTCGGGGAACCTGTTGAACCTGTCGATGGTGCCGTGGAACATCTCTGCAAAAAGCCTGGTAAGCGCGGCGCCGCCGTCTGTATTCTCAAAATCCGGCAGCCACTCCGGGGTGTAGAACTCACTCTTTTCCTTAATAAGGGCGAGTATCTCTTCTGACGTTCTGCCGTCCAGCTTTGGTGTGATCATTTACCTTCGCCCTCCATCATGTAGAATGGATATACCATGTTGAACTGGTTGTTTGTGGTTCTTATCGTGTATTTAATGCTAAGCTCCAGCATTCCCTTGCTGCCGCCGTTGTCCAGCGCGGCGACCTCGATATTAGCGATGCGCGGCTCCCACTGCTCCAGAGCCTCTTTCACGCTGCTCTCCAGCGCGGATATTCGCTCGGCGCTGTTGTCGGAGAACACAAAATCCCCGGCAGCCGTCCCGAACTCAGGCAGCATCACGCGCTCGCCCAGATTGGTGCGGAGTATTATGCGGATAGCTTGCTCAATGTCCGTTTCGGCGCTGCTCATTGCTATTCGACGTGTGGAAGGGTCAACACTGAAAGGAAATCTGAAGCCCCTGCCCATGTATTGCTTGTTGTCAGTCATAGCCCTGTCCCTCCGTCGTTATCAGTTTATCTTAGTCATTGAGCCCTTGATCGTGGTGACGCCGCTGCTCTTTACTGTTACCGAACTGTTTGCGGACAGCTCTGCCGTGCCGCTCGCCTTTGCGTTTATCTGCGCCGCGGAGAGCTTTATCTCCTTGTTCGCCTTTATCTCCACCGCGCCGGAGCTGCCGTCGCAGGTTATGGTAACGCCGCTGCCCACCTTGATGGTGAGCTTTTTGTTGCAGGAAAGCTCCACGGAGCCGTCCTTGCCGTTCATCGTCAGTTTGTTCTTGCCGTCGTCTATCTCCACAAGCTGATTTTCGTCGTCGATCACTACCGTGCGTTTTTTCGGGGTGGAGATCGTTATTTTCTCCTTGCCCTTGTCGTCGAAGAAATCAACGTAGCTCTGGTTCGGCGTGACAAGACGGTAATCCTTGTTATCTCCATTGCTTACCGTCAGCGGGGACTTTGCGTCCTTTACCCACAGACACCCCAGCACGAACGGACGGTGGATATCGCCGTTCTCATAAGCCAGCGCCACAATATCGCCGACGTTCATGTGGAAGAAGCTGCCGTATTCGTTGCCGCCGAAAGGGGTCAGGCAGAATATCCAGCCCGTCTCTCCGGCGTCCTTGTCTTTAGTGATGTATGTGCACTTCACTCTGCCGAGATTTTTCGGATCCTTGATGTTGGTTATCTTTGCAAGCTTAATACCTGCTCCGGATCCACCGCCATTGTTTCCGCCGTAATCCCCGGCTAACATATCGATGATCCCTGACATATACACCTCCGTCAGACCGCAACAGCAGAGATACCGATCACGGTAATAAATCCGCCTGTGCTGAATTTATGCTCAACAGAACTGATGTAGTATTCTCCGTCAACCGCCGGGTCAAGTCCCTCAAATTCGACCTTTCCGCCGGGAACAAGCTTCTGGTTTCCCAGAACCGTAGCGGTGCCTGTGCAAAGCTTCATTGCGATCTCGAACATCACCGCGTCGGCAAATTTCTGTGCCTCGCTCTGGTTTTTTACAAGACTGTTATTGATTTCCTTCTCCTTCAGCTTGACCTCCGAACAAAGCTGCGCACCGGTCTTGCCTTTGCCTGACGGCGGCTTTGCTTCAGCGGAGAACTCCTCGATCGTATCAGGCGAATTACCCGATACCTTGACCGCACCAATCTGACCTGCAAGCTCTACATTGCGGTTGAAGCTCAGAAGATCCTTGCCCCATTTATATGTTTCCAGCTTTCTCGCCGTTTTGAAGATGTTATTTACGAATCTCAGCTTCATGTCCGTCATGCAGAAGGAACAGTTTGTCAGCTTTGCGAGATTGCAGATGTATTGGAAATCATCAACATCACGCTGCGTCATGGGATATTCCTTATCTGCCTTTCCGGGAACGCTCACCTGAATGCCCTCGGTATACTTACTCACAGGACTCAGCAGCTTTGTGATTATCTGGCTGATGCTCTCGTTTTCGTAGTTCTGCCACTGGGTGTTGCCCATGAGCAGCCCCCGGGCGTCAAGGCAGGAAAAGCTCACCACAACGCCGTCGGCGGAAAAATCCACGGAAACGGAATTGATATATCCCATGAACACTTTTTTCATCTGCTTGTAGCCCAGCTTAACAGCGACCTTTTTGCCTGCGGTCAGCAGCATAAGCAGACCGTTTGCGACCTTGCTGCCGGAATTATCATACTCGCATAGAAGCGTCACATCGCAGCTGTTAGCCTGAGTGCCGGCGGAGATCTTAACATCAACCGATTCTATCTCACAGAAGGGATTTTTCAGCGGTATGCCGCCTACACTTATTTCACACTGTGGTGCGATGACTTCCTTTTCACTCGGCGTCATGGCGCTGCCCCCTTTCTTCAGTCAAGTATCGGCGGAATAACGATATCCGTTCCCGACTCCAGCCGCCGTGGATTGTCGATATTATTCTCCTCGGCGATCCTGCGCCACTCCGAACAGTCTCCGTACTCGGCGTAGGCGAAGCAATACAGTCTGTCGCCGTCGGACAATGACCTTGCCTTTGTCCTGTCCGGGGAATTTCTAACAAGATTATTCTCCTTATCCGAAACAAGCGTCATATCCACCACCGCCCGGACGGGCTTTCCAAACATATTGAACATGGTGAACCGCTGCGAGATCGTCTCAATGTAGCCCTTGAAGCTGATAGATCCCCACACGAACTCAATAAGACTGGGCGCGTGTGTATCAGAATTCACTTCAGACAGCTTCATAAGCGGATCGGTGAAAGTCCTGACGTCCATCTTTGCTGCGTCCGGTGCTGCTGTAGACGCGATCACCAGCGGCTGCATGGAACCTACACCGGCGCTGTATGTATCGAACACCAGACTCAGTGACATGACCTCGGATTCTCCGCTGACAAACTGCAATACCGGACGGTCACGACCGGGGATATTGTGCTTGGCGTAGTTTACGTTACGCTGAACGGTGAATTCAGACGGGTTGAACACACACGGGATACCAATATTCCCCACAACTGCGGTCATATTCAGCAGCTTGTTGGCACCGTCAAGAACCTTGAACTTTGCCTTTGTCATGCCCAGCATTCTAAGCACCTCCATTTCATGTTTTCAAATCACAGACCTCTGCGCCGCCGCTCCCTGAGCAGCCTTGTTTCAAGCTGGTCGTAAACCTTATCCACGAGCTTGTTTATATCCTCGCGGCTCAGCCCCTCGATGCTGCCGATAGTCTTTACCGAAATATCCTCGCTCTTGGCGTTTATCGCCTTTCTTGTGACAGAGCCTGACTCTTGGGTCTTTTCCGGCTTCTGCGGCTGCTTTAGTTCTATTGACGGCATCTGCCGGCGGTATCCCTGCTCCGCCTGGTATCTGTCCATCTCCGCAGGCGGTATCAGCATCACCATATCTTCGCCGCTCTGGACAGTGCGGAAGCTGTAAGCAGGTCTGGCACTGCCGCTGCTTTCGTTGATCACACTCGCCCGGTGTATCATCTCGGCGATATGACCGCTGGAGCTTACCGGTGATATGCCCATTCCCCTGCGGATAACGCCTGCCGTCCGAAGCTGGGACAGCTGCGCCCTGTCTACAGCCGCAGTTCCTGCAAGAGTGCGCATTGGCTGTATCTCCTGCGGCTCGCTCTGCCTGTCGAATACAAGCTCTGCACTGTCAGACCTGCCGCCCGCGGATTTTTCCGGAGCGTTTGCCGTCTGTGTAACCTCCGGTGCGGCAGCGCGTCTGCCTGCGATGCCGATCATCTCGTCAAGCGCTGCAAGGGTTTTGCTGTCAAGCCTGCTGCGGTAGCTTCCGGCAAATTTGCTTTCGCCGCCCCGGGTGGTTCTGCTGTCATTATTGGTGAGATACACGTCCCCCTCGCGGTTTACGCTGTAATTGTTCTGCACGTTCGGGAGCACTTTGCCCTCTGCCGTTGGAGTTGACTGGGACTTTGTTCCCTGCTCCGGAATGGGCGCTGTATTTGCCGCCGGGGTCGAGAGATACACGTCCCCCTCGCGGTTTACGCTGTAGCTATTCTGCGTGGTGGGGAGCACCTTACCCTCTGCTGTGGGGGCTGAATGGGGATTCTCGCTCTGCTCCGCAACTGGCGCTGTATTTGCCGCCGGGGTCGAGAGATACACGTCCCCCTCGCGGCTTATGCTGTAGCTATTCTGCGTGGTGGGGAGCACCTTGCCCTCTGCCGTTGGAGTTGACTGGGGCTTTGTTCCCTGTTCTGAAACAGGCGCTGTATTTGCCGCCGGGGTCGAGAGATACACATCTCCCTCGCGGTTTACGCTGTAGCTGTTCTGCGTGGTGGGGAGCACTTTGCCCTCTGCTGTGGGGGCTGAATGGGACGTTGTTCCCTGCTCCGGAATGGGCGCTGTATTTGCCGCCGGGGTCGA
>JALEOL010000017.1 GCA_022766785.1 Oscillospiraceae bacterium
GTTCACGAGATGGCAAAGGACGAGGCAAGACATGGCAAGGCATTCGAGGGTCTGCTGAACAGATATTTCAAGTAATAACTGCGCATAATATTTCTGCGAAAGGAGAACAAAACCATGGAAAAGCACGTTTGTCCCTGCGGATATGTTTATGACCCTGCAGTAGGCGATCCCGACAGCGGTATCGCTCCCGGCACCAAGTGGGAAGATATCCCCGAGGACTGGGTTTGCCCGGTCTGCGGTCTGGGTAAGGACGCTTTCACTGTTGAGTGATAAGTAACTGAATAAGTAAAGGGCGGTTTCCGTTTGGAAGCCGCTCTTTTTTTGCGAACGATCAAAAAAACTCTACACATGCGGCAAATATTCTCCCCGTCATAAAATTATATTGACTTAATTTGGATTTTGATTTATAATAAGTACAGTATACAGATGTGATAAACGATTCGAATACCGATCCCGAAAGACCCACAGTAACGAAAAAACGGAGGATATGCAAATATGGTCTTATGGTTCTATTACATAGTATTTATTTTGTCGCTGTTAATGACCGGCAGCTTCCTGTACAGAAATCCAAAGACAGATACCACTTTTATTCTGTTCAGCATTCTCGTGACGATAAACTGTCTGGGCAACTGCGCCCGGGCTTCTGCACAGACGCTGGAAATGGCTCTCTGGGCGAACAAGTTCATGTATGTGGGCGGCGTCTTCGCTCCGCTGCTGCTGATGTATATCATAGCAAGACTGTGCGGTATCAGGATACCACGGCCGCTGGGCTGGTTCATGACATTGTATTCAGCGGTGGTGCTGGGGCTGGTGCTCACTGTCGGTTATAACGATCTGTATTACAAAGAAGTCTCACTGGCTCACGGTGACGGTTACAGCTATCTCGTTAAGGAGTACGGTCCTCTGCATATTCTCTATCCCATACTCATGCTGCTTTACTGTGCAATTCTTGTTTTCTTCGTGGTCTACACGATAAGGCACTGGCAGAAGATCTCAGTTCATGCAGTTTCATCGACCTGTATCGCCGGACTAAGCGTAATTGTACTGTACATCGCCGAAAAAATATTCTCAACTAATATCAGCCTGCATACCATTGGCTATTTCTTCGCGATCTCAATAATAATAATTCATTTTGAAAGACTCAACAAATACGATATGTCAGCCAACATCGCAAGCTCCGTTGAAAAGATGAAGGAATACGGATATCTGGTCTTTGATGAAAAACTGAGATTTGTAAACGCCAACGAGTACATAAAGGAAGTCTTTCCGGAAATAAACGACTGGAAAGTGGACACGGCTGTGGATATGTCAGACAGCTATCTTTACTGCGAGGTGATACGCTTCCTGATCGGCTGGGACGGCGAGGAAAAGAACGGCAGAAAAACGCTGCATGTCGGCGAGCGATATTTCGAGCTGAATATACGCACCATTTCCTACGGCAGGAACGAAAATGCCGGCTTCCTGCTGGAATTCATCGACAGAACGCTGGAGCAGAAATACTACAATACCATTCAGGACTACAACGCAAGCCTTGAAAAGCAGGTCGCGGAGAAAACCGAGAATATCCTGCACATCAAGGACATGATGGTTCTCGGCATGGCGGATATGGTAGAAAGCCGCGACAACAATACCGGCGGTCACATCAAACGCACAAGCGCGGTCGTCAGGGTCTTTTCCAGAAGGCTTTCCGGCTTCTGCGGACATTACGGTATCGACGAGAAGCTGCTGCGCCGTATCGAAAAAGCCGCCCCCATGCACGATCTGGGTAAAATCTCGATCTCGGATTCCGTGCTGAAAAAAACCGGGAGATACACCGACGAGGAATACAATGAAATGAAGCGCCATTCCGCAGAGGGCGCAAGAATAGTTGAAAATATCCTCAGAGGAGTTGAGGACGACGAGTTCGTTGAAATAGCCAGAAACGTCGCGCACTATCATCACGAGAAATGGAACGGACAGGGATACCCCTGCGGTCTTGCAGGAACCGATATCCCCGTTGAAGCAAGGATAATGGCGCTGGCAGATGTATTTGACGCGCTGGTAAGCAAACGCTGCTACAAGGAAGCATTCAGCTACGACAAGGCTTTCTCGATAATCGAGGAGTCCCTCGGCGAGCACTTCGACCCGGAGCTTGGAAAGGTGTTCCTGGAATGCCGGGAAGATCTTGAAGCCCTGTATAACAGCATGGTATAGAATGATGTATCTGTGGTATCCGTGCGGTTCGGCGGATACCTGTAAACCAGCGGACTTATATTTTCCCTGAAAAAGGAGTGTTCCCATGGATCTTCAGTCAATGATCAACGAAAGCAGCAGAATAGTGTTCTTCGGCGGCGCCGGGGTGTCTACCGAAAGCGGTATCCCGGATTTCCGCAGCGCCGACGGGCTTTACAACCAGAAATACCGCTATCCCCCGGAGCAGATAATCTCCCACAGCTTCTTCCTGCACGACCCGGAGGAGTTCTACCGGTTCTACCGCGACCGTATGATATACCGGGAAGCAAAGCCCAACGCCGCTCACCTGAAGCTCGCCGAGCTGGAGCGCGCCGGAAAGCTCTCTGCGGTGATAACCCAGAACATCGACGGACTTCACACCGACGCCGGCAGCCGGAACGTTATCGAGCTGCACGGCTCTATACGCCGAAACCGCTGCATGAACTGCGGCAGACCCTACACCCTGGAACAGATCATAAACACCACCGGAGTGCCCCGCTGCGAATGCGGAGGTATCATCAAGCCGGACGTGGTGCTCTATGAGGAGCCGCTGGACGAGGACTGCATAAACCGCGCGATAAACGCAATTTCCGGGGCGGATATGCTCATCATCGGCGGCACATCGCTTGTTGTGCAGCCGGCGGCAGGGTTTATCGGATTTTTCAGGGGGAAATACCTCGCGGTGATAAACAAAACGCCCACCCCCGCAGACAAAAAGGCGGATATTGTCATCAACGCCAGCATCGGCGAAACGCTGGGCGCGATCACCGTGAACAGCGCCGGATAAGGAGCGAATATGGAGATAAGAACAGTCACCTATCAGTGCCCGAACTGCAACGCGGCGCTGGAATACAACAACGCTCTGGGCAAATTCAAGTGCCTTTTCTGCGACAGCGAGTTCACAGAGGAGGACATCAAACAAAATTTCACCCGGAACGAAAACGCCGACCTCTCACAGCAAAATCTCGAGGCTGAACGCGCCGCCGCCCGGGACGAAGCCAACCGCCAGGCGGAGGAGTTCTCGGGTGCTTCCGCGCTTTACACCTGCCCCAACTGTGGAGCAGGCGTGATCTGCGACAGCCTGACAGCCTCCACAAGGTGTCACTTCTGCCATACTCCGGTAATTCTCACCGGCAGGCTTTCCGGAGAATTCAAGCCGGATCTCATTATCCCATTCGCTATCACAAGAGAACAGGCGGAGCAGACCTTCAAGGAGTACTGCAAAGGCAAATTCCTGCTCCCCCGGGGGTTCAGGAGCGAAGCGCAGATACAGAACATCACGCCGCTGTACGTCCCCTACTGGCTAAAAAGCGGCTCTGTTGACGCACACCTTGAAGCCGAGGGAAAGAAAATCAGATCCTGGCGCTCGGGGGATACCCGTTACACCAACACAAAGATATATAACATCTCGCGCTCGGGGGAAATGGTTTTCGTGAGAGTTCCCTGCGACGGCTCCAGGCGTATCGACGACAGCATGATGGAAGCGATAGAGCCGTTCAATTACACCGGCATAAAGAAATTCTCGATGAGCTATCTGTCCGGCTGCGGCGCGGAGAAATACGATGTTTCCGCGGCAGAAGCAGCGCAGAGGATAGACCAGCGTATATCCGACGCCGCAGTGGAGGTGCTGAAGTCCGACATATCCGGCTACAGCTCCGTCACCGAAAAAAGCCGCAGTATCTCCTACCGAAACCAGACCACCGTTTACGGAATGCTGCCGGTATGGTTCCTCAACTATACATACAAAGGGAAAGATTACCCGTTCGTGGTAAACGGACAGACCGGCGTTCGCTTCGGTATACTTCCGGTCAGCGGCATAAGGAGGTTCCTTATGGGACTGGGGCTGTTTGTGGTGATCGGAGCGCTGCTCACGCTGTTGGGGGGTGTTATCTTTGGCTAAAAAGCTTACTGCGCTCTTGTTCGCTGTGGTTCTGGCAGTCTGCGGTGCGCTGAGCCTTTCGGGCTTTGCGGAAGACGTGTATTATTCCTATTTCGGTCAGCTGGAGGATAACCAGGGCGTACTTACCGACGATCAGCAAAGGGAACTGCTGACGCTCCTTGACGATACAGCAAGGGAGATAAGCGCGAATGTCGGGGTGGTTCTCGCAGACCGGGATCTCGACGGAATGACTGAACGGGCATATGCCAAGGCGTTTCACAACAAGTGCTTCGGCGAATACAGCGACTCTATCGTGCTTATGCTTGTGCAGTCCGGCAGCGGAAAGATCGATCAGCTTTATATGACCGACGCAGCCTACGACATGTATTACAGCAGAATGGACAGCATCTTCGACGCGGTATACGACGGTCTTGACAGCGGCGGCGGCGACAACTACTACGCGGCTATCACCGAGTTCTGCGATTACCTGACTATCCACAGCGATGTGGGCGGAAACGGCGGAGCAGCCTTTTCTTTTCACCTGAATACGGGACACATCGCCGGTCTGATCGCCGCACTGGTAATATCCTTTACCGTTGTCGGCGCCTACTCCGCGACCTATAAGAAGCGCACCCCGATCTCCGCACGGGCATACGTTGACAGCAATATGACCCGTATCACCGGCAGGCAGGATACTTTTGTACGGGAATATACCACCTCTTACCGTATCAGCAGCTCCTCCGGCGGAAGCCGCGGCGGCGGAGGCGGAGGACATCGCAGCGGCGGTGGCGGCGGCAGGCGCAGATAAAAAGTTGTGCATTATTCACAACTGATTTTGTGAAAATATACAAATCCCTGCAACTATAATAAAATAGTATTGCCAAAATCACTGAAAACATGGTATAATATTATCTATAGGCGGACTATGTCCATTCCCGGGCAGATGACGTCAAAATATTCAGGAGGAAACAGGAGAATGTACAAAATTCTTACCAAGAAGATCCTCAACCCCACAGTTACTCTTATGGAAGTTGACGCTCCGATGATCGCGAAAAAAGCCGAGCCGGGTCAGTTCATAATCCTCAGAGTTGACGAGCAGGGCGAGAGAATTCCGCTGACTATCGCGGATTTTGACCGCGAAAAGGGCACTATCACGATCATATTCCAGATCGTAGGCGCCACCACAGAGAAGCTCAACCACCTTAACGAGGGTGAGTTCATTCACGATTTCGTAGGTCCTCTCGGAGTTCCGAGCCACACAGAAGGGCTGAAGAAGGTAGCCGTGGTGGGCGGCGGCGTTGGCTGCGCTATCGCGTATCCTATCGCAAAGAAGCTCCACAACCTGGGCGCTGAGGTCCACAGCATCGTGGGCTTCAGAAACAAAGATCTCGTTATTCTTGAGGACGAGTTCAAGGCGGCTTCCGATGTAATGAAGCTGATGACCGACGACGGCAGCTACGGCGAAAAGGGCCTTGTTACCAACGCGCTGGAGCAGCTCATCAAGGAGGGCAACCAGTACGACGAGGTCATCGCTATCGGTCCGCTGATAATGATGAAGTTCGTTTGCAAGCTCACCAAGGAATACGGCATAAAGACCGTGGTTTCCATGAACCCGATCATGATAGACGGTACAGGCATGTGCGGCGGCTGCCGTCTGACTGTGGGCGGCGAGACCAAGTTCGCCTGCGTTGACGGTCCTGATTTCGACGGACACCTCGTAGACTTCGACGAAGCGATGGAGCGCGGTACGATGTACAAGGAATTCGAGACCGCAAAGCGCGAAGAGGTCTGCAACCTTTACAAGAAGGAGGTAAAGTGAAATGCCGAACATGAGTCTTAAAAAGAACGAAATGCCGGTTCAGGATCCCAATGTCCGCAACAAGAACTTCAAGGAGGTCGCGCTGGGATATACCGAGGAGCAGGCTGTTGACGAGGCTAACCGCTGCCTTAACTGCAAAAACAAGCCCTGCCAGGGCGGCTGCCCCGTTTCTATCGACATACCGGCTTTCATCGCAAAGATAAAGGAAAAGGATTTCGAGGGCGCATATCAGATCATTCACCAGAGCAGCACTCTCCCTGCAGTCTGCGGACGTGTATGTCCCCAGGAGACCCAGTGCGAGAGCAAGTGCGTCCGCGGCATAAAGGGCGAGCCTGTCGCTATCGGCAGACTTGAGCGCTTCGTTGCTGACTGGCACAACGCTAATGTAAAGGAAGCTCCGGCTGTTCCGGCTCCCAACGGTCACAAGGTGGCTATCATCGGCGCAGGCCCCTCCGGTCTTACCTGCGCAGGCGACCTTGCAAAGCTGGGCTATGACGTGACCATTTTCGAGGCTCTGCACCTTGCAGGCGGCGTTCTGGTTTACGGTATCCCCGAGTTCAGACTTCCCAAGACTATAGTTCAGCACGAGGTGGACAACCTGAAGGCTATGGGCGTTAAGGTGAACACCAACGTTGTTGTCGGCAGAACTATCGAGGTGGACGAGCTGTTCGAACAGGGCTTCGAGGCTATCTTCATAGGCTCCGGCGCAGGTCTGCCGAGATTTATGAATATCCCCGGCGAGAACTTCAAGGGCGTTTACTCCGCAAACGAGTTCCTCACCAGAGTTAATCTCATGAAGGCTTACAAGGAAGACAGCGACACTCCTATCAAGAAGAACACAAACGTTGCAGTTGTCGGCGGCGGTAACGTTGCAATGGACGCTGCACGCTGCGCAAAGCGTCTTGGCGCTGACAATGTATACATAGTATACCGCCGCGGTCTGGACGAAATGCCTGCCCGTAAGGAAGAAGTCGAGCACGCTATGGAGGAGGGCATCATCTTCAAGACCCTCAACAACCCCGTTGAGATACTCGGCAACGAGCACAAGTTCGTTACCGGCATGAAGTGCGTTGAAATGGAGCTTGGCGAGCCTGACGCTTCCGGCAGACGCAGACCTGTTGAGAAGCCGGACAGCGAGTTCGTTCTCGACGTTGACTGCGTAGTTATGTCGATAGGTACTTCCCCGAACCCGCTCATCAGAAACACCACCAAGGGACTTGACACCAACAAGCACGGCTGCTTCATCGCAGACGAGAACGGTCAGACCTCCCGTGAGGGCGTATTCGCAGGCGGCGACGCAGTTACCGGCGCAGCTACCGTTATCCTCGCAATGGGCGCAGGACAGACCGCTGCCAAGGCAATGGACGAGTACATCAAGAGCAAGAACTGAGATTACTCAAAATAAACACTATGGGAGAGCAGCAATGCCCTCCCATTGAGACCGTCGAAAAAGTCCCGGTGGGACTTTTCCGCCGATACATCCGCACTGCGCGCACTCATTGTCGGCAAAGCCGACAATTCGCACACTTGTGCGGATAGAAGTGTTTTTTGCCTCGGCAGAGCTGGGGCAAAAAACGGATTTCAAAAGCCCACTTCGTGGGCGAAATCTACTTTATCTACAAGCTGATGGGAGAGCAACAATGCCCTCCCATTTTTTATTTCATTTCAAGATCCGGTGGTGTTCTTCCGCTTTCTGATGATCCTTTCCCAGGGAAGCTGCACAACAATGACCGCAGCGAACACGATAGCACAGCCGGCTATCTGGCGAGGAGTGAGCGTCTGGTCTGTGGCAAGAAGTCCGGTCGCGCCGGCAATGTAGCCCGACACCGCCGCTACGACTGATTCCATGGAGAGTATCAGAGCAGCGGTGGTGGGGTCTACCCCCTTCTGCCCCACTATCTGCAATGTGTAACCCACGCCGCAGGAAAGCACGCCGGCATACAGCACCGGAATGATACCGTCCGCCAGCTGTCCCCAGGAAGGCTCCTCAAACACGAAAGCCGCAATGGTGCTGATAACGCCGCACACAAAGAACTGAATGCAGGACAGCACCACCCCGTCCGTCAGCGGCGAAAATCTGTCTATTACAAGGATATGCACGGAGAAAACCAGCGCGCTTCCCAGCACCAGCAGATCCCCCGTTGATATTGTAAAGCTGTCCCCGGTGAAGCACAGCAGGTACATTCCCACGACCGCCAGCGCCACCGCCGCCCAGACCGCACCGGGGACTTTTCTGTGCAGGAACAGTCCCAGTATCGGCGTGAGGATAATATACAGCGTGGTAATGAAGCCGCCCTTGCCCACCGTCGTCATCGTCATTCCGAATTGCTGAAGCGTTGACGCCACGGTCAGCGCCAGACCGCAGGCGATACCCCCGACGATAGTTGTCCGCACAGGGAGAGGTTTTCGCTCCGCTTTATGCACACGCCCCCTCAGAATAAGTATCACCGGGATAAGAACGGCGGCTCCGATAAGATTTCTTGAACCGTTGAAAGTAAGCGGCCCCATTGAGTCCATGCCGGCTTTCTGGGACACGAACGCCATTCCCCAGACTAACGCCGCCATAAAAAGCAGAAAGCAGTTTCTGATCTTGTGCGAACCAGCCATACAACACCTTCCCTGACAGACTTATCCCCCGGTCAGCGATCGGGGGAAATTTGTGTATTAGAGTACTCTCGAAAGAAAATCCCTGAGCCTGGGATTTTTCGGGGCGGTGAATATCTCCTGGGGAGTGCCCTCCTCCTGGATCTTTCCGTCGGACATGAACATGACCCGGCTCGCCACTTCCCTTGCAAAGCCCATTTCGTGAGTTACGACCACCATTGTCATTCCGCCGTCCGCCAGACGTTTCATAAGCTCCAGCACCTCGCCGACCATTTCCGGGTCAAGCGCCGATGTCGGCTCGTCAAACAGGATCACATCGGGGTTCATTGCAAGGGTGCGCGCTATCGCGATACGCTGCTTCTGTCCGCCGGAAAGCTGGGAGGGATACGCCTCCGCCTTGTCGGAAAGCCCAACCAAAGCAAGAAGCTCGTCTGCGCGCTTGTCCGCCTCAGCCTGGGTCATGATCTTGTTCTTCACCGGGGCGATCGTGATGTTCTTGCGGATCGTCAGGTGCGGAAACAGGTTGAAGTGCTGGAACACCATGCCCATTTTCATGCGAATGGCGTTCAGCTCTCTGCCCTTTGCATGGGTGATATCAACGCCCTCAAACTCGATACTGCCGCCGGTGGGCTGTTCAAGCAGGTTTAAGCAGCGCAGGAACGTACTTTTTCCCGAACCGGACGGACCTATCACGACCACCTTCTCACCCTTTTTGATAGTGGTGCTTACCCCGTCAAGCACGACAAGATCGCCGAAGCTCTTTCTGAGGTCATTTACGTTTATCATTCGACAGCTTCCTTTCAAGACGGGACACGAGAGAGGACATGATAACTACCATCACAAGATATATCAGCGCAACTGCTATCAGCGGCATGAATGCCTCATATGTCTTGGAACGTATGATATCGCCGCCCTTTGTCAGATCCTCCAGTGCGATATAACCGGAAACCGAGGTCTCTTTCAGCAGCACGATCGCCTCATTGCCGAGCGCCGGGAGGATATTCCTCAGCGCCTGGGGAAGAACGATCGAGACCATAGTCCGGGTATAGCCGAAGCCGAGAGAAGCGCCTGCCTCAAACTGACCCTCGTCCACGGACATGATGCCGGAACGCACGATCTCAGCCACATAAGCCGCAGAATTCAGACCGAACGCAATGACCGCAACAAAAATCTTGCTGATATTCACCGAGCCGAAAATGACAAAGTAAATTATCAGCAGCTGTACCACCATAGGCGTACCGCGGAAAACAGTCAGGTACACACGGCATATCGTATTTGCGACCTTCAGCCTGCCGGTGCGCTGGTTAGTGGAGCGGATTATCGCAACGATAAAGCCGAGCAGAATGCCGATGATCAGCGCCAGAGCCGTGATCAGCAGCGTAACGCCGAGACCGTTGACAAGATATGTCCACCGGTTGTCCACAATAAACGTGTTATAAAAGGTTTCGCCGAAATCCACGAACCATTCCTTAACGCTGGTAAAAAAATCCATAATATACCTGTAAACTCAGCAACTTGTCCTGCTTTGTTTCCTTCTCTTACTTTCTGACGATGATGACCTGGCTCGCGCTGGTGTAGGGATCGGAGAAGTTGACGTTCTTGAGTCTGTCCTTGGTAACGGACATTCCTGCAACGCCAACGTCAGCCTTGCCGGAATCAACCGCGCTGATGATAGAATCGAACGCCATATCCTCGATGACCAGCTCAACGCCCAGCTTGTCGCATACCGCTCTCATCATGTCAACGTCAAATCCCACGATCTCGTTGGACTCCTTTAACTCATAGGGAGGGAACTCAGCGTTAGTTGCCATTACAAGAGTGCCGGTGTACTCAATGCCCTCGGGGCTGGTGTAGGGGTGCTTGCCGTATTCTTCGTCAACCAGCCAGTTCTGCTCGATAAGACCCAGAGTGCCGTCCTCTGTCAGCTCTTTCAGTGCGTCGTTGATCTTTGCGGTCAGCTCGTCGTTGCCCTTCTTGACAGCGACTGCGTATTCCTCAACAACGAACGGATCATCAAGGATAGTAAGCTCAGGGTTCTTCTCAACGAAATACTTCGCGGGAGCACCGTCGATCACCACTGCGTCCACCTTGCCCTGGATAAGAGCCTGGACTGCGTCAGCGCCCTTGTTGTACTTTTCAACGGTTGCGCCCTCTACCTTCTCGGCATACTCCATACCGGTGGTGCCCATCTGAACGCCTATGGTCTTGCCAACAAGGTCCTCCTTGCTGAAAACAGTGTTCTCCTTTGATGAGGAACAACCTGTCATAATGCCTGCCATGATAGCAAGCGCTGAAATACCTGC
>JALEOL010000034.1 GCA_022766785.1 Oscillospiraceae bacterium
ACTGCAAATACCTCGACTTTGCCGGAGTGCTCCGGGACAAGCTGCGCAGCAACGGCACCGTTGACACCGAGCTGAACCTCGTCCAGAGCCTGTACATAGACCGTCACACCGACGACCAGGCGGACGGCAACAACGTTGACAGCGACACCCAGCAGGCGGAGCTTGCACGGGCGCAGATACAGTACGACGCACTGATAAATTCCATGAACGGCAATTTCTCCAGGGTGAGAACTGCCATGACTGTAAAGTAACGGAGGGCGGCATATGGCATTCCTGAGTTCGCTGAATATCCCGCTTTCCGGCATGACCGCAGAGCGGTTCAGACTTGACATAATCGCACAGAACGTCGCAAACGCCGACAATGTTGCCACAACTCCCGAGGAGGCGTACAAGCGGCAGATGGTGGTGTTCGGCGAGGACAAGACTTTCAAGAGCATCCTGACTACAAAGCTGGGAACCGGCGAGACCCATTTTCACAAGTACATAAAGTACCGCGGTGTTGAGGCAAAGCGGGTGGTGGACGATCCTACCCCGGCGGAGCCTGTATACGATCCCACGCACCCCCTGGCGGACGAGATGGGCTATGTTTACGAGTCCAATGTTGACGTCGCGACAGAAGAGCTTGACTCCGTTGAGGCGGAGAACATGTACTCCGCAAATCTCGCGGTGTTCGAGGTAGTAAAGACCATGGCGACAAAGGCGCTCAACATCGGCAAGGGCTGATAATAAAACGGCATGACGCGCAATTTTTTCAGCAGGGAAGCTCCTATTGAAAGGAACATTATTTAAATGATGGATTTTGTGCCGATAGGCAATCTGACAGAAATGAAGCCCATGGAGCCTATGACCCCGATGGGCACCGATAAATCAAACGCTCAGTACGCAGTGAATGTCGAGAATGCTTCTTTTCTCGATATCTTCAAGGGCATGGTGGATAACGTTGTCGAGACCAACGAGCAGGTAGACCGCGACGCTATCGACCTCATGCTGGGCAACATCGACGACCTTGCGCAGGTGCAGTCTAATATCACTAAGGCGGCGGTCGCTGTAGAGCTGCTGGTGACGGTCAAGAACGAGGCGCTGAGCGCTTACAACACCATCATCAACATGCAGGTGTGATACTTGCGCTAATACGCTGCCCGGGGAGCAGCTGAAAATCGGAGGTCGTTCAGATAGATGAATGAAAAAGTAAAGTCCGTTGTAACGACGGTCAAGACCAAATGGACTGACGCGTCCAAAATGGCGAAGATACTTATTGTCTCCATTCCGGTCGTCGTTATAGCGATAATCATAATCCTGTGCGTTATATTTAATTCAAACAAATCAACGGCTGTGCTGTTCTCGGGGCTTTCCGGCTCTGAGGCAGGGGAGATCGCTACCGCTATCCAGGCGCTGGACGGCGCTCCTGAGGTAACGGTGAACTCGAACGGCGATGTCATCGTTCCGGCTGAACGTGCAGATGAGATAAGAATGCAGATGTGGGCGCAGGGCTATCCCAAGTCCACCACCAACTATGATATATGGGACAACGGCGTGGATCTCTGGAGCACCGACATGGACAAGCGTGAGATCAAGCGTCAGCAGCTGGAGACGCGTCTGGGCGCCACTATCGCCTCTATGGACAAGATCCAGGCGGCTACTGTAAACCTTACTCTGCCGGAGTCCTCTAACTACGTTATTTCGACACAAAAGGGCGAGAGCCAGTGCGCGGTGTTCCTCCAGCTCAGGAACGATGCCGAGCCGCTGACCAATGCGGAAGTCCGGGCGATCTACCGTGGAGTCACCACCAGCGTTGAGGGACTGACCATAGAGAATGTTTCCGTTATGGACAGCAAGATGAACTCCTACGAGTGGATAGACCCCGAGCTTGACGATGTAGACGAAAACGAGGATAAGTCCGGCGTTGACATCGCAAGAAAGCGCCTTGACTTTGAGCAGGAATTCGTGCAGGTGCTCAAGGACGGTCTGGGCGAGATGTTCACCAAGATGTACGGCGAGAACGGGTTCGCGTTCAACGTGTCCGCACGTCTCAACTACGACTACAAGGACGTTGAGTCCACCCAGTATCAGCCGGCCGAGGGCACCAATGCCGGCGTTATCAACCACCAGGATCAGGTGAACGAGGGCGGCGTGCTGGACGAGGACGGCGGCGTTGTCGGAGTTACCCCGGACGCGGATCTCTCCCCGGATTACCCCACAATAACCGGTCTGGAGGACGGGCAGTCGTTCTACTACAACAAAAACGAGATACAGTACAGCGTTTCCAATATCAAAGAGACGATCAAGAAAGACGGTTACTCGATAGACGCGCTTACCGTGGGTCTTGTGGTGAACCAGACCAACATGACCGAGGCAGAGCGCGAGGCTCTCCAGAGTATCGTTGCAAACGCCGCAGGCACTACCACTGAGTACGTTTCGGTGTATAATCTTCCGTTCTCGCTGGATAACGGCGTTGGCGGCGGCGATGGCGACGGCAGCGTACAGATCATCACTCCCAGGGTGGATACGTTCAGAGATGTGCTGCTGTATGTCGTTGTCGGTCTTGGCGTGCTGCTTATATTGCTGCTGGTGTTCACGCTGTTCATGGGACATTCCAGAAAGAAGAAGATCAGACGCCGCCAGGAGGCAGCGTTCGCAGCAGCTACCCAGGGCGGCAGTGCAGTCCAGCCCGGCGGTGCTACTTCCCAGGAGCCGGAGGCGCCCGAGGAGGTCGATTTCAACATCGCAAGCCTTACCGAGGAGGCAGCGAAGGAGTCCCGCGAGACTATACTCAAGCGCGAGATAAGCGACTTCTCAAAGACCAACCCGGAGATCGTGGCGCAGATCATCAAGAATATGATGAAAGACAACTGACGCGCAGTGAGGGGGAATTGAATTGGCAGAGAAAAAACTTGAGGATCTTACTCCAAATCAAAAGATCGCGCTGGTGCTCGCTGCAATGGGAGCGGACAATGCTTCGGAAATATACAAGCACCTGTCCGACGATGAGATAGAGGCGCTCTCCACCGAGGTCGCAAAGCTGGAATACCAGCCGATAGACGTGGTCGAGGGAGTGCTCAACGAGTTCTACGAGCTTTGCCTTACTCAGAAGGTCGTCGCGGAGGGCGGCGTTGACTACGCCCGTGAGATACTGGAAAAGGCGTTCGGGCAGGAAGCCGCGAACAACCTGCTCCAGCGTATCACAAAGCAGCTGAAGACCAAGTCCTTTGACTTCGTGAGAAAGGCGGACTACAAAAACCTGCTGGCTATAGTTCAGAACGAGCATCCGCAGACTATTGCGCTGATCCTTTCTTACGCAAGGATAGATCAGGCGGCGGCGATACTGGCGGAGCTTCCAAAGGAGAAGCGCGTCGAGGTCGTCGAGAGGATAGCCCGAATGGACAGGGCTTCACCGGACGTGATAAAATCGCTTGAAGCGACGCTGGAGAAGAAGTTCGCGAACCTTGTCAACATCGACAGCATGGAGGTCGGCGGCATAAGCTACGTTGCGGAGGTAATGAACAACGTAGACCGCGCAACCGAGAAATACATATTCGACGAGCTGTCCGCAAGAGATCAGAAGCTGGCGGATCAGATCAAGCAGAAGATGTTCGTGTTCGAGGATATCGTGTCGCTGGATCCCATGGCGATACAGGAGTTCACCAAGCAGGTGGATCCGAAGGATCTTGCCGTTGCTATCAAAGGCTCCACGCAGGAGGTCGCAGAGTGCATTTTCTCCAACATCTCCTCCCGTGCGAGAGAGAGCCTGCAGGCGGATATCGAGTATCTGCACAATGTTCGTATGCGTGACGTTGAGGCGGCTCAGCAGAATATCGTCGCGACGATACGCAGACTGGAGCAGGACGGCATTATCACGATATCCCACGGCGGAGGCGGCGACGAGGTCATTGCCTGACGTATGCTGCCTGAGAATTTCTGTATGACGGAGGGAAAGCATTGTCAGTATTAAAGAGAAACTCCGTTTATTTCGGCGGCGGCGTTGATATCTCCAACTCCATCGAGCCGCCTAAGCGCCCGGCGCAGGCTGCCGCAGAAATTCCGAAAGAGCCGGCGCATGAGCCAGCCCCCGATCCGGAGCAGGAGCTTCTGGAGATAAAAAGGCGGCTGGAGCAGCGAGTAAGGGAGCTTGACGAGCGCGAGGCGGAGCTGGAGAAGACGCGGCAGTCCCTTGAGGAGATGAAGTCGCATTATGTGGAGCAGGGCAGGGAGGTTATCCTGGAAGCCAAGCGCCGCGCAGAGTCTATCATCTCCACGGCTAACGACAATGCCGCGCAGATAATCTCCGACGCCGAGGCGAACCGCGACAGCGTGTTTATCCGCGCCAAGTCCGAGGGATTTGAGCAGGGGCAGAGGGACGGTAAGGAAGCCTGCCTTGCAGCCGGGAGGGATATTCTGGAGGAAGCGAAGGCTTTCGCCGATAAGATCAATTCCGGGAAAGAGCAGCTGTTCGCTGATTATGAAAAGGATATCTACGACACCGTGATAGCTATCGCGAAAAAAGTCACGCTGGACAGCATTACATCAAAGGACAGCGCCGCTGTGAAGCGCCTTATCAAAAAGGCGGCAAAGGAATTCCGCAACAGCGAGCGAATCAAGATAACCCTCTGCGAAAACGGAGCCAACGAGGAGCTTACGGCGGATTATGAGTATCTGAAGGAGCTTTGCGGCGGAATACAGTACGTTGACGTGGAGCTGCTGCCGGACGCTGAGCCGGGTACGGTGATCGTAGATAACGGCAGCGAGATAGTGGACGCAGGCATTCAGACCCAGCTGCGAATGATACAGGAGCTGGGGAGCGGAAAGTTCAAGTCGCCTGCAAAAAAGAAAAAGACCCCTCCCCCGGAGGAAGCTCCGGAGGACGAGGAGCAGTCCTGACGGCGGAGGAAGCTCATGGCACTTGATCTCAGCGGATTTTGCGATGATATAAAAGAATATGACACCTTCCGCTACATGGGAAAGATAGAGAAGATCGTCGGCATGACCATTGAAGCCAGCGGCCCTGCCTGCAACATCGGCGATGTCTGCCGCATCTATTCAAAGGACATGCGCAGCTTTATCCGCGCGGAGGTCGTGGGGTTCAACAAGAGCAATATCCTGCTGATGCCCTACACCGAGATCGAGGGCATAGGCCCGGGAAGCATTGTGGACTCCACCGGCGACAAGCTGACGGTGAAAGCAGGCGCAGGGCTTATCGGGCGTATCGTTGACGCCACCGGAATGCCGCTTGACGGCGGAGAGGATCCCGGCTGCACCGACAGCATTTCGATCACCGGAGCGCCCTCAAACCCGTTCAACCGGCCGCCGATAAAGTCGCAGATAGAGCTTGGCGTTAAGGCGATAGACGGGCTGCTCACCATGGGCAAGGGTCAGAGAATGGGTATTTTCGCAGGCTCCGGCGTGGGAAAATCCACACTTATGGGCATGATCGCCCGTAAGGTCAAGGCGGATATCAACGTCATTGCGCTAGTGGGCGAGCGTGGCAGAGAGGTTCGTGAGTTCATAGAGAGGGATCTTGGCGAGGAGGGCATGGCGCGTTCGGTGCTGGTGGTGGCTACTTCTGACCAGCCGGCGATGATGCGAAGCAAATGTCCCCTGACCGCCACCGCGATCGCGGAGTACTTCATGCGGCAGGGCAAGGACGTGCTGCTGATGATGGACAGCCTGACCCGTTACGCCATGGCGCTGCGCGAGGTGGGGCTTTCTACCGGAGAACCGCCGATAGCGAGGGGCTACACCCCGTCCATATACAGCAATATGCCGAAGCTGCTGGAGCGTGCCGGGAATTTCCCCGAAGGCTCTATCACAGGAATTTACACCGTGCTCGTTGAGGGCGACGACACCAACGAGCCGATAGCCGATACGGTGCGTGGTATCATTGACGGTCACATCATTCTTTCGAGAAAGATAGCCGCGCAGAACCACTACCCGGCGATAGACATTCTGCCGAGCGTCAGCCGACTTATGTCGGAGATAGACACCCCGGAGCACAAGCAGGCGGCAGGAAAGCTGAGGAACCTGCTGTCGCTTTACAACAACAACGCAGACCTTATTTCAATAGGAGCCTACAAGCACGGCACAAATCCGGCGCTTGACGAGGCGATACGCAAGATCGACAGGATAAACGAGTTCCTCATGCAGAAGGTCGAGGAAAGCTACACCCTGGAGGAAACGGTGCAGCTGCTTATCGCCGCAGTGGGCGACGAGGAGTGAGCCAGCGAGGTGACATCTCTTGAAGAAATTCCAGTTCACATTACAGAAGCTGATGGACTTCCGGCAGCAGGAGCTTGACAGGCAGAAGAACACCCTGAGCGCTCTCCAGGCCGATCTCCAGCGTATCTACCGGGAGAAAGAGGAGCTTATCCGCCGGGTGGAAGAATGCAGCGAGGAGCTTGACCTTGTGTGCCGTCAGGGCGCGCAGGCGTTTGAGATATCCGTGCGCAAGAGGTACATCGTGACGCTTCAGCAGGAGATACACGAGCATGACGCAAGCGCCGCGGTAAAGCAGCAGGAAATAAATAAGCAGCTGGGCTTGGTGGTGGAAGCCACAAAGGACGTCCGTACCCTGGAAAAGCTGGAGGAGAAGCAGCTGGAGGAATACAAGGCTGCCGCCGCAAAGGAAAACGAGCAGTTCATTGAGGAGTTCGTTTCCGGGCAGTCGATAAGAAAGACACAGAGCCAGGGAGCATGACAGCGCATATCCGGGCAGAAGCCCTGATATAGATATTAATTATAAGGAGGTGAGAAAATGGCAGTAGCATTCAGCACGGGAAGTTCGGGCTATATGCGCAGCGACTTCATGATATCCGACGCGGCGATACCGCAGAGGGTGGAGGAAGCGGTGCAGGCAGAGCAGAACGGCAGCTTCTCGCAGGTGCTGAGCGGAACCGGCGGCAGAACTGATGTCCCGAAGGATACCGTTAGCATGGTGGAGAAATTCACCGGCGACGACGGCGGAGTGGATATGCAGGAGCTTGCACAGGCAGTCGCGGACGGCGAGGTAAGGCTGGAGGATATCCCGGAGGAGCTGCTCACGCAGGAGCTTTTCACGGAGCTTACAAAGCTGGTGAAAGTCCCGGACGATGACAACAAAGACGCTCCCACAATGGAAGCGGCGCAGGAGGCTATGCAGGAGCTTGCGGCGTTATTCACGCAGCAGCAGACGGTACAGCCGGAGGTCGTGAGCGACAAGACCGAGGAGCTTTCAGAGCTTGCAGAGGTCGGAGCAGTACAGCCCCGGACGGAAGAAGTTCCAGAGTTTGAGGCAGCGGCACAGCCGGAGAAGCAGGCTGAAACAGTTCAGGATATCCCCACGGAGAACAAGCCCGTGGAAGTACCGCAGGATACGCAGCAGAAAGCTGACGTACCGGCGGAGGTGACTGAGCAGACAGCCGCAGCGGTGAAAACAGCTCAGCCGGAGCAGCCGCAGCAGCCGCAGCAGCCGCAGCAGTCGGTGCAGGAGCAGACCGAAAAATCAGCGGAGCAGCCCCGGGTGACAGCACCCCAGGCACCGCAGCAGGAAAACTCCACACAGCAAAGCGGAGCGGAGCTTTCAGACCAGCAGGGAGGTCAGCAGTTCACCGGGCAGGAACAAAGCGACATAAAGAGCTTCACCGTGAGAAAGTCCCAGGAGCAGCCGGCAGACGCCGCAGAGGAGGCGCCGGTATTTACCGAGCACAGCCAGCGCAGCAGAGTGGTGTCCAAGTCCGACGAGCTTGAGATGATAAGGACAAGTCAGGATACTTCGAAGCCGGAGGACAGCGCAGTGCAGGTGCAGCCCCAGGAGCTTATGTCAGAGCGTCCGGTGGTATTCACACGGGCGGACGGCGTAGAGATCGAGGTGAAACCGGCTGAGGTCGCAAGTCAGGTGGCTGACAGGCTGATCGAACGTTCCTCTGATCTCAGAGAGGGCGAGACGGAATACACCGTAATGCTGGAACCCCAGGATCTTGGCAGGATAACCGTCAGAATGACCAAAACGGCGGACGGCGCAGTTTCAGTGTCCATCGCGGCGGAAAATTCCAGAACGCTCCGCATAATCGAGGAGAACGGCGCGCATATCCAGGACAGCCTGAAGCAGAACGGCGTGCAGCTGGAGAGCTGGCAGACAGTCAGCGAGAGCCGGCAGGAAATGCACGCGGAGGATTACCAGAACAGCAGCAAAAATCCCTACCGTGAGAGCGAGGGTCAGAATAAGGAGGACGACTCCGACGACAAGAGCTTCGCGGAACTTATCGCTTCGATGTAAGCGAGGAAAGGAGAGTATATGGCAGATACTTCAAAGATACTGTCATCGTCGGAACAGATCCAGGCTAACTACGAGAAGTACAAGAGCAGGTTCAAGGATTCCACCGAGGAAATGGTGTCGTCTGAAACGTTCCTGAGCCTTCTGGTGGCGGAAATGACCAACCAGGATCCTATGGAGCCTACCTCGAACACCGAGTTCGTGACGCAGATGGCGCAGTTCACTTCGCTGCAATACTCCAAGGACGCGGCTACCTACGCACAGTCGAATTACGCTTCCAGCCTTGTGGGAAAGACGGTCACGGCACAGAAAATGGACGGCAGCGAGGTCGTCACCAAAACCGGCGTGGTCGACTCCGTAATGAAGTCTGGGGACAGTTATACGATCAAGATCGACGGCGTGAGCTTCGATATCTCAAAGGTCATTTCCATTGCCGACTCCAGTACAGACAGCACTGGCACAGGCTCCGGCAGCAGTTCGCTGGGTGAGCTTATCGCAAAGGCTTCGATGATGATAGGCATGAGCGCCACGGTAAATCCCTCGGTGGAGGGCGGTTCGCTTCTCGACTCGGGCATTATTTCATCTATCCAGGTCAAGGACGGTCAGGTGAGAGTGATCATCAACGACAAGGGCTATCTTCTCGAGGATATCGTAGAGGTCGCTTATCCCACTATCGAGACCGACGACAGCACGGAAAACACCGAACAGACCGATGACGACAGCACCGCAGACGATCCCACTCAGGCAGTGCAGTCCGACGGAACTCAGCTCATTGACGCTGATGACAGCGAGGAGCTTACTGTTGAGGAGCAGAGCTACGCGGCGTTCGATATTGAGGACGTTGAGGAAGTCACCGGCGAGATCGTTCCGGACAGTACAATAAGCGAGGACATTGAGGATCTTGAGGATCTTGTATAAGAGCATGGAGGCTTGAAAATGCTGATAAGCGAGTATTTAGCGCTCCGCAGCCAGATCAGCGTTACCACAGGGAACACATCAGTCCAGCCGGGGCAGGGAATTGCCCGGGAGGCTGAACAAAGCGGCTCATTCGCCCGGGCGCTTCAGGAGAAGCTGGCGGAGAAGCACGGCGTGGAATTCTCAAAGCACGCATTGCAGCGTGTTGAGGAGAGGAGCATAGACCTTTCCGAGAACGACACACTCGACCGACTCAACCGCGGCGTGGAGCTTGCGGCAGGCAAGGGCAGCAGCGAAACGCTGGTTCTTGTGGGAAGAAACGCTTTTGTTGTGAGCGTAAAAAACAACAAGGTGATAACCACCCTTTCGGACAACGAATTACAGGGCAACGTTTTCACGAACATCGACTCTACCGTTATCGTATGAATGGACCTGAATGGAATTCATGCCCCGGCTGCGACTGAGACGGGGCGGCGGCAGAGCAACAACTAATTCTGGAGGTCAATAAAATGGTAAAATCCCTTTACACCGGCGTTACCGGTATGAAAACCCACCAGCAGAGAATGGACGTAATAGGCAACAACATCGCCAACGTTAATACCACGGGCTACAAGACCAATGTTGTCACCTTTGCGGACGTATACTATCAGACAAAGAAGACCCCCTCCGGCGCTTCCACCACCAAGGGCGGCACTAACCCTATCCAGGTAGGCTACGGCGTTAAGCTCAATTCCACAACGCCGAACATGACCCAGTCCGGCTTCACCTTCTCCGACAGCATATATGATATGGCGATAGACGGCGAGGGCTTCTTCCAGGTAATGGACAGCGCAGGAAATATCCTTTACACCAGGGCAGGTATCTTCAATGTAGATGAGGAGGGCAACCTCGTTAACGCTTCCGGCTACAAGGTGCTGGGCGTTTCCGGCGACTTCGACGGTCAGCCCGCAGGCAGCCAGCCCATCAAGATAACTATCCCGGCGACCGACGCAAAGTGCTCCAGCGCGACCAAGACCATAAACGGCTGCGATGTCACCATTTCCGTTTCTGACCCGTCGGACAACACCGATATGTCAGTCACCTTCAACCAGGCGGAGTACCCGTTCGCTACATATTCCGCAGGCGTGCTGAACCTGTATTTCAACAAGGATCAGCAGTTCGACTCGGCTCAGGCGTTTGAGGACGAGATCGCAAAGTGCCTTCAGGCTGGCGGTATCACACTGCCGGACGATGTTTCGATAAAGTTCGACTTCGAAAATCTCCCGGCTTCCACCTCCTCTCAGGTTGCAAAGGCAAGCGTTGACAGCTGGACTCACGCACTCGACCAGGCAAGCGTTGAGGCAAGGGCTGATGTAACTCCCACCGGATCTGCAACAAATATCTACGCTACCATTGCATTTGCGACAAACAACGCGAATACCTCCGACGCATATAACCATGCAGCTATAAATATCCAGTCTGGTTCGCCGACATCGGCAACTTATGATGCGAACTCTAACGCATGGACAATAACCATTGACACGAACACCAGACAGTCTGACCTTACGCAGGCGATCAAGACCGGTATTGAAGCCGCTAAGGCTGCTGACACCACAGGCGCGCTTGCAGGTCTTAACCTCTCTGTTACAAAGTTTGATATCCCTGCCGGCACACTTGCCACAGCGATCACAGGCTGGGGTTCTCCCCTGACCCTCGTTGACACGGATCCGGTTGTCACCAACATCAGCGCGACCGCAAGCCAGCCTGGCGCATATGCAAACAACTACAAGATAGTGTTCAAGTATATTTCCAACTACGACGCTCCCACAGCTCAGTGGGACGATAACACGCTCACTATCGGTATCACAAATAAGGCTTACTCAACCGACGCAGACGCCCTCGCAGACATCAACGCAGCAGTTTCGGCAGCAGCAGGCGGAAACAGCCAGAAGATCTTCACCTTCGACGCCGGCAGCTTCGTTGGTATTTCGACGCTCACACCCGGTCAGAGAAAGGCGCTTTTCGGCTCCAATCCCTCCCTCTCGTTCGGCGACGGCGTGGATAGCTTCTACACCACCGTGGCGAAGTCCCTCTCCACCTTTAACCTCACCGATGGCAGAAAGGGCGCTGAGCAGAGCTACAAGGATCTCGAGAACGTCACCGTACAGCAGGACGGCACTATCATCGGCTACCACGCTGTTCACGGCTACATGAACCTCGGCCGTATCGACATCGCGACCTTTGATAACCCCAACGGTCTTACCGCAATGGGCGGAACGCTGTTTGCCGAGAGCGTTGCTTCCGGTCAGCCGAAGCTCTGCGTTGCAGGTCAGGACGGCGCAGGCGAGGTGGTTTCCGGTGCGCTGGAGATGTCCAACGTGGATCTTGCACAGGAATTCACCGATATGATAACCACCCAGAGAGGCTACCAGGCAAACTCGAGAGTTATCACAACATCAGATACAATGCTTGAGGAGCTTCTTTCCCTCAAGAGATAACTGATTTAACTTGATTTCTCCCCTGTCAAGGGGCAGGGGAGAATGATCAGGTTGAGGTATGATATGATTTTTTTGACAAAGCTGGACGGAAAGGAATTTCTGCTCAACGAGCTGATGATCGAATCCGTCACTGAAACTCCCGATACGGTGATAACCCTCTCCAACGGGCACACCTATATCGTCAGGGAAAGCATGAAGGAGCTTCAGAACAAGATCCTCGAATACAACAGGCGGCGCCGGCGCTTCGGAAGACGATCCGCGGCGGACGGGCATGATCCTTTGACATAACTGACTTTCGGGCAGGGAACTGCCGTACATCATGAATACCTGGACGATACCGCAGCATTTGCGGTCTTGTCCAAGAAAAGGAAGGGATTCTTTTTGAATATCAGTATTATTATCGGCTGGGGCATTGCCTTTGGCATGGTCGTTTTCGGTATTTTCCAGGGCGGTCAGATGGACTGGTTCATCGACCCTCCGTCGCTGGCAATTACCATAGGCGGTACGATAGGCTGTCTTTTCGCGTCTTATCCGCTGAGTTATCTCGCAGGCGTGGGCAAGCGCTTCAAGCTCGTGTTCATGCCGAAAAAGTTCAAGCCCGAAAAGTACATCGACGATATCGTTGAGTACGCCAAGATCGCAAGAGGACGCGGTCTGCTGGCTCTTGAGGAAAGCGCGAACCAGTGCTCCGACCAGTTCATGAAGTCCGCTCTCATGCTCATCGTTGACGCAAACGACACCGCAAAGGTACGCGGAATGCTGGACGACGCAATAAACTTCATGTGCGAACGCCACGACAATGGACGCGCGTTCTTTGAGAAGGGCGTTGCGGTATTCCCTGCATTCGGTATGCTGGGTACCGTTGTTGGTCTGGTAAACATGCTCAACACCATGGGTACCAACCCTGAAGGTCTTGCGGGCGGTATGGCTACGGCGCTTATCACCACGTTCTACGGCTCGCTTTTCGCGAATGTCGTGTTCAACCCTATGGCAAGCGCATTGCAGAACGCCCATAACGACGAGCTTCTTTGTATGCAGATCATCGAGGAGGGCGTGCTGGCTATCGCAGACGGCTCAAATCCGCGCTACATACAGGAAAAGCTGGAGTTCATGCTGCCTTCTTCTAAAAAGCGTGCTGCCAAGGCAGGGAACTGACCGCTTAATTTGACAGAAAAATTACATTTTTTCAGTAAAAAAAGTCAAAAAGTATTTGCATTTTCAGCGAATTTATGCTACAATAATATATTGGCAGGATATTGATATTCTGTCAGTGGGATTACTCATGTGAGTATTATTCCGAGGAGGTGGGACATCAGTGGCAAAGATCGAGAAAAAAGCGAAGGAAGACCACAGTAATGACTGGCTGTCTACATACGGCGACATGGTAACGCTGCTTCTGACGTTCTTCGTTCTGCTGTACGCTTCGTCGTCACAGGACGAGCAGAAGTTCCAGTACATATACCAGGCGTTCACCTCACACGGAAAGTATCTCAACCAGTATGTGGATTCGCCTAACCCCGTTCCCGAGGAGGGCGAGGGCACAGTCAGCGAAAAGCCCGACAGCAACGGAGGTCAGGGCAATCTGCCCCAGAGCTTCGACCAGCTGTACCACTATATTTCGCAGTATGTTTCCGAGAATAACCTGGAGCAGTCCGTATCGCTGGAGAACGGTGCGGCTCACCTCAGTATCAGGTTTGACAACAACGTATTTTTCGAGCCGAACAGTGCGGTTCTCACCCAGGCGGGCAAGGATCTGCTGGACGGCATAGGCCCCGGTATCAAGGCGGTCAAGACTTCCATAAAGACCTGCACCGTCAACGGTCACACCGCAAAGGCTATCTCAGAGGTCAATGACTGGGATCTGTCCGCTGGACGTGCCGTGAGCGTTGTAAAGTACATGGATTTCCGCAAGGTGCTGGATACCGAACAGTTCAGGGCAAAGGGCAGCGGCTATGCCGAGCCGATCGCGGATAACAGCACCCCGGAGGGTATGGCGCAGAACCGCCGCGTTGAGATGGTTCTGCTCAAGGCGGACGTGGATCTCACAGATCCCGACGTGCTCAAGGATATCCTCAGGTTCGACTATGGCATCGATCTTGACAACTTCGACCCGGACGGCGATCACAGCAGCGACACCGAAAAGGTGCCCAATGATTATGCACAGTCCATTATCGATTCTCTGGAGCAGAAATATCCCGACCTTAACGGCGGAGGCTTGTCGGTAGGTCCGGTAATTCCCGGAGATTACGACACTTTCGCGGCGAATGTCGAGTCTGACGACTCCGGATCAGACGCAGGCTCTGACGCAGGTTCCGACGCAGGAGCAGAGGAGTGACGGCGTGAGGGTCCGAAGGTGCTTTTGTACCTTTGAGCAGTTTATTTTCAGGGGGGATACAGATGGCAGATGTCCTGACGCAGGCGCAGATAGATGAAATGCTGAAGAACGTCGCCGCCGGCGCAGTTCCGGTGGTTTCGTCCAAGGAAGAGGAAAAGGTCAAGGAGTACGACTTCCGTGCCCCGAAGAAGTTCACGAAGGAGCAGATCAAGGTACTTGACGGTATCTTCGAGAACTATGCCCGTCTTCTTTCGTCCTATCTGACCGGTCTGCTGAGACTTTACTGCCGCGTATCGCTGGTGAACATCGAGGAGCAGCGGTACAGCGAGTTCAACAATGCACTCCCGGACTATGTTCTCATGGGCATGGTCGATATGGGGATAAAGAACGAGGAGGTCAGCGAGACCACGGTCATCGTGCAGATCTCCAATACGATAACCTTTACGATGATCGACAGGCTGCTGGGCGGCAGGGGCGAGTTCCGGGACGTGAACCGGGATTTCACCGAGATCGAGATCACCATTATGACAGATGTGATGAACTCCATGGCAGGGCTTCTCTACGAGCCGTGGGCGACTCATATAGAGCTTGATCCGAAGCTCATCGGCATTGAGACCAATTCCAGAGTGGTGCAGACTATCGGTCATGAGGATACCGTTATAATCGTGGCGCTTGAGGTGGAGATAAACGGCGCAAAGTCCATCATCTCGGTATGTATACCTGCCATAAATCTCGACGAGATAATGAGCAAGTTCATCTCGCGCTACAACGTTTCAAGAAGAAGGCTTGACGCGAACCGCGAGCAAGAGCGCCGCGATAACATCATGAACGGCATCAGCGACACCGATCTGAACATTACGGCGGTGCTCGGAGAGATCAATCTTGACCTGTACGAGGTGCTGACATTGCAGGTGAACGACGTCATTCCTCTGGGGAAGAGCATTACCAGCAACGTGGATGTAAGGATAGGAAACAAGCCCTGGTGTACAGGAAAGCTTGGTACCTATAATAACAAAAAGGCTGTAATGATTGATAATTTTATAGAGAATTGAGGTAAAATGTTCGATGGCTAATGAAAAGGATGCAAACGTTGAATTCAGCTCATACGAAATTGACGCGGTCGGCGAGATACTTAATATAAGCATGGGCGCCGCTGCGACTGCCGTTTCTGAGCTGCTCAACGCCAAGGTCTGGATCACTACACCTCAGGTGAATGTGGTCAAGGCTGCCGACCTTAATTATGACCGCCTTGAGCCTGCTATCTGCGTCAAGATCGTGTATGTTTCCGGTATCTCCGGTCAGAACATGATGGTTCTGAAGCAGGACGACGTTCAGCTGATACTAAACCAGCTGATGGGCAATCCGCTGGTGGTCTCGCCGGATTTCGAGTTTGACGAGATGAACATCAGTGCCGTTTCCGAGGTCATGAACCAGATGATGGGCGCTTCCGCTACCGCGCTGTCAGACCTGCTGGGCATTTCCGTTGATATCTCCACGCCCACGCCGTATCTGATCGAGGAGACGAACTTCTGTCAGCTTGCGGAGCTTGATCCCGAGGAAACTATCGTCGCAGTCACATTCAATCTTTCTGTTGACGGAGTTATGAACAGCGAGTTCATGTCTGTGATGTCCGTTGAGCTTGCGAAGTCACTTTCCGGAAAGATGATCGACAAATTCAACGGCGACGCCGCAGAGGCGGAAAGCCAGGCTCAGGAGACTGCTGCACCTGCTCCTGCTACGGCTCCTGCCGCTCAGCAGACTGCTCCTGCACCTGCACCTGTACCGGCTCCGGCACCCCAGCCGGCTCCAATGCCGCAGCAGGGAGCGCAGGCACCCGCCGGGTATCCTTATCCGCCGCAGGGTCAGCCGCAGGGATATCCCGGGTACGGCTACGGTGGGCAGTATGCCGCTTATGGCGCTTATCCGCCGCCTGTTCCCCCGGTCAATATCCAGAACGCCCAGCTTCACCAGTTCGACGCGATGGATTTCGGGCTTCCGGCAGACCAGAAGGATAACCTCAAGCTGCTGATGGGAGTTCCGCTGGAGATCTCCGTTGAGATCGGCACCGCTAAGCGAAAGGTCAAGGATATCCTTGAATTCCAGCAGGGCACGATAATCGAGCTTGAACGCCAGGCAGGCGCGCCGGTCGATGTCGTGGTGAACGGCAATCTGATCGCCCGTGGAGATGTTGTAGTTATCGACGATAATTTCGCGGTGAGGATCACAGAGATAGTGAAGTCCAATCTGATGGATACACTCAGCAAAGAATGACATAATTTTGTACTGAATTAATACTACAATACATCAAGGAGAATTTTTGTAATGGATAAGAAGATATTACTGGTGGACGACGCAGCTTTCATGAGAATGCTCATCAAGGACGCTCTGACTAAGAACGGCTACACTAATATCCTTGAAGCAGCCGACGGACAGATCGCTTGCGATGTATACTCGGCAGAGAAGCCCGACCTTGTTATCATGGACATCACCATGCCCAACAAGACCGGTATCGAGGCGCTAAAGGACATCAAGGGCATGGATCCTATGGCTAAGGTAGTAATGTGCTCTGCAATGGGCCAGGAAGCAATGGTCGTTGAGGCTATCAAGCTCGGCGCTCTGGACTTCATCGTTAAGCCTTTCAAGCCTGACAGGATCTTACAGACCGTTAAGAAGGTCCTCGGCTGATATCTGAGGCGGCTGCTCAGAGTGCAGGGCGGTCAAGTCACGGAGATCCTGACGGTGCGCGTCCGGGTTTCGTGAAGCAGTATTTCCGCCGCACTATGTCTTATGGTGCGGCTGTTTTGCGTTGAGACAGGAGGACAGGCAGTGGAATATTTTCAGATGATAATGGCGCTTATCGGAGTATTGGCGCTGGTATTTCTGCTGTTCTGGCTGATGAAAAAGCTCAACAAGCGCGTTACGGTCAGCGACAGCAGGCACATGAAGGTGCTGGAGCGCATAAATCTCGGGCAGGACAAAATGCTGCTGCTGGTAAGCGTCTGCGGAAAGTGCATGGTCATCGGCGTCACCAATGGCAGGGTGGAGAAGATCCACGAGCTGGAGGAGACCGAGGATCAGCTTCTAGCGAAAAAGGACGAAAACGGCGGAAACCCGACATTCAGGGAGAGCTTCAAGACCGTGTTCAAGGACATGATGAACAAGAAGTAAGGCAGGAGGAACGGCAGCGTGTTCAGACAGTATCAGCTGACAAAAGAGAATAAGCGGCTTGTGCTGAGATTTGCCGTGTCCCTGCTTGTGACGGTGCTCCTGACGGTAATGCTGTGCACCCTCTCGGCGTTCGCGGAACAGGGGAGCGCGGAGCAGGTAGTTTCAACTGCTGAAGCTCCGCTGGAAACGGAAAAGCAGCCCGGGGATTACCTCGATACCGACCCCACATATGTCGGCAACGACACGGGTTCCTCGGTGATACAGGAGCTTATCGGCGTGGACGCTTCGCAGCCACTGGAGATCATCATTCTGCTGACGCTCATTGCGCTGGCTCCGTCGCTGCTTATCATGATGACCTGCTTTACGAGGATCGTCATCGTGCTGGGATTTCTCCGCACGGCGATGCAGACCCAGAGCACTCCGCCGAATATGGTCATCACCGGAATGGCGCTGTTCCTGACGTTCTTCATCATGGCGCCGGTGTTCTCCGAGATAAACGAGGTGGCATACCAGCCCTACGTCAGCGAGGAGCTTACCACGCAGGAGGCACTGGAAGCGGCTTCCGTTCCGCTCAAGAAATTTATGCTAAAGCAGACCAGCAATGACGATCTGCAATTCTTCCTCGATCTTTCAAAGACGGAACCTCCCGAGGGCGGCTATACCGAGGAATACATTCAGAACGACCTCAGCCTGACGGTGATCGTGCCGTCGTTTATGATAAGCGAGCTGAAGCGCGCGTTCCAGATGGGCTTCCTTATCTTCCTGCCCTTCCTGGTAATAGACCTAGTTGTGGGAAGTACGCTCATGTCCATGGGTATGATGATGCTTCCGCCGGCGATGATCTCAATGCCGTTCAAGATACTTGTATTCGTGCTTGCGGACGGCTGGAACCTGCTGATAGGCTCCGTTGTCTCAAGCTACAACCTATAGCTTTCAGAGGGTGGTGTGACTGATGACGCAGGACGTTATGATGGAGATATTCCTCGCGGCGATAATGCTGGCGTTCAAGCTGGCGGTGCCGATACTGCTCATTGCGATGATAGTCGGTCTTGTGGTGGCTATACTCCAGGCGGCTACGCAGGTGCACGAGCAGACGCTCTCATTTGCGCCCAAGGCGGTCGCGGTCGGTCTGGCGCTGTTTGTTCTCGCACCCTGGATGACCTCGGAGTGTATCGACTTCGTGAACTTTATCTTCGAGAAGGTCGCCGCAGTGCCCATTACATAAGGCGGCGCCATGTCAGAGATCTGGGGTATCATTCAGAACAACTTCGTTGTGGTTATCATGGTGCTGGCAAGGGTCAGCGGTATTTTTACGTTCAATCCGATATTCTCCCGCAACGGAGTTCCAAACATGGTGAAAGCAGGAGCGTCGCTCATGCTTGCGGTGGTCATGGCGACTGCCGGGGGATTTTCCTACACCATTCCGAATGGTCTGCTGCCGTTCGTGATGGATATAGCAAAGGAGCTTCTGGTGGGCTTCACGCTGGGCTTTTTTGTGAACCTGATGTTACAGATATTCAACTACGCCGGCGAGGTGGCGGATTTTCAGATCGGCTTTTCAATGTCGAAGGGCTACGATCCGACCTTCGGCACGACCAGTATCATTACAAGATACTACAGCTGGTGGTTCATGATATATTTCTTCCTGGTGGGAGGACATCTGTCCTACATAAAGCTGTTCTCGGTCTCCTATGAGACGATACCGATAGGGTTCAGCGGTCTCAACATCAATTTCACCTATCTTATCGTTCAGTACCTGGAGACGGTGATGACTCTCGGCTTAAAGCTGGCTATGCCGATAATCGCCGCGGAGCTTGTCACAGAATTCTGTATCGGTGTGCTGATGAAAGCCGTCCCGTCGATACATGTGTTCGTGCTGAACATACAGATAAAAATGCTGGTGGGATTTGTGGTGCTGGCGGCGAGCAGTACGATGATCGCCGGATTTATGCAGGATATCATGGATCTGATGTTCGCAAATCTCAACGGAATTCTGGAGCAGATGACCGCAGCCGCATAGGGAGCTGTGCAAAACCAGTGCTGCTTCGCTGCGATCAGCGTATACCTAGGGATACGCTGATTAAAGCGTAGCGTATCAAATTCAGCCGCGTGAGTATGCTCATTTGAACGGGGCGAATTTGATTTAATCAGCGTTTCCCTAGAATAACACGGCGCGTTGAAAGGGCGGTACTATGGCAGGAGAAGAAAAAACCGAAAAGGCCACCCCGAAAAAGCGCCGGGATCAGCGCAAGGAGGGCAACGTCCTACAGAGCAAGGAGATCGTAACTGCGGTATCCGTGCTTGGTATTTTTTCGGCGATGCGGCTGCTGCTGGGGCTTGTCACCAAGTCAGTGATGGCGTATTCCGGCTCGGTTTTCGAGCATATCGGACAGACCACTGTAAGCCAGGACACCATTATTTCGATATTCACGAACGTTATTACGGTGGTGGGTATCTGCGTGGGGCCTATCTGCCTTATCGCAATGGCGCTGGGTATCATTCCCACGGTGGCGCAGACCCGGGGTCTGTTCACGATGAAGGCGCTGAAGCCTAAGTTCTCGCGGCTTAATCCACTTTCGGGAATAAAAAAGCTGTTCTCGATGCAGTCGATCGTCAACATACTGAAGGGGCTTATCGAGGTAATAATCATCGGCGTTGTGATCTACAACGAGATACAGAGCCGTCTGCCGAAGTTCATCGCATTGATGAACACCGGGGTCATGCAGGGCGTCACCTACGCCATGCTGACGATATTCGACCTTGTGATGCTGATATGCATAATGCTGGTCTTTGTTGCGGCGGCGGACTTCCTGTTCCAGTGGTGGCAGTTTGAGAAAAAGCTCAAGATGTCCAAGCAGGAGGTCAAGGAAGAGTTCAAGCAGATGGAGGGCGACCCCCAGATCAAGAGCAAGATAAAGCAGCGGCAGCAGCAGATGGCGCAGATGCGCATGATGCAGGACGTCCCCAAGGCGGACGTGGTGGTAAGAAACCCGACGCACTTCGCCGTTGCACTAAAATACGACCAAGACAAGAATAACGCACCGCAGGTCATTGCCAAGGGCAAGGATTTTCTGGCGATGAGAATAGTGCAGATCGCGGAAGAAAACGACGTTATGACTATCGAGGATCCGCCGCTGGCACGTTCGCTGTACAGCATGGTGGATATCGGCAGAGAGATCCCTGCGGAGCTTTACAACGCAGTCGCGGAGGTGCTGACGGTGGTTTACCGCGAGAAGCACAAAACGCTGCACGCTTGATTTGACAACACTACAATTCGTATATATTCGGCATAATATTACAGAAAGGAGATGGGCAGCATAGTCCGCAAGATACTGAGCAATTCGTTTGTTCTGTTTGTAATTTTCATCGTAATTGCGATAATCATACCGCTCCCCAGCTGGCTGCTGGACTTCCTGATACTGCTCAACATCTCCCTGAGCCTCATTATCCTTGTAATGACCATGTTCATAAAAGAGGCGCTGGAGTTCTCGGTATTCCCTACAGTGCTGCTGCTGACAACTGTACTGCGATTGTCGCTGAACGTTTCCACTACGCGAGGCATTCTTTCCAGCGGCTACGCCGGCAATGTCATTGCGGCGTTCGGACAATTCGTAATGGGCGGCGACGCTATCGTCGGCTTTCTGATATTCATTATCATCGTTTTGGTAAACTTCATCGTAATCACCAAAGGCTCTGAGCGAGTATCCGAGGTGGCTGCGAGATTTACCCTGGACGCTATGCCCGGTAAGCAGATGGCTATCGATGCCGACCTCAATGCAGGCATAATCGACGAGAACGAAGCCAAACGCAGGCGCAGCAACATTCAGCGCGAGGCGGACTTTTACGGCTCCATGGACGGTGCCACGAAGTTCGTAAAGGGCGACGCGATAATGTCTATCGTCACCACTCTCGTAAACCTAATCGGCGGCGTTATCATCGGTATGGTGCGCGGCGGCGGTGATTTCAACACTATCCTCAACACCTATTCCCTGGCGACAGTCGGCGACGGTCTGTGTTCCCAGATCCCGGCGCTGCTGATCTCCGTTGCCACCGGTATGATAGTTACCCGTGCGGCAAGCGATGACAGCCTTGTAAACGACATCAAGAGCCAGTTCACGGCGCAGCCCTTTGTGCTGATGATAGCAGGTATCGTCATGGTGGTAATGATGGTGATACCCGGCTTCCCGACTGTGGTGTGCCTTATTCTGGGCGTGCTGCTGATACTGGGGGCGTTCCTGCTCAACCGCAACAAGAAGAAAATGGCGGAGCTGGAGCTTGCCCAGCGCAAAAAGGCAGAGGAAAAGGAAATGGAAAAGCTCCCGGCGGACAACGACTACTACCGGGACATCGACAATGTGTTCAAGCTGCTGAACGTCGAGCCTATCGAGATGGAGTTCGGCTACAGCCTGCTGCGGCTTGTTGACGAGAAATCCGGCGGTAACTTCATCGAGCGTGTGGTTATTTTCCGAAAGCAGTTCGCGCTGGATATGGGCATGGTCATTCCCTCTGTCAGAATGACGGATAATCCCGAGATAAACCCCAATATGTACATCATCAAGATAAAGGGCGAGGAGGTCGCAAGAGGAGAGATACTGGTGGATCACTACCTGGCTCTGGACAGCGGCGACGTCACCCAGCAGATCGAGGGTATCGACACGGTGGAGCCTGCGTTCGGGCTTCCGGCGAAGTGGATATCCGAGGACAAGAAGATCATGGCGGACGTTGCGGGCTACACCCTTATCGATCCGGTTTCCGTCATGATAACCCACTGGTCAGAGATCATGAAGCGCTACGCGCATGAGCTTCTTTCCAGGCAGGACGTCAACACCATGCTGGACAACGTGAAAAAGACCAACCCTATCGTGGTGGACGACATTATCCCGAAGGTCATTTCCGTGGGCTATCTGCAGAAGATACTCGCGAACCTGCTCAGGGAGGGCATTCCGATACGCGACCTGGAGACAATACTGGAGACTATCGGCGACCACGCCAACGTGCTGAAGGACACCGATATCATCACGGAATATGTCCGCCAGTCGCTGAAGCGCACGATAACCCACCGCTTTGCCGAGGCGAATTCGCTGCGCGTTATCACACTGGATACCCAGATAGAGGATCTGATAGTAAGCTCCGTGAAGAAGTCCGACCAGGGCAGCTACCTAGCAATGGCTCCGGATATGATACAGCGCATCGTCGCGGCTTCCAACCAGGAGATAGACAAGATAAAGGACGTTATCCCGACGGTCATTATCCTGACTTCTCCGGTGGTGAGGATCTATTACAAGAAGCTCACCGACCAGTTCATACCGAACATCACGGTGCTTTCCTACAGCGAGATAGACTCCACCGCGCAGATACAGGCTATAGGCAATATCTCTCTGAACCTGCCCGGTCAGCGCCCCTCGCCCATAGGTCAGCCGGCTGCGGCGCACTGACGGCGTAAACTCACTCAGAAGGAGGGAAAAGCATGGAAAGCAGCAATGCGGCGCTCCTGGAGGAGTACGGCATGAGCCACAGCGAGGCGCTCCGAAATGAGATAGTGCTCAAAAATCTCGGGCTGGTGCGTGCCTGCGCACTTTCCCTGCGTAATACCTTTATAAAATACGGCGACGTGGACGACGTTGTGAACGAGGGAGTTATCGCCCTGATGGACGCAATCGAGAGCTTCGACCCGACAAAGGGCGCAAAGTTCGAGACCTACGCTTCGCTGAAGATACGCGGCGCGATCATAGATTACGTCCGCAGGCAGGACTGGGTGCCGAGACCTGTGAGAAAATTCGCCCGTGACCTTGACAAGGCGAACAGTATATTGTATAATCAATATAACAGGGCGCCCACAAATGCCGAGCTTGCGGAATACCTTGGAATGAGCGAGGATAAGCTGCTGAAGGGCATGGCGGACGCTTCCAACACAGTCACCCTCTCCTTTGAGGAGCTGCTGTACGAGGACAATTTCGAAGGCTCTCCCTCCGCTGATGAGGGCAGCGATTCACGGCTGCTGCGGCAGGAGCTGAGAGAAGTGACCGCTAAGGCGATAGCTTCCCTGAAGGAGAAGGAGCGCCAGGTCATCACGCTGTACTATTACAAGAGCATGAAGTATTCCGACATCGCAAAGGTCATCGGCGTGTCGGAGTCCAGAGTGTGTCAGATAAACACAAAGGCTATGCTGGCGCTGAAAGCGGCGCTGGAGCCTTACATTAAGGGAAGTTCCCCGGAGAAGGAGGAGCAGTCTTGAACAGAGGATACTACTACGCCTGCAACGGCATGATAATGAACCAGCGCAAGCTGGACTGCATCGGCAACAATCTCGCCAATATGTCCACCGCAGGCTACAAGCGCGACACGATAATCACCAACCGCTTCCAGGAGCAGATGATACTTGTAAAGCACCGCGAGGAGACCTCCGGCACGTTCGCGCAGACATATGTCGATACTTCCTACACCGACCTCGGGCAGGGCACGTTTGAGTTCACCGAGTCGCCCTTTGACGTGGCGATAAACGGCGATGTGTACTTCAATATCGCCGGCTACAACGGTGAAACCATGCTCACAAGAAACGGTCAGTGGGAGCTGGACGGCGAGGGATATCTCTGCCTTTCCAATTCCGGCAGGATACTGGGCGAGAACGGCGAGATATATCTCGGCAACAAGGATTTCGTTATCGACAACGACGGTGCGATATACCAGGACGGCGAGCTTGTGGACAGGCTGCGGCTCTCATATATCGACCCCGAGGGGAACGTGGACAAGTTCGGCGCGAATATGTTCACATCGGTACAGGCTGGGGAAGTCCCCGAGGGAACGCGGTTCGAGATAATCCAGGGCGCATACGAGCGCTCCAATATCGACCTGAATTACGAAATGACCATGATGATGAACACCAACCGCATCTACGAGGCGTCAAGCTCTCTGGCGAAGCTTATCGACAGCATGAACCAGAAGGCAACGTCCATCTGCAAGATCTGACAAAGCGCGAGTAAGGAGTAAGTCATGAATATATCTTTCCATACCGGCAAGACCGCCATGATCGCCCAGGCACAGGCGCTCAATGTCTATGGCAACAATATCGCAAACGTGAATACCTACGGCTACCAGACCGTCCGCCCCTCTTTCGCGGACTGCCTTTATTCCAGGCAGCGCGCCCCGGAGGAGGACTGGCAGACCGGTCACGGCACCTACATACAGAAAACCGATATCATGTTTGAGGAAAGCTCGTTCTATTACACCGAGCGGCCGCTGGATTTCGCGCTGCCCGGCGAGGGCTTCTTTGCGGTGGAGAACCGTTACGGCGATGTGAACTACACCCGTGACGGCGCTTTCGCCATGACCCAGGCAGAGACCGGGGAGTGGTATCTCGTCAGCAGCAGCGGCGAGTATGTGCTGGACAGCAACAATCAGCGCATAGTCGTACCGTTCGACGCAGACAATGCAGCACCGGATTATGACGCTCTGAGGGATATGGTGGGCGTGTTCACCTTCGAGAACGTTTTCGGTATCGAGGCGGCGGCTACCAACCGGTATTCCGCCACTGACAGAAGCGGAGCGGCTGTCGCAGACCCAACCGCTGAAAAGCTCCAGGGTGTACTGATAACCTCCAACGTAAACCTTGCCGACCAGATGGTGAAGCTCATTGAAACGCAGCGTGCGTATCAGATAAGCTCCAGGGTGGTTACTACCTCCGATGAGTTCACAAGGATCGCGAATAATCTCAGATGATTTCTTAGGAGAACAAGATGCTGAAAAACTATGATGAGTTATCTCCCGTGGCGATAGACTGCCTGCGTGAGATAGGCAATATCGGTTCGGGAAGCGCCGCCTCCTCGCTGTCGGAGATGCTGGGGAAGCCTATCGATATGAAGGTCCCCAACGTATGCGTGCTGGAATATCAGCAGATAATCGACACCATGGGCGGCCCGGAGAAGATAATAACCGGTATCCTGGTGCGGCTCCAGGGCGATATCAAGGGCATGATGATGTTCCTGCTGGAGGACAGCTTCGCGCAGGTGGTGCTGTCTACTTTCATGAGTGCAGACAACGTCCAGGTCACAAATCTAGACGATATGCAGCTTTCTGTTATAACAGAAATGGGAAATATCATGGCGGGAAGCTATCTCAGGGCGCTGAGTACTCTTACCGGACTAACTATCGACATGGATATCCCGTCAATGACGGTGGATATGCTGGGGGCTATCATGAGCGTGCCGATAATCGAGTTCTCGCAGGTGGGCGACAAGGTGCTGTTCATCGACGACGGATTTGCGATAGACGGCGTGGATATCAAATCCAATATCATTCTTATCCCGGAGATGGAGTCTCTCGAAACGCTTATGAAGAAACTTGGTGTTATGTGATGGCAAATCTGACGATAGGTATTTCCGACCTGAAAGTGTGCAGGCCGCCGGACGTGCTGGTGACTTACGCCCTCGGCTCCTGCGTGGGCATATGCCTGCTGGACAGCGCCACAGGAGTCGGCGGTATGTCCCACATAATGCTCCCGGACAGCACCCAGGCGACCAACGGCTCTGCCACCCCGATGCGCTTCGCCGATACCGCAGTGCCGATGCTGGTAAACGAAATGGTGAAGCAGGGAGCAGCGCGTTCCAGGCTGAAGGCAAAGATCGCCGGCGGAGCGGTAATGTTCGCCACCGCGAGCGACAGGTTCAATATCGGCGAGCGGAATATCGTGGCGGTAAAAGAGGCTCTGCGCAAGGAGGGCATCCCGATCGTCGCCGACGATACCGGTCTAAACTACGGACGCACCGTGTTCTTTTACCCGGAGACCGGGATAATGGAAGTGCGCGCGGCTTCCAAGGGCAACAAACAGTTGTAAACACCTCCGCCGGGGGATATTGCCGAGTATCCTCGATTTAACATACTGATTAAGACGCTATGATGACCGCGGTATCCCCGGGGAAGGTCAGGCGCCTTTTTGTTATGTTAATGGAAATATTGCCACATTGTTGATAAATTCGAATTTTTTTGGTGCAACATGTACAAAATCTATAAAATAAACGTATTGCCTATTTACAAATTGCAGGATTTGTGATAGAATAATATAAGATCAGACAGTGTGCCTATGCCACAAGCAGACCGCTGTCACAACGGCAGCCACCAGCTGCTGAATTTTAAGGAGGAAAAATCCAATGGCTAGAGAAAAGCAAACAATGGACGGTAATAACGCTGCGGCTCATGTGTCCTATGCGTTCACAGACTTAGCGGCAATTTACCCCATTACCCCCTCGTCAGTTATGGCAGAGGTCACCGACTCCTGGTCTACCGCAGGTGTCAAGAACATCTTCGGCGAGCAGGTAAAGGTCGTTGAAATGCAGTCAGAGGCAGGCGCAGCAGGTGCTGTTCACGGCTCTCTGTCCGCAGGCGCTCTCACCACCACCTATACCGCATCTCAGGGTCTGCTGCTGATGATCCCCAACATGTACAAGATCGCAGGCGAGCTGCTTCCGTCGGTTATCCACGTTTCCGCTCGTGCAGTCGCTTCCCATGCGCTGTCTATCTTCGGCGACCACAGCGATATCTACGCTTGCCGTCAGACCGGTTATGCTATGCTGTGCTCCACCAATCCTCAGGAAGTAATGGATCTCGGCGCTGTTGCACACCTCGCAACTATCAAGGGCAGAGTTCCTTTCCTGCACTTCTTCGACGGCTTCCGTACCTCTCACGAGATCCAGAAGATCGAAAAGTGGGACTATGAGACCCTCAAGGGCATGGTAGATATGGACGCTGTTCAGGCGTTCCGTGACAGAGCGCTCAACCCTGAGAAGCCTGTTCTCCACGGTTCCGCACAGAACCCCGACATCTTCTTCCAGGCAAGAGAGGCTTGCAACACATACTACAACAACATTCCGAATGTAGTTACCGAGTACATGAACAAGGTCAACGCAGAGATCGGTACAGACTACAAGCTGTTCAACTACTACGGCGCTCCCGACGCTGAGGAAGTCATCGTAGCAATGGGCTCCGTTTGCGACACCATCGAGGAGACCATCGACTACATGCTCAAGCAGGGCAGAAAGGTCGGTCTGGTTAAGGTAAGACTGTACAGACCGTTCGTATCCTCCGCATTCGTTGACGCTATCCCTGCAACCGTTAAGAAGATCTCTGTTCTCGACAGAACAAAGGAGCCCGGTTCTCTCGGCGAGCCGCTGTACCTCGACGTAGTAGCAGCTCTCAAGAAGGAGAACAAGTTCCAGGACGCTCTGGTATTCACCGGACGTTACGGTCTTGGTTCAAAGGACTGCAACCCGGCTCAGATCATCGCCGTTTACAACAACACCGAGAAGCCGGTATTCACCCTCGGTATCACTGATGACGTTACCAACCTGTCCCTCACTCCCACCGAGAACCCGAACACCACTCCGGAAGGCACCACCTGCTGCAAGTTCTGGGGTCTTGGCTCTGACGGTACCGTTGGTGCGAACAAGAACTCTATCAAGATCATCGGCGACCACACCGACATGTACGCGCAGGCTTACTTCGCTTACGACTCCAAGAAGTCCGGCGGCGTTACCATTTCTCACCTGCGTTTCGGTAAGACGCCGATCAAGTCCACATACTTCATCAACAAGGCAAACTTCGTTGCATGTCACAACCCGTCCTATATCGACAAGTACGATATGGTTCAGGACGTTGTCCCCGGCGGCTCCTTCCTGCTGAACTGCCACTGGACAGTGGACGAGCTGGACGAGAAGCTCCCGGCTCCCGTAAAGGCTTACATAGCTAAGAACAACATCAACTTCTACATCATCAACGCTAACAAGGTGGCAAGAGAGATCGGTCTGGGCAACAAGACCAACACCGTGCTCCAGTCCGCGTTCTTCTCTATCGCGAATATCATTCCGCCCGAGGACGCTATCACCTACATGAAGAAGATGGCGTACAAGTCCTTTGCCAAGAAGGGCGACGATATCGTCAACATGAACTACGCCGCTATCGAAAAGGGCGCAGGCGAGGTCATCAAGGTCGACGTTCCTGCTTCCTGGGCTGACGCCGAGGGTGAGCTTCCTGTTCACAAGGCTGAGGGCGACAACAAGTTCCTGGTTGACTTCGTAAACAAGGTTCAGATCCCTGTAAACGCTCAGCGCGGTGACCAGATCCCTGTTTCCACATTCGTTGACATGGACATTGTTGACGGTACATTCCCCCAGGGCTCCGCTGCTTACGAGAAGCGCGGTATCGCTGTTGATGTTCCCGAGTGGCAGACAGAGAACTGCATTCAGTGTAACCAGTGTTCGTTCGTATGTCCGCACGCAGTTATCCGTCCTGTTATCATGACTGCTGACGAGGCTGCTGCTGCTCCTGCTTCCGCTAAGATGAAGGACGCAATGCAGCTCCCCGGCATGAAGTTCGGCATGACGATCTCCGTTCTGGACTGCACCGGCTGCGGCGTTTGCGCACAGGTTTGCCCGGCTAAGAACAAGGCTCTCGTTATGAAGCCCCTGGATACTCAGATGGATCAGCAGCCGGTATTCGACTATGCTGTTGCAAAGGTATCCGACAAGACCGAGGTTCACGAGAAGTTCAAGGAGACCACCGTAAAGGGTTCTCAGTTCAAGCAGCCGCTGCTCGAATTCTCCGGCGCATGCGCAGGCTGCGGCGAGACTCCGTATGCTAAGCTTGTAACTCAGCTGTTCGGCGACAGAATGTACATCGCCAACGCAACAGGCTGCTCCTCTATCTGGGCAGGTTCTGAGCCGTCCACTCCGTACACCACCAACAAGGAAGGCAAGGGTCCGGCTTGGGCTAACTCCCTGTTCGAGGACAACGCAGAGTTCGGTCTGGGTATGTTCCTGGCTCAGGACACTCTCCGCAAGAGAGCACAGAGCAAGCTGAAGGAGATCGCAGCGCTTGAGGGTCACGAGAAGGCTAAGGCGCTCATCGACGAGTACTTCGCAACCGAGAACGACGGCAAGGCAAACGCGGTTGCTACAAAGAACCTCGTTTCAGCATTCGAGAACTGCCAGTGCTCCACAGAGCCGCTGGTAGCAGAGGTTCTGAAGCTGAAGAACTACCTCTCCAAGAAGAGCCAGTGGATCTTCGGCGGCGACGGCTGGGCTTATGATATCGGCTACGGCGGACTTGACCACGTTCTGGCTTCCGGTAAGAACGTAAACGTTCTGGTATTCGATACCGAGGTTTACTCCAACACCGGCGGACAGGCTTCCAAGGCTACCAACGTGGGCGCAGTTGCACAGTTCGCAGCAGGCGGTAAGGACGTTAAGAAGAAGGATCTGGCAGGCATCGCAATGAGCTACGGCTACGTTTACGTTGCACAGATCGCAATGGGCGCTGACAAGAACCAGTGCTTAAAGGCTATCGCAGAGGCTGAGGCTTATGACGGACCTTCCCTGATCATCGCATACGCACCCTGCATCAACCACGGTATCAAGGGCGGTCTGACCATCGCTCAGCAGGTTGAGAAGGAAGCAGTTGAGGCAGGTTATTGGCATCTGTTCCGCTTCAATCCGTCTCTGGCAGACGAGGGCAAGAACCCGTTCTCCCTCGACAGCAAGGCTCCGACCGGCGATTACAAGGCGTTCATGATGAGAGAGGTACGTTACAACTCCCTCATGCGTGCTAACCCCGAGAGAGCTACTGTTCTGTTCGACAAGGCAGTTAAGAACTCCGAGGCTAAGTACAAGCACCTCGTTGAGATGCAGAATATGTACGCTGACGAGTTCAAGCAGGACTAATTATCACCCAATAGCATTTTTCCCCTCCGGGCGACCGGGGGGGATCTTGTTATTTTGGCTCAAAGAGCGAGTCGATCGTGGTATTCAGTATTTTTGCGATAACATACAGCTCCTTGTCGTTTGCCGCCCTGACCTGTCCCTCAAGCTTTGAGTAGCTTGTGGGATTTATGTCACAGCCTGCGGTCTGCATCATGGCAACGAAGTCCTTTTGCTTGATGTTCCGGCTTTTCCGCAGACGCTCGATGTTCCTGCCGACTATGTTTGCCGTGCCGTAGTCCTGTTTTCTTGTTTTCATAGTAAGACCTCACTTTTTTTCTTACTAGAATTATATGTGAAAAAACACTTGACAAAATTCCAAAATGGAATTATAATATAGATAATTCCAAAACAGAAGTATAAGTAGGAGGCTTAGGTTATGTACAAGGGTTGGACAAATTTTAACAGGGTGCTTATGGGTATGAGCATGGGAGTATATTTCGTGCTTATTGCTGTTGCTGTGATTTGTTTCCGCGATATCTGGTGGGTATGGATTCTGGGTTGCATTGGTATTTTTATGGTTTTTGCTGCGCATTGTATATGGGGTCTTTTCGTTGAGATGTCACAAAATATAATTATAATGTCGGAAAAGCTCAGCGGCGGTCAGGTAGAAAAAATAAAGAAAGACACCAGACCATGGATATGTAACCGCTGCGGAAATTTCAATCCTGCCAGCAGTGTGATATGTGGCAGCTGCGGACAGCAGAAGAGCGGTCAATGAAAATTAACATGCTCCCCACTGTGTATGGTGGGGAGTTATTCTGTTCCATGCTGTTTTTTCACAAACACCTTGCAAATCCCTCGCCTTTGTGATACAATGAGATACAGAACAAAATGGAGGGGAAAGACATGTACAAATACGAAACACATCTTCATACAAAAGAGGGAAGCGCCTGCGCCAGCGCTCCTGGGGCTGATATGGCGAGGGCGCACAAGGCGGCAGGCTATGACGGGATATTCGTCACCGACCACTTCTTTAATGCAAACACCGCCGTGCCGAGGGATCTCCCCTGGGAGGAACGCGTTGACAGATATTTCCTCGGATATGAGCGCGCAAAGGAAGTCGGGGACGAGATCGGGCTGAAAGTCTGGTTCGGGTGCGAATTCACGGTGTACAACGCCGATTTCCTGATCTACGGCATGACAAAGGACTGGATGAAGCAGAACGAGCAGGCGCTCATGCATATGGACGAGCGCGAGCTTTTCCGGGGACTGAGGGATATGGGGTGCTTTATCGTTCACGCGCACCCGTTCCGCTATGATCCGTATATCCACCACATCAGCCTTTATCCGCATGATGTGGACGCCGTGGAGGTCATCAACGCCAGCCACGACCCCAGAAAGCTGTACAACGAGCGCGCAAAGCTCTACGCCGACAGCTACGGGCTGATAAAGACCGGCGGCTCGGACAGTCACCACCTGAACAGGCTTTTCGGCGGCGGTATCGACGTTCCAGAGCCGATAAACTGCCCCGAGGACTATCTCCGGCTGCTAAGAGAGGGAAAGGTCTACCCCAGGGAAAGAACTCTCGAAGTGTGACAAAACCGCAAAAACCAATGGGTGGGCGCTGCTCACCCTTTTTCGGGTCATATCGAAGCCGCTGATTTTGTCGTTTCAGTCGGATTTCATATAGCGGAAATGTGAAAATTTCAAAAAAGGTATTAACATTCACGCGAAAATGTGCTATAATAAAAGAGTACATGCAGATGTACAGTCATTGATTTCCAGAAGATACCAGCTATGCCGGACATACGGCACAAGGGTGAACAAATAATGGACAAGAAAAAAATAAAATACATCAAGATAAAGGAGGAGCCTCAGAAGAAGCCCTCCGGCAAGAAAAAAAAGAGCCGTGCGCTGAAAAACTTCGGGCACGCCATGACGATAGTCGGCACGACATTCTCTGCGATGCTGCTGATACTGGTTATCATGGTGTGCATCGTGGTGACGGTGCTTGCGGTGTATGTGCTGGATTTCGCGGACAAAAGCTACGACGCGAACCTGCGCAATATCGAGATGAAGTACACCAGTTTCATCTACGGCTACGACGAGAACAACGAGCTTGTCGAGATAAAGCGCCTAGCCGCTGAGCAGAACCGCGTCTGGGTGGATTATGAGGATATCTCCCCGTACCTCGTGGACGCTGTTGTGGCTTCCGAGGACAAGCGTTTCTATACCCACAAGGGCGTTGACTGGTACCGTACCGCAGGCGCGTTCTTCTCTAACGGCGACGGCGGCGGCGGTTCCACAATAACGCAGCAGCTTGTCAAAAACCTCACCGGCGATAACGAGAGAAGCTGGGAGCGTAAGCTGCGCGAGATATTCCGTGCGCTCAGCCTGGAGGAGAAGTACACCAAGATCGATATCCTGGAGAGCTACCTCAACCAGATCTGGTTCGGCGGAATGGTGTACGGCGTCGGCGCTGCTTCCCAGTACTATTTCGGAAAGGACGCGTCGGAGCTTAACATAGGCGAGGCTGCGGTGCTTGCCGGAATGATACGAAATCCCGGAAAGATGTCCCCCTATTTCGACCTGACGCGCAGCAAGCAGCAGCAGAATTACGCCCTGCGCTGCATGTACGAGCAGGGAATGATCACCACCAAGGAATACGAGGACTTCCGCTACAACCGTATTCAGGTGCGCTTTGCGAAGCCGGTGTACGGCGATGATTACGGATATATCGACGAACGCACGCTCATAAAGGACGACGAGCCGGAGGATAACGACGTTCAGCAGTCCGAGGGTTACGAGGCGTACAAGTGGAACGGCGACTACACCATTACCCAGGACTGGTACGTTGACGCCGCGATAGATCAGGTGATAACAGACTTTGCCGACCTCAAGGGTATTACCTACACCTCGGCGAAAAACGAGCTTTACAACGGCGGATATAAGATCTACATCAACGAGAATATGAAGCTCCAGAAGATACTGGAGGAGAAATACCGGGATCCCTACACGGTGCTTTCCTATTACGACCCGGCTGCGCCGGAGGAGGATCTGATACAATCGGCGTTTATCATCATGGACTACACCGGCACGGTGCAGGCTGTGGTGGGTGGTCTTGGAGAGAAGCCCGGCGACGGTACGTTCAACCGTGCGACCCAGGCGACGCGTTCTCCGGGTTCCACGATGAAGCCTATTTCCACCTATTCGCTGGCGGTTCAGAAAAATCTCATCACATACTCCACGCTTATCCCTGACGCGCAAATCAACATCGGCACCGAGAATGCGCCGCAGTACTGGCCGGAGAACTACGGTCATATCATAGGCGACGGCACGCTGCGCCCGGCGTGGTACGGTGTTCAGCAGTCTCTTAATACCCTTGCGGTAAGAATAGGCAGAATGAACACCACAAAGTCCATGTACACTCAGCTCACGCAGATGCTGGGCTTCACAACGCTTGTAGAGCAGGATATCGCGCTTTCTCCGCTGTCCCTCGGCGCGCTTACCTACGGCGCAAAGCTGGTGGAGGTCGCAGGAGCGTACCAGATCTTCGGAAACGGCGGCGTTTACTACCGTCCGATGTTCTACAGCAAGGTGGAGGACAGCAAGGGCAACGTTATCCTTGAGCAGGATTTCTACGGCACCCAGGCTATAGACAGCGACACCGCGTGGGTGACCAACCGAATGATCTACAAGGTGGTAAACGGCGGCACCGGCACGGGACACTACGCACAGCTTGACAATGTTGAGGTAATAGGCAAGACCGGTACCTCGAACGCTGGCACCGACCTGCTGTTCATGGGACTTACGCCGGACTATGTGGGCGGTCTGTGGATAGGCTATGACGACAGCCGCGAGATCGGCGGCGGAGACGGCTGGAAGGCTGTGGCGGCGGTCTGGAAGGAAGTTATGAAGGATATCCAGGATACCTCCGAGATACACAAGTTCACACCGGACGCAACGGTTGTGGAGAAGCCGTACTGCACTATGACGGGACTTCTCGCCACAAACAAGTGTGAATCCACCGACATCGGCTATTATCGCGCGGACAATCTCCCGGATTACTGCAACGGCAATCATAAGGAGATAAGGGCGCAGATCAGGGCGGAGAACCCGGATTGACGCAGATACGCCTCATGATGTGAGTTCATGTGTTCTCACAGCAAATAATTTGATCCCCCTCTATGTTACGGAGGGGGATCTGTTCTTTATTTTGTGGGCGCTGTCAAGCCTCGTCGCGGCTGATCTCAAGCAGCTTGTCCGATATTCCGGAAACCTGTCCGAATGCGTCCTCCATCATCTGCACAAGCCCGTTTTGCAGCTCTATCGCACTGCGTATCGCCTTGACCTGTTCGATAGAGGAGTTCGCAACGTCCTCCATTGCGGCTGCGGAGCGTGCCACCTCTGACTGGCGCTGGGCGCTGGAGCGGATATTGTCCTGGGTCTCGATGACCGTTTTGCGCGAGCGGCTCTGGAGCTCCAGTATCTCGGCGGCTTCGGTTTTTGCACGGGTAATTTCCTCGATTCCCTCGGACACGTTCTTTTCGTTGCTGAGCACTGCGTCGCGGGTCTGCGCCATGCTCTCGTTCATGCGGTCGATCTGCTCGGAAATGCTCTGTGCTGCGCGCCTGCTTCCTGCTGCAAGAGTTCTTACCTGAGACGCCACCACCGCAAAGCCCCTGCCGTATTCCCCGGCGCGCGCAGCCTCGATCGACGCGTTGAGCGCAAGGATATGGGTCTGCTCGGCTATGTTCTCTATCGTTCCGGAGAAGCCGGCTATCTCGCGTACGCACTCTCCCAGGCTGTCGATCCTGCCCCGGATCTGCTCCCCGGATCGTCCGATCTGCTCAACAGAACCTGCGGCGTGCTCCATTGTCTCAATATAGCTGCTGCTTTTCTCAAAAGAGCTGTCGGCTATCTCCGCCATGCTTCCGGTCTGGTCGAGCACCTCGCTCATCAGCCTGTCCATGTCCGCTATTCCGGAACGTGTGGATCTGACGTGCTCCAGAGTGTCCTCGCAGCCGGTCATAGTCTTGGCAGCTTCGTTTTCTATGCGGCGGTTGTTCTCGGAGGAATTGCGTATCGCGCCGCTGAGGTTCACGATAAGCCCGGAGAGCTTTTCGGACGCGGTGCCGCAGTTATTGAGTATATCACGCACCTTTTCGGAATCGTTGAGGTTCTCGAGGAGTTTTCTTGTTCTTCCGGAGAGCGCGATGAACACAGCTGACATAGCCACATATTCCATGGTGTAGCCGAGGGTGTAGGCTATGAACCAGCCCATGCGCGTGCGGTCGCCGAGGTCTGCGTTGCCGGAGCGGAAGTACACCGCCGCCACAAGACAGATATAACCTATAACGGAGGTCAGCACGGTGAATTTTCTGTCAAAGTAAAGGCAGCTGAGCGCAATAGTAAGCAGGTAGGTCATATAGATACCGATATGCGCGTTGCTCGCCATAAGCGCGATGACTATCGCAACCGCCACCACGCTGTAGTACTTGATGAATTTTGCCGGAACTTTCAGCTTTGACAGTATAATCGGGGAAACGGTGCACGTTACTCCGAACGGAGTAATTTGCAGCAGTTCCGGTATCGACACCTTAAATATTCCCAATGCGGAAAGCAGGAAGAAAACCGGAAAAATCAGCGTCATTCCCAGCAGGATACGGCACATCAGTTTGCTGACCGATCGTTCGTTTTTTTCAAAAAAGTCCTCGTTCATGATTTCTCCTTTACATTATCCCTCATTCTGCATTTTCTGCAGAATGCCCTTACCGTTTTTTTAATTTTGCTCCTTTTCTTGAAGCGTTAGTGTGTTTATTAAAGCAGACGTTGCCGATCAAACACGAGATCTGCCCCGGACGTATTTCGCCACGGGGCTTGATCTGATACGCTGCGTACTAATCAGCGTGTTCCCGGTTATCCGGGTGGGCGCACAGTATTCCTGCGAAAATTACCGCCAGCGGAATGTATACCACCGAAATATCGTTTGTGATACCCATGACCAGCGCTCCTACCACAGAAGCGAACGCTCCTGCCATAGCGCCGCTGCCCAGGGCTGCCGCCGCGCCGCGTTTCAGCACCACCGCCGTCACCGCCAGTAAGATCAGCAGCGCCGGGATACCGCAGTACAGAGCGGTCTCAAGGTACATGCTGTGCGGCTTGTCGGTGAGAATGTTCGCGGTGCCGTGGGTGTTCAGCGCTCCCACGATGTCATTCTGTGGGAAGTAGAAGCACAGCTGCCCGGCGCCTGTTCCCTTGAATATGCACTGCCTGAGCGCCGGAAGTGTGTTGAGCCATATGTAGCCGCGCCCGGTGAGCATTCCGTAGTACTCCGAAAGCTCCGGGAACGCACTCTGCTCCAGCGGCTGGATATAGCCGTTAAGCCCGACGTAGCCAAGTCCGCCGTCGTACCTCGCGAACCTCAGCTTGTCGGCGTAGCCCAGGTCTAGCGACAGGATATCGCCGTCAAGCCGTGCGGTTATGCCGGCGATCTCCGCGGTATCACACGAGGAGGTGAGCAGGGAAGTCTCCCCGGAACGTTCATCGGTGAGACTTATGCCGTCCTGTTCAATGCGGATAAGAAGTTCGCCTTTGCCGGTAATCCGCAGAGTGCTTTCGGTCAATTCCGCTCCGGTGAGCTGCCAGCTGCTTTCCGGCGAATAGGACACGCTGTTGCCTGCTCCGGCGGTGAGTATACCCGGCTGGAATATCAGCAGCGCCGCAGCAGGCAGAGCCGCCGCAAACGGGATAAACAGGCGTGTAAGCGGCATTTTTTTACCTTTCGCCGCCCTGATGATACCGAACACCGCAAGCGCTATAACCTCGGCGAGCATTCCGTAGAACGCCGTGCTGGACATTGAGGAAAGCGCGGTGCACAGTGCCGCTCCGGCGGAAACCGCCTGTACTGCGGCGGCTGCGTTCCGCTGTTCAGAAAGGGCGCATGCCAGCAGGAACGGGAACAGCAGTGCGCAGAACTCACCGCAGGCAGAGCTGTTGCCGAAAAGCAGCATCGTTCCGGCGCTTTCTCCGGTGTGCCACAGGATATCCGTCAGCTGACCGAAAGTCTTTTCGATCAGCAGCATAACGCCGCAGAGAAGCCCCGATACGGTTGCACCTGTGGTGATGTACCGAAGATTTTCCCGGGAGAAGCCACCCTCGAGTGCCGCGAGGAACAGCGCCGCGAAGCCGATAAAGGCGGCAATTCCGGTGTTCTCTGAGGATATTCCCCAGAATGACAGCTCAGGGTGGAGCGAGAATATCCCGGATACCACCGCGCAAAGCAGAATAAGACCTGTTCCTGCAAGCGGCAAAAGCGCCTTTCTGTCAAGCAGCGGAGACTTTCTCGGGTGGTCGGGGAAGATCCTCTCGCCAAGCCAGAACAGTATCAGGCAAGCTCCCAGCGCGAACAGAACGATCTCACGGCTGCGCACGCACAGGTCGGTGAGCGCTCCTCCGTGGGCAGGCACGAACGGAAGCTCAGCGTCGCTAAGTTTCAGCGTCACCGGGAAGCAGATCACCGGATACAGGGCGATAAATATCCCGATGAGCATCATCGGAAACCTGGTGTAGACAGGCTCTTTAATTGGCTTGTGTTTCATCGGGGACACCTCTTCAGCCGTGTTTTCCGCATTTATCCGGGAGAGTTCCGTCAGCGAACCAGCCTGTCTCGGTATTAGTGCAGCCCTCCGCTGCGACGCCGCCGCTTTCCTGGCAGATCACGGCGCTCCTGGTATTTCCGCAGGGGGTGAACTCTGTGCGCTCCGGCTGCACCGCCGAGATCACCGAGTTCCACACAGACGCCGTGCCGGGATAGGAGCCTTCCTGTATCAGCTGTTCGCTGTCGTCGCATCCTATCCACAATGCGGCGCACATATCCGCCGTGCCGCCTGCGAACCAGTTGTCGGTCACGACCTCGTTTGTGTTGTCACGGGTGCCGGTCTTGCCGATGACCTCGATACCGTCAATGGCGGCTTTTTTGCCAAGACCGTCCTCCATGGTGACGTTTGAGAGCAGCATTCTGTTCATTATCCAGGAGGTCTCCGGGGAGATCACCTGTTCGGTCTGGGCTTCCCAGGTGTACAGGGTCTTGCCGTCCCGGGTGGTTATGCTGTTGATGTAATGCGGCGGTGTGTAGCTGCCGCCGTTGCCGAATATCTGGTATGCCGCCGCCATTTCTGCCGGGGTCACGCCTTCGATGAGATAGCCCATGCCCATGCCGATCGGCACATTGTCGCCCTGGAGCAGCGAGGAAAATCCCAGCTTTCTCAGGAACTCAAGGCATTTGTCGCCGCCCAGCAGCTTTTCAAGGTACACCGCGCAGGTGTTCTTTGACTGCCGCAGCGCATAGGAGGTCATGACCTCGCCCTCAAATTCGCCGTTGTAGTTCTGCGGCCAGTTCATTTCGTCCGGCTTATCCGGAATAAATCCCGACCAGGTGGTAAGACCGTCCTCCAGCGCCGGGGAATACACGCTCAGCGGCTTTATTGAGGAGCCGGGGGAGCGCGGAATGGCGCACCTGTTCAGCGTTGTGCCGTCGCTGGCGCCGCCGGTGCAGCCCAGTACCGCGCCGGAGTAATCGCTCACCTGCATTGCCAGCTGGAAGTGCCGCATAGCCGGCTTTTCGGTGATCTCTTTGTCAAGGGCGGACTGCACATTAACGTCCATGGTGGAGTTTATGATAAGCTCTCCGCCGTAGACAAGCTCGGTCTGCTCACTGCCGGAATAACCAAGACCGTCCAGGATAGAGTAAAGCTCGTCCAGCAGCTGTGCGTAGTAGCTGCCGTCGGCGGTGCAGATATCCTGCGCGGCAAACGACACGCTGCCATATTCCTCCGCGATCTCAGCCTTTGACATGCCCTGGAGCCTTTTTGACCTGCATATATCCGCAAGCACTCCTGCTTCCTCGGTGGTGAGGTTCTCCGGCTTTTTCCCGAAGTAGAACGCCGCAGCGTTGTCCGCGCCGCATATCCCGTTTCCGAAATACGCCGTGGAGCAGTACAGCTCCATAAGCTCCTGGTCGGAGCGCCCGTCCTCCAGCGCCTTTGTCCGGGCGATAAGCTCCGTCACACCAGCGTCGGGGTAAAGCTCCAGCACGGTGAGTTCCGTCGCTGAATGAACACCCATGACGCTGGATACCGGATCCATTCTCAGCCTGCCGCCGCAGATGATCTTCATGTTTTCGGCGCTGAGTGACAGCCCGGTGCGCAGTCTGCCAATGGAATAGACCGGCTCCTCACCGGAGAGTATCACGGTGCTGTCCGCAGCCGTGCTGAACTCTCCGGAGGCTATGGAGTAATACACCCCGGACATTATCCCGACAGCCGCCAGAGACAGCGCTGCTATGCCGCTGACCGCAATGATCGCGGCTTTTACCGGTTTTTTCACTGCTCTTCCGCCCTGACGATAGAGTACCTGCCGTCAGCCAGTATTGAGAAATACCCGTCGCTGAGCGCCTGTGCGGATTCGCAGGGGAATTCCTCGGAAATGGTCTGACCTTCTTTATTGATAAGTACGCCGGTGCTGCCGGTGCATGCTATCGCAACGCCGCCGCTGAACTTGGTCGCGTGCTTGTAGCTGCTGATAGTATTGAAGCCGGAATCAAGATATGTGCTGCCGCTGGAGGTCTGAGCCACCCACACAGAATCGTCAGCCTTTGAGATATCCTGGTACCAGTCACTGAGCTTTGTCCAGGAGGAAATGCTCTGTGCCGCGGTCTCATACTCCGAGTTGTACCACTCCGGCTTGTAAACCGCGTATTCCGTGGAGGACACTACCCCGTCGCTGGTTGTGCGGCAGATAAGGACGTGATCGCTGTCGAACACCTTTGCTATCTGCATGTCGGTGTCAGTCGGGCCGCAGCCGCAGAACTTGGAGGAGCTGCCGGAGGTCTTTACAAGCTGGAACATGTCACCGGCGTTTATCGCGCTTATCTTGTCCGTTCCGTCGTCGCAAACCGGGAACGCCGCTCCGGTCTCGGCTGTTACGTTATATTCCTCAAAGGAAACGTCAGAGCCGTCCAGCTTCAGCTTGTAGGTGTAGTACATCGCGGAATTGCTGCCGTTTTTCTCGTGAAGCTCGGTGAACGTGAAGTATATCTCGCCGTTGAACACGCTGCACCCGGTGGTCATCACAGAGCCGGTGCCAAGCTCCTTGCTCCTGCTCTTGAAGCCGCTGCGCAGGAACTTCGGAACATCGCTGTTTTCCGTCACGAATTCCGCAGGCAGGGTGTACAGGTTCTTGCCGTCAATGCCGGAAATGCGGTATCCGCCGTAGTCCTGAACGACTACCACGGGATCGGGGCTGCTTCCCCACCAGACGTTATAGCAGGGAGGTATACCCATTACCTTGTTGCCGTCCCTGTCGATTATCCAGGATATATTGCTGCTGGAATATCTGCGCTTTCCGTCCCAGGTGGTGCTGACAAAGGCGTATTTGCCGCCCTCGCCGAAGAACGGTGAAATGTAGGAATACAGCATAGTGCTGCCGGAGCCGGACACGGTGGACAGGCGGTATCTTCCGTTGTATTCCACTGCGAAGATATCAGAGCCGCTGCCCTGGAAGCTGCCGGATACATCGTTGAAGTGCCCGGTGGAATCGTTGCCCGGCGCAACCGTTACAATGCTGTAGGTAGCGCCTGCCGGTTCTGCAATGGGTTCGGTGGTGACTTCTGCGGTGGAGACATCAACGGTTGAGTCGCTGCCGCCGTTAAGCTCGTCCAGCATTTTCTTTATCTCGGGATCGCCGGTCTTGTCATAGCCGTCCTGGAGGTATTTTTTCGCGATATCAGGCTTACCCAGACCGATATACGCCTTTGCAATGCCGATGTACGCCTCGGCGCAGGTATCGTCAAGGTTTATCGCCTTTTCGAATTCGATTATCGCCTTGTCGTATTCGCCGTCGTCCAGGTATTTGTTACCGAGTTCCACCAGCTTGTCAACGCTGCTGTTGCTGGTAAGGAAATACGCTGCAACGCCGCCTGCGGCTCCAAGTCCGACTAATGCTGAAGCGCCGATGATGATGAACTTTTTGCGGTTCTTGAAGCCCTTGGGTGTGGTCTTTTCCTGCTCCTCGCCGCCGTTGTCGGTGTCAGAGCCTGCGCCCGACAGCAGTACAGTTTCGCCGTCGTGGGAGCTGCCGTCCTTGGGGAGGTCGGCTCCCGGCAGGTCGTCGGCAGAACGCGTGTCGATAGGAGCGCCCTGGGTGTCAGTTCTGCCGCGGTTCTTTACGGCAACGGTAGCTTCCCAGGACTTTTCCTCGCCGTCGTTTGATTTATCTTCGGTTTTCGGGGCAGCCGGAGCGGTCTGCTCGGGGATAGCCTTGGAGAGTACGGGGGAGGGTTTATTCCCGGTCTGTTCCGCCGCAGCTTTTGGAGCTTCGGGGAGTTTTTCCGGTGTGGGAGCAACAGGTTTTTCCTGCGCCGGAGTTACCGGGCTGGACTTGGTGTTCGCCGGAGCTGAGGGGGTGGGTGCTGTGGGTGCTCCGGGGTTATTCTGCACGGGTCTGAACGGTGCAGCCGCTGTGTTTACCGGAGTTCCGGGGAAAGGCGCAGTGGGAACGCCGGGATTGTTCGGCATGGGATTGTACGGGTGAGCTGCCATATTCGGCTGGTTCATCGGAGCACTGGGATAGGGATTGGGGGTGAACTGCGCCTGTCCGAAATGACCCATTGGCGCAGTGTTGTCCACGGGGCGCGCTGCTGTGAATCCCCCGTTCGGGGACGGTGCAGGGTTCGGGCTGCTGTCCGGGCGTTTGGTAGTCGCTCCGCAGAAGCCGCAGAATTTCACGCCGTCCTTTATTTCTTTACCGCAT
>JALEOL010000045.1 GCA_022766785.1 Oscillospiraceae bacterium
TGGCGGTCTCCTTTCGGCAGAACTCAGCTCAGGTACTCGCCGCTGTATTCCAGCAGAGTGACGCTCTCCACGCCCTCCACCGCGTTGAAGCGGCTGAGATATGCTGTGTCGTTCTTCTTTATCCTGACCTCTATCGTAAGCTCCACACTGTCGCCGGACTGGGTCTTGTTTTTCAGGCGGTACTTTATGCCGTTGAGGATACCTGTGACGTTCATCTCGCTGGAAGCGGCGTAGCGGAGTATCAGCAGGTAGCTTTTCTTTTCCTTGCGGAAAATGGTGATGAGTATGTACAGCACCGCGATCAGCGCCGTTCCGATAAGCGCCACCCAGTATAGCTGCGCGCCTGCGGTTATCCCGGCTGCGATACCCCAGAACAGGAAGCCGATATCCAGCGGATCCTTCACCGCCGCGCGGAAACGCACGATAGACAGCGCGCCCACCATACCCAGCGACAGCACCACATTGGAGCTTATCGTCATGATGACGAACGATGTCACGACCGTTGTGAGTATCACCAGGATATTGAAATTCTCGTTGTAGATAACGCTGCGGTTGAAGAAGCGGTATACCAGGTATATCACCGCGCCGCACACCGCCGCAGTAAGCAGCGTCACGAAAATCGTCTGTAAAGAGAGCGTTGCGGTCAGGTCGGCGCTTCCGCCCAGAACTGAGAGCGCGTCCGTCAGCTTAGAGCCGCTCGCCAAAAACTGTTCAACCATAGGATCTTACCTCCAGCATTCTGTCTGTGCATATTATGTATTTCGATACCGGCTGCATCGGCGCGTTGATACACTGCAGTGCAGCCTGTATGCTATCGGGAATATAGTTGTCGAATTTTACTTCAAGTATAATTTCCTTGTCGAATATCCGGGTGTACCGTGCTCCCGGCGAGAACATGTCCATTGTGTTGAAGCAGGCGGAAAGCTTACTGTCAAAGGTGATACGCACATGCCCGAACGGGTATACCAGCGCTTCCCGCTGATAATCCACGATCACCCTCGGGCGCAGCTTCATCACCCGGTCGGTTCGGTAGAATTCCCCGAAAACGTCCTCCTCGCCGTCCTGCTCCGCCATAAACGAGCAGCCGCCGCTGAGCAGTTCCCGGTACTGCTCCTCCGTCAGCCGCCGGGACAGCTTTGAGACGTAGCTTTCGTCCTTGTGCTTTGACTCCAGGCTGATGAACGACGGGTCAAGCCCGTAGGCGCGTATCCGGAACTTCCGGCGTACCTCGCCGCCGTTCAGCTTCTGCCAGTAGCAGGAGTTGTACACGTCGTCGAAATACAGGCTGGTGACGCGGTAGCTGCCGTCCGTGCTGTGTTCGTCCGGGGACATGAGCGGCAGCAGCCTGCTGCGCAGATACATATATGTGCCCTCGTTGATGACATATTTCAGCTCGTGCCGCAGATGTCTGCCGCCGGAAAGCACCGTGCGGTCCGGGGGCGCTGTCATGGTGTCCGGGGCTTCTTTCGGTTTCCGGAACAGCCGGGTGAACAGCTCCGGTTCGCCGTTTCTCATGCTGTCAGATCTTAACAGGCGCACACGCGCACCTCCGTTCCTTCGTTAATGATCGTATAACAATAGTATAACAAATATTTCACACAAAAGCAAGACAAAATTTAGTATATTATAACGGTATTTATACAAAGCGTTATCAGTAAAGTGAAAAAATCGGGAAAATTTCAAAAAACCCTTGACAACGGCTTGGTAATAGGGTATAATTAATTATTGTTGACAGCTGTGTGCGGAGAAGCTATATCTCCGGATAAAAACACACAGCGATCTTACCAGATTATCAAAGGGGGGTCTATTAAATGAAAAGAACTTATCAGCCCAAGAAGCTTCAGAGAAAGCACGAGCACGGCTTTATGAAGAGAATGGCTACCAAGAACGGCCGTAAGGTTCTCGCTCGCCGCCGCGCAAAGGGCAGAAAAAAGCTGACCTACTGATCTGACCGCAATGTCTGAGTTCTCAAAGAAGTACATTGTGATCAAGAACAACCGCGATTTCACCTATCTCTTTAAAAAAGGAGAGAGCGTTGTGACCTTTGCTTTCGCCTGCTACATCAGGGAAAGACGGGGTCGCTGCAACCGCCTGGGCATTGTCACCGGGAAAAAGGTCGGGAACGCGGTCAGGAGAAACCGCTCGAGGCGGATCATAAGAGAAGCATTCCGCCTTTTCGAGCCGGTCCTTAAAGAGAAAACACAAAAGCGTTATGATTTCGTCTTTGTTGCAAGGAGCAGGACGCCGGAGCTTAAATCCACAAAGATCTACTCCCTGATGATGAAGAACATTCTGTCAAAGCTGTCATGAAGTATATTTTCATTGGTATCATCAAGCTGTACAGACTTACGCTGTCAAAGATCTTACCGCCGTGCTGCCGCTATTATCCAAGCTGTTCCGAATACGGGCTTACCGCTATCCGGCGCTTTGGTGCGGTCAGGGGCGGTTATTTGGCGTTATGGAGAATTATGCGTTGTAATCCCTACGGCGCAGGCGGCATTGATCCTGTGCCGCAGAAATTCTGCTTTCACCCGGAAAGGCTGCCCGTTCCGCCGGATTTCGGCATTCCGGACGATGAAAGCACAGACTATCTCGGCGAAATAAAGAACTCCTACACCGACAGGGCATGATATTATAAACTGCGAGAACAACTGCGGCTACGCCGTGTTTCATATATACCATTCATTTGCCGCCGGGAATAACGCCCGGTCGGAGGAAACAGCAGCGCATACACCTCACATACTCCGCGCTGCGCATTTTGGATACGCCTTAACTCTCGGCGTTTCCCGAACGAAAGGACGTGGACACAATAGAGTTCCTGTACAGCATCATCGGCACACCTCTCGGATATATTCTATATGGGATCTATGAGGTGATCTGCAAGAATACCGGCGCAAGCATAGGCATTGCGATACTGGTATTCACATTTATCGTAAAGCTTGCAATGCTCCCTCTTGCGATAAAGCAGCAGAAAAACAGCGCAAAATCGGCGATTTTCGCCCCAAAGGTAAGGGAGATCCAGCAGAAATACAAGAACAACCAGGAAAAGCAGCAGCAGGAGCTGGCAAAGCTCCAGCAGCAGGGCTACAGCCCTATGGGCGGCTGCGGCACGATGATCATCACGTTCCTGCTCCTGTTCGGCGTGCTGGACGTTGTATACAAGCCCATGACGCATATCAAGCACATGGATAACATCACCGCAACCATGCAGGAGTCCTACTACGTTTCCATGACGAAGATATTCGTGGACGAGTACGGCAACACTGCGGAGCTTGAGGGTGACGCGCTTGCAAAGCACGAGGATATCGTGCGCGACGCAAAGAAGATCCTCGAGTATTACAACGAGAACTGCCTGCCCGAGGGCGAGCAGCCCGTGACCGAGGCGGTATGGGGCAGGCTTGATTCCACCAGCAAGGGGATCATGAAGAAGGTCATCACCACCGCTACTATCAACTCCTTTAAGGAAGACAGCGGCAACGACCTGTTTACCAAAAGCGACCTGTATTCTCTCACAAAGGCGGAGCAGGAAAAGCTGGATGCGACAGGCGATGAGACTAAAAAGGCTGAGTTAAAAAAAGAGTACGCATTCAGCACAGCGACCCAGAACGCGGTTGAAACGGTTCAGCGTCAGTTTGGTACGGTAAAGGCGACCGCAGGCAGTGATGCGCTCACATACACTCAGGCGGGTACGCTCCAGAGAGAGCTTTATGTCATCAACCGCTACGGCGAGGTAGCACAGAGCGGAGACGTGTCAGCATACGATCTCAATGAGTCCACCAAGAGCAGCCTCACCGAGCTTAACGACAGGCTGGAGTTCCTGGGCATACCCCTCGGAAAGGATCCGGCAAGCGATCTCGGCTGGCCGATGATACTGATCCCGATACTGGCGTTCGTGTTCTCCATGGCGCAGACGCTCATCTCCAACAGGACGATGCAGCAGAGCAATCCCGGAACAAACACCGGCTGCATGAAGGTCACGATGTTCATAATGCCGATATTCTCTATCGTGCTGGTATTCACAGTGCCTGCCGGCGCAGGTTTCTACTGGACGATAAGCTATCTGTTCGGTTTTCTCCAGACCATTCTGCTCAACAAGCTGTATAACCCTGAAAAGCTCCGTGCCCAGGCAGAGGCTGAGTACAACGAGCGTATGAAGCAGGAAGCAAAGGAAGAGAAGAGAAAGCGCCAGGAAGCCGATCTGAACGCAGTTGCGGAATACAAGGGCGAAAAGCTCACCCAGAAAGAGATAAACCGCAGAAAGCTTGCGGAGGCGAGAAAGGCTGACGCTGAGAAATACGGAGAGGAATACCGCGAGGACGACGACGAGGACGATACCTGATAACTGGAGGGAGCTCAGATGAAAAAGGAATTCACAGCAAAGACAGTTGAAGAAGCAAAGGAGCTTGCGGCGGCGGATTTTGGAGTTTCCGCTGACGAAATAGATTTCGACATACTCGAACAGCCCAGAAAGGGACTTTTCGGCATGAAGGGCAGCGCAAGGGTCATGGCGTCCTACGAAGCGCCTGCCGCCCCGGAAGCGCCCACCGCCCCGGCTGAGGAGCCTGCACCGGCTTCATTTGAGGACGAGAGCGAGGGAGGGGAAGCTCCGGAGCTGCCGGAGGATTTCGACATAGAGAACAGCGCGAAGGTACAGACCGCGAAGAAGTACCTCACAGACGTGCTTCATGCGCTGGGGCTTGAGAACTTCGAGATAAACGCAATACGCCGCGAGGGCAATATAGTGCTTGATATCACCGGCGAAAAGCTGGGAGTTGTTATCGGCAGACGCGGCGAGACCCTGGACAGCCTGCAGTACCTGACTATCCTTGCAAGCAACCGCACCGAGGAGTCCTACTGCCGCATTTCCATTGACTGCAACGGCTACCGCGACAAGCGCCGCGAAACGCTGGAGTCTCTTGCAAAGAGGACTTCCGCAAAGGTGATAAAGCAGGGCAGGAAGATCGCCCTTGAGCCGATGAACCCCTACGAGCGCCGCATAATCCACAGCTGCGTTGCGGAGATAGAGGGCGTATCCAGCCACTCCACCGGCGTTGAGCCTTACAGAAAGGTAGTAATTTACGCCGACAAGCCCAAGTTCGACAACCGCCGTTCAAGACGCGGCGACCGCAGAGGAAACGGAAACACCAGGAATTACCGCCAGTCCACCGGCTTCTCCACCAGCTTTGAGCGCGAATACAAGCGCAGAACATACCAGCCTGACGAAAACGCAGACGCAGGCGAGTTCTCCAAGGAGACCGTTGATACCGAAAAGAACGCAGCGCTCTACGGAAAGATCGAGCTTTGATCCGAAAAACCACAAAGACCGCACCTTGAACGGGTGCGGTTTTTTTGTCCTAAAATACATTGACCCCCGGAATGAAAAATGTCCGGGGGTTTGCTTATCGGATTTGATAATATCAGTTGTGCGACGGGCGCTTTGAAACGCACGCGATAGCCTCCGCAACGGCAATGTTGAGATCCACCGTGCTCTGTCTGACGAGGGAGTTCAGCTTTGAAAACAGTTCTCCGTTGTGTGTGCTGACATAGCGCGCCGGCAGCTTGTTGAGGGCAAGCGCGGTCATATCCTCTATGCAGCGTTCGCATTTGCAGCACTGTTCATTCCTGAGAAGTTCTGTGAGCTTATCTTTTACGATATCCTCCATGATGTTTATCAAAGCCATACTGATTACCCCGTCCTTTCCGTATTTATTATTTATATTTTACAGCATAAAGTTCATTTTGTCAATAGATAGGGGATAATTTTTGCAATTTTCTGTAATATCGCACAAAAACGCATTATCCGGGGAAGTCTGCGAAAAATAGTGAAAAAAGAAAAGGAGACGACCAATGAACATTTCAAACGAAGAATACAGCGAGCTTACAAAACAACGCTCTCATAACTCGAAGCTGTGCAGGACCGTTCCAATGGCGTTCCTTGTCGGGGGACTTATCTGCACGCTTGGCGAAGCGCTGATGAACATTTACGCAATGGCAGGGCTTAACCGGGACGCCTGTGCGTCGCTTGCCTCAATGACGCTGGTTTTCCTGAGCATTCTCTTTACCGGGCTGGAGTGGTACGACCGCATAGCCCAGCACGCAGGCGCAGGTACGCTGGTGCCTATCACCGGCTTTGCGAACGCTGTGGCGTCCCCGGCGCTGGATTTCAAGAGCGAGGGCTTTGTGCTGGGGCTTGGGGCTAAGATGTTCGTTATCGCCGGACCGGTCATCGTGTACGGTATCAGCGCTTCGGTGGTGTACGGTATAATTTACTATATCGTGGGATTGTTTATGAAGTGAGGGATAATATGAAATACTGCGACGGAAGAACGATGTGTTTCCGCAAGCCCTCCATACTGGCTTTTGCCTCGGTGGTGGGAAAGGCGGAGAACGAAGGACCTTACGGCGGCGAGTTCGATGAGGTGATAAACGACAACAAGGGCGGCGCTGATACATGGGAGCAGGCAGAGTCGCTGTTCCAGCGACGCGCGGTGGGGCATGTGCTGAGGAAAGCGGAGCTTACCCCCGACAGGATAGACCTGGTGGTGGCAGGCGACCTGCTCAATCAGTGCGTGGGAAGCTCCTACGGGCTGAAGGACTACTATATGCCATTCCTTGGAATATACGGGGCGTGCTCTACCTTTGCAGAGGGGCTTCTGATATCGGCGGCTATGGTGAACGCCGGGTATATGGATACCGTCATTGCGAGCACATCGTCGCATTTCAGCACGGCGGAGCGGCAGTTCAGGTTTCCGCTGAATTACGGCGGTGTAAGGACTCCCACCTCCCAGTGGACGGCGACCGCAGCCGGAGCGGCGCTTGTGGGTTCAAGCGGAAAGCCGCCGTTTATCCGGGCGGCTACCATAGGAAAGATAGAGGACATGGGGATAACCGACCTCAACAACATGGGCGCGGCAATGGCAGGCGCGGCTTACGACACGCTGACCCGTCACATGAAGCACCGGGGAACTCACCCGGAGGATTACGACCTGATAATCACCGGCGACCTCGGGCAGGTGGGCAGCGACCTGCTGTACGACCTGTTTCAGCGTGACGGCGTGGACATGAAGTCCCACCACAAGGACTGCGGACTGCTGCTGTACGACCGCACGGTGCAGGACGTACACGCAGGCGGTTCGGGCTGCGGCTGTTCCGCGGCGATGATGTGCGGTCATTTCCTGAAGCGCGTGAAGTCCGGGGAGCTGAAACGGATACTCTACTGCGCCACCGGAGCGCTGATGTCTCCGACAGTGGTGCAGCAGGGCGGCAGTATCCCGGGTATTGCGCACTGCGTGGAAATTTCATCGGAAGCAGGAGGTTGATAGTATGGATATGCTGCTTGATTATTTATGGGCTTTCCTCATCGGCGGAGCGTTCTGTGCGGTGGGGCAGCTGCTGATCGACCTGACGAAGCTCACCCCGGCGAGGATCCTGGTGAGCTACGTCGTCGCCGGGGTGATCCTGGGCGCTGTGGGGGTATACGATCCGCTGGTGGAGTTCGCCGGGGGCGGTGCGACGGTTCCGCTGACCGGCTTCGGCAATCTTCTGGCGAAGGGCGTTCGCGAGGCGGTGGATCAGAAAGGGCTGCTTGGGGCGTTCACCGGGGGATTTACGGCGACCGCCGCAGGTATCACGGCGGCGGTCTTCTTCGGGCTTATTGCCGCGCTGTGCTTCAAGAGCGGGTCTAAGATAAACGAGACGTGACATCGTGGGATAATGCCGCGCTGTGTGCCACCCGGCGGTGAATTTATCCCGAAAAGAAACACCCTGCACCATAACGATGCAGGGTGTTCGTTTTATCAGCAGATCTTCCCCTTAAACGGGATCCGGATACTGCGCGTCAGGCTGGAGTGCCCGACTGACTTAGCGGAGCGCAGCCTGTGCAGCAGCCAGTCTAGCGATCGGAACACGGAACGGTGAGCAGGATACATAATCCAGACCGATCTCGTGGCAGAACTCAACAGATGTCGGGTCGCCGCCGTGCTCGCCGCAGATACCGCAGTGGATCTCGGGACGGGTCTTCTTACCAAGCTCGATAGCCATCTTCATGAGCTTGCCAACGCCAACCTGGTCGAGCTTTGCGAACGGGTCGTTCTCGAAGATCTTAGCGTCATAGTAAGCGCCGAGGAACTTGCCTGCGTCATCTCTGGAGAAGCCATAGGTCATCTGGGTCAGGTCGTTTGTACCGAAGCAGAAGAACTCAGCTTCCTTAGCGATGTCGTCAGCGGTCAGGGCAGCTCTCGGGATCTCGATCATGGTACCAACAGAGTACTTCAGATCAGCGCCGGCAGCAGCGATAAGCTCGTCAGCGGTCTTTACAACTACGTCCTTGACGTACTTCAGCTCCTTGACCTCGCCAACCAGCGGGATCATGATCTCGGGAGCAACGTTCCAGTCGGGGTGCTTCTTCTGAACGTTGATAGCAGCCTTGATTACGGCAGCGGTCTGCATCTTTGCGATCTCGGGGTAGGTTACAGCCAGACGGCAGCCGCGGTGACCCATCATCGGGTTGAACTCGTGCAGGGAAGCGATGATGTTCTTGATAGTCTCAACGGACTTGCCCTGTGCCTTAGCCAGAGCCTCGATGTCAGCTTCCTCGGTGGGAACGAATTCGTGCAGAGGCGGATCCAGGAAGCGGATAGTAACAGGATGGCCCTCGAGAGCCTCGTACAGAGCCTCGAAGTCGCCCTGCTGCATCGGCTCGATCTTAGCCAGAGCTGCTTCTCTCTCCTCAACGGTGTCGGAGCAGATCATCTCGCGGAATGCTGCGATTCTGTCAGCCTCGAAGAACATGTGCTCGGTACGGCACAGACCGATACCCTCAGCGCCCAGCTCTCTTGCCTTCTTTGCGTCAGCAGGAGTATCAGCGTTGGTTCTTACCTTGAGCTTTCTGTACTTGTCAGCCCATGCCATTACTCTGCCGAACTCGCCTGCGATAGACGCGTCAACGGTCGGGATAACACCGTCGTAGATGTTACCGGTAGTACCGTCGATGGAGATGAAGTCGCCCTCGTGGTAGGTCTTGCCTGCCAGCTCGAACTTCTTGTTCTCCTCGTCCATCTTGATATCGCCGCAGCCGGATACGCAGCAGGTACCCATACCACGGGCAACAACGGCAGCGTGAGAGGTCATACCGCCACGAACGGTGAGGATACCCTGGGATACCTTCATACCGGTGATGTCCTCGGGAGAGGTCTCCAGACGAACCAGAACTACCTTCTCGCCTCTGGAAGCCCATGCCTCGGCGTCGTCAGCGGTGAATACGATCTTACCGCAAGCCGCTCCGGGAGATGCGCCCAGACCCTTGCCTACAGGTGTTGCAGCCTTCAGAGCCTTTGCGTCGAACTGCGGGTGGAGCAGTGTGTCGAGGTTTCTCGGGTCGATCATCAGAACAGCTTCCTGCTCGGTCTTGTGACCCTCGTCAACGAGGTCGCAGGCGATCTTCAGAGCAGCCTGAGCGGTTCTCTTACCGTTACGGCACTGGAGCATGTAGAGCTTCTTGTTCTCTACGGTGAACTCCATATCCTGCATATCGTGATAGTGGTTCTCCAGGGTCTCGCAAACCTTGATGAACTCTGCATAAGCCTCGGGGAACTCCTGCTCCATCTGTGCGATAGGCATAGGAGTACGAACGCCTGCAACAACGTCCTCGCCCTGAGCGTTGATAAGGAATTCGCCCATGAGCTTCTTCTCGCCGGTTGCGGGGTCGCGGGTGAACGCAACGCCTGTGCCGGACTCGTTGTTCAGGTTACCGAATACCATCGGCATTACGTTAACAGCGGTGCCCCAGCTGTAGGGGATATCGTTGTCGCGGCGGTAAACGTTTGCACGGGGGTTGTCCCATGAACGGAAAACTGCCTCGATAGCGAGCTTGAGCTGTGTAACGGGGTCGGAGGGGAAGTCCTCGCCGAGCTGGTTCTTATACTCAGCCTTGAACTGACCTGCGAGCTCCTTGAGGTCGTCGGCAGTCAGGTCGATATCGAACTTAACGCCCTTCTTCTCCTTCATATCGTCGATGAGCTTCTCGAAGTACTTCTTGCCGACTTCCATAACAACGTCGGAGAACATCTGAATGAAGCGTCTGTAAGAGTCGTAAACGAATCTCTTGAACTTGGGATCGGGGTTGCCCGCGATCATTGCGTCAACTACCTCGTCGTTAAGACCGAGGTTAAGAATAGTGTCCATCATACCGGGCATGGATGCTCTCGCGCCGGAGCGAACGGATACGAGCAGAGGATTCTTGAGATCGCCGAACTTCTTGCCGTTGATCTCCTCCATCTTCTTAACGCCTTCCATAGCCTGAGCCATGATCTCGTCGTTGATCTTGCGACCGTCCTCGTAGTACTGTGTGCAGGCTTCCGTTGTAATGGTGAAGCCCTGGGGAACGGGGAGACCGATGCTTGTCATCTCGGCAAGGTTTGCGCCCTTACCGCCGAGGAGATTACGCATGGTCATGTCGCCTTCGCTGAACATGTAGACCCACTTGTTTGCCATTGGTATATACCTCCTGAATTTGTATAATCGCTGAAATGCCCGTGCACGAGCAATTCAGCGTTTTTGATTTTTTCATGGTAAAACGCGCCTGTTGCATGGGCGCACTCTACCACATCTTCTATTATAGCAGATTATCTGAAAAAATGCTAGATGTTTTTTAAATTTTTATATATTTTTTTGATAGTTTTTTCTCCCGGCGTGAAAAAAACAGCTTCTGCCGGATAAAACCAAACAAAATGCGCAATACTATTCCTGACAAATAAAACGAGCGGCGGTATCCTGCCGCGTCCGGGAGGGATAATATGTCACTATATGGAAGAATGCTGGGCGGACTTACGGCGCTGGTGATCATGGGCGGAAGCGCGGCGTATGTCGCCGGAGCCGGGAACAGGCTGCTGGAGTCCGCGAAGGAGACCGCCGCGGAGCTTTCCTGCTATATCCTGAAAGAATACAACGGCACTCCGGCGCTTTTCAGGGACGGCGAGGAGGAGCCTGTCGCGGTGTACTCCACGCCAATGGAGGATATAAACCCTGCGGACGCCGAGAAGCTTGCCGAGGGGATAAGAATGCGCGGCATTTCGGAGGTGAACCGCCTGCTGGAGGATCTGGAGATCTCCTGAGGGAAAGTAAAGGGAGGGGCAGACCCTCCCTTTGCTTGTCGAAAAACCTATAAAAACCTATTTTGATCAGTGAAAACGGAACTAAGAAAAATTCGGAACTTAATTCAATTCGGAATTCGGAATTCGGAATTCGGAATTGAATGTGTCCCCTTCGGGGACGTATTTTAAAATGCCGGAAGCCTAATTTGTGATACTGTGATAGGTCACATGATGGAAATACCATTGCACCTTTCAGTTTACAACCATTTAAATCCGTCCGCGTAGCGGACACCGAAATTCCGAATTCCGAATTCCGAATTGAATTAAGTTCCGAATTATCTTTAAGATACGGGTTTATCGACAATCTGAAAGGGAGGGGCAGACCCTCCCTTTGCTGCGTTATTTCTTTATCACAAGTTCGTGGACTGTGGGGGTGTCTTTTGAAACAATGAACGTGTCAAGCGACAGGTCAACGCCCTCCACGAACCACGAAAGCGCCAGAATGTCGCTGGTGGTCATCGCATCGTCCTCACGCTGCATGATAGAGCCGTTCACGTCCTTCAGCTGACCCGAGAAGATGTAGGCGCTGCCGCTTGCGACTTTGGGAATGAGCTTGTCCATGATGTCCTGGGTGCCGTCCTTTGCGGCAGGGAGCGCGTCTGATATGCGCACCACGCCGTTGCCCACTGAGCCGAGGTAGGATTCCGGCTGCCAGCTGTCCTGCTCCATAGCCTTATACTGCGCCAGGTAGAAGCTGTCCCGGCTTGAATAGAAGTACAGCAGCAGGTTCTTGTAGTCCGCTGCGCTGTCGCGGTAGTCAAGGCTGCCGATGACCTTTACGCCCTTTTTCTCGCAGTAATCCACCGTCTCCGGAGAAGCGGTATAGCTGATTATCACATCGCACCCCTTGCCGATAAGCGCGTCAACGGCGCTGTGTATCTCGCTGTCCTCACGGGCGGTGGCATAAACGGTCTGCGCCGAGGAGTAAACTATCTGCGCGCCAAGCTGCACCGCGTCAGTCACCTGCACCGTGTAGAGCATCGACGGGTCGGCAACTATGCCTATTTTCTCGCTGGTGGAATTGTACGCCGCCGCCATTCCTGCAACATAAGCCGCCTGGTAGATGCTCTCGGTGTATGCGAAGATGTTGGTCGAGCGCATGCTGGAGCCGTAGTCGATGAAGTTTATGTTCATGTAGTTCTGGGATACGGGATTTATGGTGTGGGAGAATACCGGGCTGCCGGATACGATATGCGTGCAGCCGTCCTCCACCAGCATTTTTACCGCCCTTTCGAAGTCGCCTACGTTCACGTTGTCTATGTATTCCGATTCAACGTTGGTGTACTGCTCCGCCGCTATGCGCTGACGGTTGCAGTCCGCGGAGAAGCCCCTGCCGTCCACGCTGCCGTTGTATATAAATCCGAGCTTCGCGGCAGGCTGCGATTCTGACGTCGCCTCGGCGGTGCCCTCTGCGGTGCCTTCCGCAGTGCCCGACGCTTCCGGGGAGCCGCCGCACGCCGAAAGCGAGGTCAGCGCCAGTGTAAGCGATACTGCCGCCGCAATTCTTTTCAGCCAGTTTTTGCTCATTTTGTATACCTCCGGTATATTGATTATAAAGTAATACTGTTGGTTTATAATATCCGGCGCTTTACGCCTGTACAAAACCATTATACCATATTTTCGGAAAAAAATCATCATTTTTCAGAAATATTTCACCGGAGAATTTAAAAAATTATATTTATTTTTCGTCATTATTATGATATAATGAATAATGGATCAAAATGCGCCGGCATTCTTCCGGCAAAGGAAAGGATAAACAAATGAAGTTCAGAAAGATGATAGCGGCGCTTGCGGCGTCTGCGATAGTACTAAGCTGCGGCTGTTCCATACGTCCCTCGTCTGACGCGGCGTGGGTCACGGGATCGGTAAGCAATAAGAAGGAGCTTACGATAAGCGTTGAGGATTTCAACAAGGAATACAAATTCTGGCTGTTCCAGCAGCAGATACCGGACGATACCGCTGACGAGGTCTCGGAGAAGTGTGCGGAGCAGCGCAGCAATATCATAAATTATCTCATAAACGAGAAGATTGTGCTCGACCAGGCGGAGAAAATGGGGATAACCCTCAGCGAGGAGGATCAGGCGTCGGTGGAGGAGAGCTATAACCAGCTCATCGACCAGTACATCGAAGGCTGCCGGGATTATGTAACAGCCGGGGAAAGCGGCACCGGGGAGGCAGTCGGCGAGGACGCTGTGCTGCAGGCTGCCGGGGATTATTTCGACCAGAAGCTGGCGGAATGCGGAATGACCCGGGACGATATCCTGATGTCCGTGCGCAGTGAGAAGATACAGGAGAAGCTGAAAAACAAGCTCGCCGAGGAAAACCCTGTTGACCGCAGCGACGCCGAGGCGGAATACAATGAGATAGCCAAAAGCGTGGAGCAGATGTATCAGGAGGAGCCGACCTACTACGAGTCCTATTCCTATTACAGCTATTACTGGCTGCCGGAGAATTCCCGTATGATAAAGCATATCCTGCTGAAATTCGACGACGCCGACGCCACTGAGATAAAGGTAGACCGCACCAACGGCGATGACGCAGAAGCCGACGCTGCACGGGAAGCCGCCGCCGAAAAGATCATGCCCAAAGCTGATGAGATAATGGCGAGGCTGGACGGCGGAGCGGATTTTGATGAGCTGGCGAAGGAGTATTCCGACGATTCGGGGAGCACTGCCGACGACTTTGATGGATATCTTGTGGTGCCGGACGGCGGTATCTACTATAAGGAGTTCCAGCAGGGCGCGTATGAGCTTCAGAATGTGGGGGATATCTGTGTAGTCACCACCGATATCGGCGTGCACATCATGAAGTACGCAGCGGACGCGGCGCTTGACGATGAGACCACCGAGCAGATAATCGGCGTTATTCTGGAGCAGCTTCAGGAGACCGCAGCCGACACCGCTTACAACGAGGCAATGGAGCAGTGGCGCAGTGAATACGCCTATGACATAGCATATTCCACGCTCAACATCGAAAAGCCCCAGACCGTGACAGCGGAGAGCGCGACCTCCGGCACCGGGGACAGCAGCGCGGCAGGATAAGCTATGAGGATAAAGAGAATGCTTGCGGCTGCGGCGGTCGTTCTGGCGATGTCCGGGTGCAGCATTAAGCCGGCGGATACATCGTCCGGGAGTTCTCCGGCGGATAGCGCTGAACAGCCGGAGATAGCTGCATTCCCCGGAAACGGCGCAACGGGAATGGAGATAACCCGTGAGGAATACCGCGGAGAATATCTTTACTTCCTTGCGAAAAACGGATACACCTCCGATACCGACGCGGATACCCTTGCGAACGCGCAGCATCAGGTAATAAACAGCATGATAGAGGAGCGGCTGATCCGCGCGAAATTCGCTGAGAACGGCATGACGATCTCCGACAGCGACCGGGAAAGCATTCAGAAAGATGTCGATACAGGCGTTGCCGCGATGATATCCAGCATGAAAAGCGCGCTTGCCGCCGCAGACAGTTCTCTTTCGGAAGAGGAACTGGACGAGGGCGCACAGGCGCAGTATCAGCAGCTGCTGTCCACCTGCGGTATCAGCGAGGACACGTTCTATGGCTGGCAGGAGACCATATTCATGAAGCAGAAGCTGACCGAAAAGCTGGGCGCGGACGCCGTGGTGACTGACGAGGAGCTGAACAGCCAGCTCCAGGCGCTTATTACCGCAGCCCAGTCGCAGTATCAGAGCAGCCCGGCGACTTACAACGGACAGAATTACGCCGGGATATGGATACCGGAAGGCTCCCGGGCGGTGCAGGCTATTCTTGTCAGCTTTGATTATGACGCATATTCCGAGATATCGTCGCTCCGCTATGAGGGAAAGGACGAGGAGGCGGACAAGCTCCGGGAGGAAAGCCTTGGGGGATTGCAGGAGCGCTATGAAGTGATAATCGCGAGGATAGTCGCCGGTGATGATTTCGGAAAGCTCATGGAGGAATTCAACGACGACCAGGGCAACGGCACATTCCTGCTCACGCCGGGCACCGAGGTGTTCGGAAAGGAGATACTGGACTGCGCCATGGGCATTGATACCGTGGGCGGAACCGACACGGCGGTGACGGATTACGGCTACTACATACTCCGCTATGAGAGCGACGCCGTTGTCACCGATGAGACCCTGAACGCCACCGCAGAACAGCTGCGCGGATATATCCTGGAAAGCAAATCAGGCGAGCTGTTCGATGCCGAGATGGAAAAGTGGAAAACCGAGTATTCCTATGAGATAAACGAAGAATTTCTGGAATTGTGACATACGGAGAAGCATATGAAAACACCGATATCTGATTTCCTTGATGAATACGCCGGAAAGGACATGCTGCGCCTGCACATGCCCGGTCACAACGGCGAACACCCCCGGGATATCACCGAGATAGCCGGGGCGGACAGCCTTTATGAAACGGACAGCTCCGGCGGAATTATCGCGCGCAGCGAGGCGGAGGCGGCAAGGCTGTTCGGGGCGGAGCGCACCTGCTACTCCGCCGGTGGGAGCACTCTGGCGATACAGGCGGCGCTGGCGCTGCTTAAAGCCCGGGGAATAAACAGGATAGCCGCCGGGCGCTGTTCCCACAGAAGCCTTGTTTCGGCGGCGGCGCTGCTCGACCTTGATATCCTCTGGCTTTATCCGCAGGAATACCCCTCGGCGGCGGTGGACTGCTCGAAGCAGGCTCTCTCCGGAGCGGGGGCGCTTTTCCTCACAAATATCGACTACTACGGCGGCACCTGCCATGTACAAGACCCCGGTATCCCGGTGGTGTGCGACAACGCCCACGGGGCATATCTGCGGTTCGTCAGCAAGACGACTTATGGCAGCGAGTATCTGCACCCGTCGGAGTTCGGCTTTCCGGTGATAGCCGCGGAGTCTGCGCACAAGACCCTCCCGGCGCTCACCGGCGCTGCCTATCTCCATTTCTTCAAGGGGGCGGAGCATTCCCGGGCAAAGGAAATGATGGCGATGTTCGGCAGCTCCAGCCCGTCTTACCTGATACTGGACAGCCTTGACAAGCTGAATGGCAGAATGCACTCCGACCCGGCATGCGTCAGCCGCGCCTGCGCAAGCGTTGCAAAGCTGAAAGCAGACCTCGCGGGGTTTGGGTTTACGCTGAGAAAGAGCGACCCTCTGCGCGTTACTGTCAACGCCCGGGCGTGGGGCTGGCGCGGTACGGAATTTGCGGCGCTGCTGAGGTCAAGGGGCGTGGAGTGCGAGCTTGCGGACGAGAACTATGTCGTCCTGCTGTTCTCCGGGATAACCACTACGGAGGACTGCCGGCGTGCACAGACCGCGCTGTCGCTCATCAGCCGCCGCCCGGCGCTGCCTGTGGTGAAATATCCCGTGGTTCGCCCGAAAAAGGAGATTTCCATACGGGAGGCTGTGTTCAGCAGACAGAAAACCGTCCCCGTGGAGCAGGCGGTGGGCGAGGTGTGCGGCGGCATTCAGTCCCCCTGTCCGCCCTGCATACCGGTGGTAATGCCCGGGGAGCGTATCGACGCCGATACCGCCGGGGCGCTTAAACTGTACGGCGTGGAGAATATATCGGTGGTGAGCCGGGGCTGACTGTATCAGAGCTTCATTCTGCGAACGGAGCCGAGCGGCACGTTTCTAAGACGGCAGCGTTTTCTTCCGGCGACCGCCAGGGTGATATCGCACATTCCGGAGAAGCGCTGGAAGATGTTCCTGCCGGTGACGGTGAACTTCACCCTGCTGCCGGGTGCTATAACGGTGTAAAGCCGTGCGCCGCGGCGGAATGCGATACCGTATACCCCTCCCGGGCAGGATATCCAGCTCAGCCGCATATATACGGCATACGCCCCGGTGAACCACAGGCTTACCGCGGCTCCGCTCCACAGCACAGACTGCACAAGGTCGGCGGCGAAGGTATCGGCGATGTACGTCAGCAGCAGCGCCCCGGCGAATACCCCCAGCCACCCCAGCGGAGCGGCGCAGTGCCCGAACAGTGCGGAAAACGGCGGCTTCACCTGCGGCTGCGGCGGTATGACTCCGCATAGCTTTGCGAGTATGCGGTGGGCAGTGCGGCGGTCTGTTGGTGGGAATATCATCACATCGTGGGCGTATAGCGGCGCAGACCGCAGCAGCAGAGTGGTGAGAGTGTCGCAGCGCACTATCCCGGTGAGGTTATTACGGACGAGCCGGCATTCATACAATGTGAATACGCCCCGGCGCACCGTGATATATCCGCTTTCGCAGGAAACACGGAAGCGCAGCATTCCCACCGCCTTGCGCAGAAAGACCAGAAGCCACGCCGCCGCCGCAAATACCACGGCGAACGCGGTAACGCGCGGCACGGCGATATGCAGGGCGCTCATCAGCCGGGTCATCTCATCGGCGGCGCCCAGCAGCAGCGACATTATCCGCCCGAAGCTCTCGCTGCCGAACACTCCGCCTGTGCGGTTCAGCAGCAGCCCGAAGGTGATAACTCCGCTGAGCGCCCGGGTATCCACGAACGCCCCTGCTATCGACTGGAGCGGCGCTGCCTTTATGCATACGCCGTCGTATCCCGGGAGAAACGGCAGACGTTCCCCGGCTCCGATGTAGAACCACACGCCGCCGGAGAGGGTGCTTATCTCCACGCGGCTGCCACGGAGGATACGCAGCAGCAACGTCCGGCGCTGCTCCACCTTTGTCACCGCCGACAGGGGGATATCGCAGCGGCGGCGGAATATCAGACCCTTTGAGACGGAGATGTGTTCCGGGGTCAGCTCTGTCCGCACGAACAGACGGCGGAGCAGGAAATATAATATAAATTTCAGTGAATATCACCTCTTTCATACTAATAACCGTTTGAACGAAGGAAAAGACTTGCAGAAAGACAGTGCCGAAATCTAGGAAAAGAAACGCAGGCGTACTGTATGTACGCATTATCCGCTACGCGGAAAACGCTCAAGTTTCTTTGACGAAGATAGCGGTGCTGGATTTCTGTAAAGATTTCCTGAGTTTAAATGGTTATTAGTATCAGGGGATAAATATAAAGGGGCTTTTCTGCCTCAAAAAAGGAGCAGTTTTTTATGAGAACAGCATGTATCATTCTCGCAGGCGGCGCAGGAAAGCGCATGAAGTCCGAGCGCCCGAAGGTGCTTGCCGAGGTGCTGTGCAAGCCAATGCTGGGCTGGGTGCTTGACGCGGCGGAGAAGTTCGGTTTCGATGAGATATCCGTTGTGACAGGGTATAAGGCGGAGCTTACCGCAGAGTATGTTTCCTCCCGGGGGGGCAGCGTCACAATATGCCATCAGGCGGAGCAGAAAGGCACCGGAGACGCTGTGCGTTCGGCAATGGAGGTAATTCAGCGCAGCGACGCGGTGTGCGTGCTGAACGGCGACGCGCCTTTCGTTGACGCGGATACTATCCGGGCTTCGCTGGAGCTTCACAGGAGCACCGGCAGCGGGGTGACGGTCATCACCGCAGAGCTGGAAAGCCCCCTGGGCTACGGCAGGATAATCCGCACAAACGGCGAATTCACCGCGATACGCGAACAAAAGGATTGTTCCCCGGAGGAAGCCGGAATATGCGAGGTGAACAGCGGCGCGTACTGGTTCGACGCGAAAAAGCTTTCCGAAGCGCTCCCGAAGCTGTCCACGAACAACGCCGCCGGGGAATACTACCTCACCGACTGCGTGGAGATGATGCAGCGCCGCAGCGCCTATACTTCGCCAAACCCCGATATCGTGCTGGGCGCGAACACACGCAGCGCGCTGCTGGAGCTGAACCGGCTGGCGCGGCTGAAAAAGCTGTCGCAGCTTATGGACGAGGGCGTCAGCTTCATCACAACGGACGGCGTGATAATCGGCGCTGATGTAAGGATAGGATGCGACACCACCATACTCCCGAACACCGTGATACTTGGCAGCACCACTATCGGCAGGGGCTGCGTTATCGGCGCGAATTCCCACATCGAGAACTGCGTTATCGGCGGCAATGTGCAGCTTAACAACGTGCAGGCTTATGACTCCGTTGTGGAGGACGATGTGAAGATAGGGCCGTTTGCGCAGCTGCGCCCGGGTACTACTATCCGCAAGGGCGTGAAGATAGGCGATTTTGTCGAGATAAAGAACAGCGACATCGGCGTGAATACCGCGGTGGCTCACCTTACCTATGTCGGGGACAGCGACGTGGGGCGTGGGGTGAATTTCGGCTGCGGCTGCGTTACCGCGAACTATGACGGCATAAACAAGTTCCGCACGAAAATAGGCGACCATGCGTTCATCGGGTGCAACACCAACCTTATCGCCCCGGTGGAGGTGGGCGAAAATGCCACTACCGCCGCCGGTTCGACGATCACAAAAAATGTGCCTGCCAACTCCCTTGCGGTGGAGAGAGGTCAGGTCAGAGTCATCGAGAACTGGAGCAAGAACGCCCTGCGTAAAAAGAAATGAGGTAATTATGAAAGCGCTTGTCGTGGTAGATTATCAGGTGGATTTCGTGAACGGCTCCCTGGGGTTCCCCGGGGCGGAAAAGCTGGAGCAGGTCATTCTGGCAAAGATAGCAAAGTGCCGCAGCGAGGGCGGTCAGGTGATATTCACGCTGGATACCCACGGGGAGGACTATCTTCGTACCGCAGAGGGCAGAAAGCTCCCCGTTGTCCACTGCGTTAAGGGAACGCCGGGGCACGACCTTTACGGAAAGGTTGCCGCTGCGGTAAGCCCGGAGGATATCGTCATCGAAAAGCCTGCGTTCGGCTCTCTGGAGCTTGCCGACCTGCTGAAAAGAATAGCCCCGGACGAGGTGGAATTATGCGGACTGGTGACGGATATCTGCGTTATCTCCAACGCTGTTATCGCCAGAGCCGCCCTGCCGGAGAGCCGTGTGAGCGTTGACCCTGCCGCGTGCGGTTCTCCCGACTATGAGGCTCACATGCGCGCACTCAGGGCAATGGCAGGGGTGCAGATAGAGATACCCGTTTGACATTGACCCCATAAATCAACTATCCCCCCGGAGGCTGTCGTCATCACAGCTTTCCGGGGGGATTATCTTATCTTCGTATCAGCCTGTGGCTTGCCTCAACGAAGAATTATTTTCATCATACTAATAACCATTTGAACTCAGGAAATCTTTGCAGAAATCCAGCACCGCTATCGTCGTCAAAGAAACTTGAGCGTTTTCCGCGCAGCGGATAATGCGTACATACAGTACGCCTGCGTTTCTTTTCCAAGGGACACGCTG
>JALEOL010000046.1 GCA_022766785.1 Oscillospiraceae bacterium
AGTAGAGCAGAACGACCAGCTTGTAAAGCTCATACTGGAACAGACACAGGAAGCAGAACAGGGCGCATTTTTGGCGGGAACTAAGACGGCGCTATCAGCTATTGAAGATACTATGCAGGAGCTTGAAAAGCTGGAGCATAAACCACCTATCAAGATATTACAGTAAATACGGACGGACGCAAAATTGCGCTCGTTTCAAAAGGTATAGATCAGAGCGGGGAGAAATACCCCGCTTTTCTCTATGCTTTCAGAGAGCGGCAGAAATACAACTGTAACGTCCGCGCCGCTCTGGCGAGTAACTTTTCCCATGAGCGGCGCACGGCTTTTTCAGCCGCTCAAAAATTGCCCACTATTTGCCCACTACAGAAACGAAAAAAGGCAAAAATTTTCGTTAAGTTTCAAAAAGCTATGTGCGATAAATGGCTTAATAATGCGAGTTTACGCAAAGCCCCGCAACGCTTGAAAATTAAACAAAACGCACTCCAAAACCGTATGTCGAGGGTTCAAGTCCTTCTGCCCCTGCCATTAAATCCGCTTAGAATGCAGTTCTAGGCGGTTTTTTGTTTTATACGCAATTCATTATTGTATCATTATTTCCGCTTTTAGTCACAATTTTTCACATAGTTTGTCGTCAAAGTGTCGTCAAAATTGAAGTATCATATAGTTAGCCGCATTTACAGATGAGTGCGGCTTTAGTTGTTATTTACGCAACTTCTTCATACTATTAGTTCCTAAAAGAACTACACGCAAGACTAGTAAAACTGCTGCGCGAACGTATGGTAATATTTGTGCAGTATTGCCCTCTCTTTCACCAAAATAATTGTGTGCATTTTGGTAAAAACCAGTGCTTTTTCCCTTGACATTTTCGTGATTTTGTAGTAAAATATAAATGGACTTTTCTGTATCGTTACACAACGACGCGGAAACGTTTGCGTTAATTTATAATATTTTTTGTATTATAGACGTGATGGCGGTATTAATATATGATCAACAGGAACGTTACCTATGCGACCGACGGTTCCGGGGGGATATCCGGCGGTCTGCCTGCCATGATTTTTCAGTGCTCAGCACTGTTTACTGATTACGCAGCATAGCACTGCGAAAGAAGCTGCCGGGTTTTCCGGCTCAGCTTTATTCCGGAAAATTGTATATTATTCCCGCCGAATGGCTGCCGCAGGTATTGCTGCGGACGGCAACGGTGAGCAGCGAAAGCCGCCGCCGATCAACTAAAAGGAGGGAAAAACGAGATGGATACACTAACAGCGATACTTATCGCAGTTGCAGCATTCATCGTCGGCGCAGCCGCTGCCGGATTCATCTGCTTCAAGATGGGCATAAAGCACCGTATCAAGTCCGCTGAAGCACAGTTCGAATCCGCAGAGAAAGAGTCTGCGCGCATTATCGAAGAAGCGAACGAAAAAGCCGAAGACCGCAAAAAGGCAGCCCTTGTGGAGGCTAAGGACGAGATCTACAAGATGCGTTCCGACGCGGAAAAGGAGATACAGCGCCTGAAGAACGAGACCGACCGCGAGCTGAAAGAACGCCGCGGAGAGCTTTCGCGCTCAGAGCGCAGGCTCCAGCAGAAAGAGGAGAACCTCGACAAAAAGACCGACAAAATGGAGCGGCTGGAGGAACAGCTCCACCAGAAGCACAAGAAAGCCGACGAGAAGATCGCCGAGGCAGAACAGCTGAAGGCGAGCCAGATGGACATTCTCGAGCGTATTTCCGGCTTCACCACCGAGCAGGCGAAGGAGCACCTGCTGTCCCTGATGGACAGTGAGCTGAGCCACGAAAAGGCAGTGAAGATCACCGCCTACGAGCAGAAGCTGAAGGACGAGGAGGACGAGCTTGCCAGAAAGCACATCTCCCTTGCGATATCCAGGCTTGCTGCGGACACCGTGTCCGAATCTGCGGTGTCAGTCGTCGCTATACCCAATGATGAGATGAAGGGCAGGATAATCGGCAGAGAGGGCAGAAATATCCGCGCCCTCGAGACGCTTACCGGCGTTGACCTTATCATTGACGATACCCCCGAGGCGATCACGCTTTCCAGCTTCGACCAGGTTCGCCGCGAGATCGCGAGGATCTCTCTGGAAAGGCTTATCCAGGACGGCAGAATACACCCTGCGCGCATCGAGGAGACCGTCGAAAAGGCACGCAAGGAAGTGGAGCAGCGTATCCGTCAGGAGGGCGAGCGCGCTGTCATGGAGACCAACGTGAACGGTCTGAACCACGAGCTGGTGCGCCTTATCGGTCGTTTGAGATACCGCACCTCTTACCGGCAGAACGTGCTCAACCACTCTATCGAGGTAGCTCACCTCGCCGGGATAATGGCGAGCGAGCTCGGGGTGGACGCAGCCCTTGCAAGGCGCGCAGGTCTGCTGCATGATATAGGAAAGGCACTCGACCACGAGATCGAAGGCTCGCATGTACAGATCGGCGTTGACGTCTGCCGCAAGTACAAGGAAAGCCCCGAGGTCATCCACGCTATCGAGGCGCACCACGGAGACGTTGAGTGCCGCACCGTTATCGCGGCTCTGGTACAGGCAGCCGACGCGATAAGCGCCGCAAGACCCGCCGCAAGAAGCGAGAACTACGAGAACTACATAAAGCGTCTCGAAAAGCTCGAGGAAATATGCTCTTCCTACAACGGCGTTGAGAAGTGCTACGCTATCCAGGCAGGCCGTGAAGTTCGTATAATGATCAAGCCGGAGACCATCACCGACGATGGCATGAAGGTGCTCGCAAGAGATATCGCCAAGCGTATCGAGGACGAGATGGAGTATCCCGGACAGATAAAGATCAATCTTATCCGGGAAAGCCGGGCAGTTGACTACGCAAAATAACATCTGCTGCGCTCCCACAACACAAGGGAGCGCAGTGCTGTTTTAAAAGGAGTAACGCCATGATACTGTTTGACGCTGACAAATGTGTTTCCTGCAATTCCTGCATTCGCGCCTGTCCCGTGCCCGAGGCGAACAAGGCAGTAATGCAGGGCGGCAGGACGATATTCGACATAGACCCGGAAAAGTGCATTCGCTGCGGCGCCTGCGTCAAGGAATGCAGCCACGGCGCGCGTTCTTACGAGGACGACACGCAGCGCTTCTGGCAGGATATGAAGTCCGGTGAGAAGATCGTGCTGCTTGTGGCACCCTCCATTAAGGTGGCGTTTGACGGGTGCTGGAGGGTAGTGCTGGATTTTCTGCGCAAAAACGGTGCCAGCGCGGTGTATGACGTGTCCTACGGTGCGGATCTCTGCACCTGGGCGCACCTGAGGTTTATCGAGAAGAACCCCGGCAGGAAGCTGATATCCCAGCCCTGCCCGGCTATCGTCAACTACATTCTGAAGTATCTGCCGGAGGCGCTGGACAGCCTTTCTCCGGTGCAGTCTCCCATTCTCTGCGGCGCGGTGTATCTGAAAAAATACCTCGGCGTTACCGCGAAGATCGCTGCCCTCACCCCCTGCATTGCGAAGCGCGACGAGTTCCGCATGACCGGTATCGTGGACTACAACGTGACCTTTGAGCACCTGGGGGAGCTGCTGGAAAGCAAGGGGATTCGCCTGGAGGAGCAGAAAGGAAAGCGCTCGGCGTTTGAATTCGACGGCACCCCCGGGATCATGGGCGCTATTTACCCCCGTCCCGGAGGACTGAAAGCCTGCCTTGAGCTGGAGGCTCCGCAGCTGAGCGTCATCTCCTCCGAGGGCACCGACCACATCTACCGGGAGCTGGCGCAGTACCCTGACGTATCCCCCAGGGATCTTCCGGACGTGTTTGACGTGCTCTCCTGCGGACGTGGGTGCGGCAGCGGCCCGGCGGTGGGCACTCCGCTTTCGGTTTACAGAATGAGCGGTATCCTTAACGGTATCGAGAAATACAACCGCCGCAGCCGCGTGAAGTTCGACCGGCGCGGCAGGGACAAGCAGTTTCTGGATTTCGACAAGCGGCTGAATTACGAGGACTTCCTGCGGACGTATACCGCCCAGGCGGTGGAGCGCCTTGAGGTGACAGACGAGCAGATAGACGATGTGCTGCACCGGCTTGGAAAGCACACCCAAACAGAGATGAACTACAACTGCCACGCCTGCGGATTTGCCACCTGCCGGGAGCTTGCAAAGGCGATACTTGACGGGACGAGCACCCCCAGCTCCTGCGCGCAGTTCACCCAGCACGAAGCCGACCGCCGGCGCGCGCAGATAGAACAGACCAACGCCAGCATAAGCGAGATAACGGCTCAGCTCAGCACAATGGTGGAAAGGCTTACCGCCAGCATATCCAGCGTGACGGAGGCCACCGGCGGCATTACGCAGCTGAACTCCCAGAACGACCACGCCGCCGCGGAGCTTTCCGGGGTGATAACAGGGCTCCAGACCCTCACGGAGAACATCAGCAGCTCCATGGAGGCGATAAACAGCAGCGTGACCGGCTTCTCCAGAATGACCCGCAACATAAGCGACATTGCCCGGCAGATAAATATCCTTGCGATAAACGCGAGCATTGAAGCGGCGCGCGCCGGGGAATACGGCAGGGGGTTCGCGGTGGTAGCCGAGGAGGTGCGCAGCCTTGCGGAGCATTCGCAGACGGCGGTGACGGAGGCAGAGGAAAGCAACAGGCTGGTGTTCAGCGACATCAGCGACGTAAACGGCATAGTCTCGACAATAACCGCACGAATGAGCGATATCCTGGCAATGATGGAGAGCATGAAGCGCAACATCGCGGATACAATGGACAAGGGCAGCGACATCAGCGCGGCTATGACCGGGGTCTCGGGGATAGCGTCCTCGGTGGACAGCCTTGTCAGCCGGGCGGATAACGTGCTGCGCGGCGCGGAACAGGGGGAAGCATGACAAATCACAGCGACCTCAGGGTGATAAAGACCCGGCAGACGATACGGGCAGCGTTGATCTCGCTGATGTCAGAGCAGGAGCTGTCGGATATAACGATAACCTCGCTGTGCGCCCGGGCAAGGATAAACCGCAAGACCTTTTACCGGCACTACCGCTCCATCTCCGATGTGATAACCGAGTTCGAAAACGAGCTTCTGTCGGATTTCTCGGAGATACTCAAAACCAGCAACACCAGCATATTCGACATTGGCTCGGTGCTGGGGGAGATAAGCGCACTGATAAGCGGCAGCCGCGAATATTTCGTGAAGCTGCTGGCGATGAACCCGGAGCTTTTCAGCGGCGGCAGGGTCAAGGCTATGCTCCGCCGCGCCATTGAGATAGCACTGCGCGAGCTTGGCACGATACAGGACGAGCAGACGCTGCACATGCTGTCGGAATACACAGTGAGCGGCGTGCTGTCGCTGTATGCGGCGTGGTTCGACGAGGGCTGCACCGGCAGCCTGGACGCTGTTACCGAAACTGCACGGCGGCTGGCTGTCAGCGGACTTAACGGCTTTGTCCCCGGCGACCGGCTGAGGGAGATAATCAACTGAGAAACAATTATATAAAGAGGACAAAATGAAAGAGGATATAACTGTCAGCGAGCTTCGGGGGATACCGCCGGAGAACGTGATGATAATAGACATTCGCGACGAAGCGGCGTTTGCGCTGGGTCACATCGACAATGCGGTGAACATCTCGCCGGAGCGGCTTTCCGAAACACAGCTGCCCCGGGACAGAGACATCGTGGTGTGCTGCCGCAGCGGTGTTATCAGCGAGGATATTGCCGAGAGCCTGCGTGAACAGGGGTATTCCGCCGCAAATCTCACCGGGGGCTACGTCCGCTGGCTGGGGGAGAAGATAGCTCTGCAGAGCAGCTCCGACCGTGCCGCCGAGATAGAGAGGAGCATAACCCGGAAGTTCCACCGGAGCATTTTCAGCAAGTTCGCCAAGGCGCTCAACGAATACGAGCTGCTGAAACCCGGCGACCGGGTGGCGGTGTGCATTTCCGGCGGCAAGGACTCCATGCTCATGGCGAAGCTGTTTCAGGAGATAAAGCGCCACAGGAAGTTCGATTTCGAGCTGGTGTTTCTGGTGATGGATCCCGGCTACAGCAGCGAGAACCGCGCGATAATCGAGGCGAACGCGAAGCTGATGGGGATACCGATAACGGTGTTCGAGACGGATATCTTCAACTCTGTCTACAACGTGCAGAACAATCCCTGCTACCTCTGCGCCAGAATGCGCCGGGGGCACCTTTACAACAAGGCAAGGGAGCTTGGCTGCAACAAAATAGCGCTGGGGCACCACTTCGACGACGTTATCGAAACGATACTCATGAGCGTTATCTACGGCGGTCAGGTGGAGACGATGATGCCGAAGCTGCACAGCGCGAATTTCCCCGGAATGCAGCTTATCCGCCCGATGTACTTTATCCGGGAGGACGAGATAAAGCACTGGGCAAGGTACAACGACCTGCAATTTATCCAGTGCGCCTGCCGGTTCACGGATACCTGCACCACCTGCAATCCCGACGGCGCGGCGCGCTCCAAGCGGCAGGTGATAAAGCAGCTCATCGCCAGGCTCTCCGAGGAAAACCCCCAGGTAGTTATGAATATCTTCCGCAGCGTTGAGAACATCAAGCTGAACAAGATAATCTCCTACAAGCTGGACGGCGAGGTGCACAGTTTCCTGGACGGATACAAGGATTGAGCAAATAAAAACAGGGCGAAGATGTTCTCCGCCCTCTTTCATTTATAATACACCATAATTTCTGAGATTTATTGGTCGTCCGGGTATTTCCGGAGTATCGTCAGGAATTTGTCGTAATTCGCTTCGAACAGGTCAACTATGTTCGGGTCGAACTGCTTTCCGCGCTGGGAGAGTATCTCCGCCTTTGCATCCTCGGGAGACCACGCCTTTTTGTAGGGGCGGCGGCTCACCAGTGCGTCAAACACGTCGGCGACTGAAACGCACCGCGCGTACAGGTCGATGTCCTCGCCCTTAACGCCCATGTAGCCCTTTCCGTCATAGCGCTCGTGGTGGTGATAGGCTATGTCGGCGGATATGTGCATAAGCTCGCCCTGGCACTTCTCCAGCAGCTTTTTGCCGTACTGGACGTGGGTCTTTATTATCGCAAATTCCTCGTCCGTCAGTTTTCCGGGTTTATTGATGATGTCCTGCGGCACCATTATCTTTCCCACATCGTGGAGCGCCGCGGCGCTGCTTACCTCCCAGACCTCCTCGTCGCTCATGCCGAGGGCTTCGCAGAGCACCCGGGTGTATTCCGACACGCGCTTTACATGCTTTCCGGTCTCCTGGGACTGGGCTTCTATCATCTCCGCCAGGGAGGTAACAAGGGTCTCCTGCTCCTGATAGAGAGCGTCGTTCTTTTCCGCGAGCGTGCTGATGAGCTTTTGTATCTTACGGGCGGTAGTTATGCATATTATCGCCACGCCGGCGAACTCAATGACCCGGGGCAGAATGCCGTACAGCCACACGTCCTTTAGTTCCACCAGAGGTTCGTCTGGGACTATTTTTAACTGTGACGCTAAAAGGTGGGAGACTATCATCACCGGAACGCTGAGCACCGACGCGAAGATAACGCTTTTGGTGTCGCAGTAAAGGCAGGATATCACCACCGGGAAAACCAGCATTATAATGACATGATAGGACAGAATGGAATACAGTATCCCGGACATCAGCACAATGAGCGTCAGCACGAAATACCGCACGCCGAGGTAGTTCAGGTGCAGGAAATTATACAGCACCGTGGGTATCAGCAATATCACAATGGACGCAATTATCGTGGGGTATATCTCCCCGCTTATCTTGAAAATTCCTAGTGCGTTGAGTACGATCGCGATCGACATAAATACGGTCATTATGCGGCAGATAAAAGCCATGGTGAGGTTCGCTTTTTCCTGATAATCGGTTATCAGGAGTTTTGAAAAGCCTTTCATGGAGCGCGCTCCTTCCCGGTTGATGTTCTTCCGTCAGGTAATAGTATACCGTATGTGGACTGATTTGTCAAGTTTCCAATGATTTGTGAGATTTTTCGCATTATTTCTTTCACAGCTACTTGAAAATACTGTTATGGTGTGATATAATGTAAATGAGAATGAATAACTCTGCCCTGCGCAGAGTGTGGGAGGATATAATGACCTACAAGGAAAGCTTTATCAAATTCATGGTAGACAGCGGCGTGCTGAAGTTCGGTGAGTTCACACTGAAAAGCGGCAGGCTTGCGCCTTATTTCATCAACGCCGGGAACTACAAGACCGGCGCACAGCTCGCAAAGCTCGGTGAATTCTACGCCGAGTGCATCATGGAGAACGGACTGAAGCCCCAGACCCTTTTCGGTCCGGCTTACAAGGGTATTCCGCTTTCTGTTGCGGCGTGCACCGCGCTTTATAACAAGTTCGGCGTGGACGTGAACTACTGCTTCGACCGCAAGGAGGTCAAGGATCACGGTGAGGGCGGAATGTTCGTCGGCAAGACCCTGGAGGACAAGGAGAAGGTCGTCATCATTGAGGACGTTATGACCTCGGGAAAGGCTCTGCGAGAGGTTCTGCCGAAGCTGCAGGGCGCTGCGGATATCGACGTTGAGGGCATGATAATCACTGTTGACCGCATGGAAAAGGGGCTTACCTCTGACAAGTCCGCTGTGCAGGAGGTCTATGACGAGTTCGGCGTTAAGGTTTATTCTATCGTTAATATCAACGATATAATAGACGCACTTGAGAACGGCATTATCCCGGGCAGGGAATATGTTGACAAGATGAAAGAATACAGAAAGGTATACGGCGTGGGCTGATTACCGATAGTATAAAAAACACCGCAAAAGCGGCGGGGAAATAAGGGGAAACACAATGGAAATGCCATTTCAGCCCAACGAGGGCAAAAATCTGGAGATAGACACTGATTACGGCAGGTACGAGAGGTATCCCGTAAAGACCCATGTAATAACCAAGGACGATGTGCTGGAGGACGTTCTGGACAAGTATGTACGGGACTATATCCAGCCCGGCGACACGATAATCATGTCGGAAAAGATCGTTGCGATATCCCAGGGACGCGCGTTCCCTATTGACGAGATAAAGGTATCCCGTCTGGCGAAGATACTGTCGCACTTCGTTGTAAAGACGAACTACGGCATCGGTCTGGGAATGCCCGAGACCATGGAGCTGTGTATCCGCGAGTGCGGCAGGATAAAGGTGCTGTGGGCGGCTTTCTGCGCGGCGGTGGGCAAGCTGTTCGGCAAGCGCGGCGTGTTCTACAATATCCTTGGCATGAAGGCGAGGGCTATCGACGGTCCGTGCGAGTACACGCTTCCCCCCTACAATCACTACGCGAAGATGGCTCCTGACAAGCCCGACGAGGTAGCGGCAAGGCTCACAAAGCACCTGGGCGTGGACGTTGTGATAATCGACGCGAACGACATCGGCGCAAACGTCCTCGGCAAGCCCAGAAAGGATATGCCGGACGAGTTCCCGATACAGGCGTTCAAGGACAATCCCCTTGACCAGTGCTCCCAGCAGACCCCGATCGCGATCGTCCGCAAGGCGGGCTGATCCTGCGGTTTACTTGATATGATCTTATAGAAAGGCGGCGAGTTTATGGCAACAGTAGGCAATCTGGCGATGACCCAGCTCAAAATGGCGCAGGCGTCGGCAAAATACGGCGTAAGCACGGGCAGTCTGTTCTCAAAGAGCACATTGTCCACGAAACACAGCTCCACGTCGGTGAACGACGCAATGGAGAGTATCCTGAAGAACAAGAACGACTACTTCAAGGCGCAGTACAAGAAGCTGTACAACTCGATATTCCCCGACGCGGAGGATACCGAAAAGGCGGAAAAGACCGTAACGGTGAGGTCTGCGGCGAACTCTGCGGCGAATTCCTCGTCCGCTCTGGTTGATTTTGCGAACTCCCTCGATTACGGCGGCACGGTGGATACCGAGGAAGCCGCAAAGAAGATACAGAGCTTCGTGGACGACTACAACAGTCTTGTGGGTGCGCTGGGGGAGTCTGATAACCAGTCGGTTCTCCAGAAAGGCGTTGTCATGGTGAATACCACAAAGGTGTACACCAGCGCTCTGAAGCGTTCCGGCATAACCGTCGGCAGCGACAACAAGCTGAGCTTTGACAAGGAGAAGCTCAACGGCATTAAGGCTTACGAGCTGAAATCCACATTCGGCAGGGGCGGCTACGCCACCAAGATAAACCAGAAAGCGGAGCAGATAAAGCGCCTGCAGGGAAGCTCCGGCGGTCTGTTCTCCTATTCCGGGAGCGTTACGCCAAGCTATACCTATAATATCGGCGCATTGCTCAGTACCTATGCGTGATCTGGTTTTTCTGAATATTCTGAGGGGGGAGCGATCTCCCCTCTTTTTTGAACAAAAAATTATTTTGTGTGAAAAATGCTTGACTTGATTGTCGAATTATGTTATAATTATATTGTCGAACGAATATGTTCGATGAATACATAAAGAGAGGTAGTTTTTATGAAAAAGGTAAAGAGAACAGCAGCACTGATCGCTGCGGCTATGCTGGCAGTAATGATCACCGGCTGCTCCAGCAAGTGCAAGGAAAGCGGCTGCGACCAGGACGCAACAAATGACGGATACTGCGATATCCACTATGCTGCACACGCTATCAGCGACGCAATTGGAGATCTTTTCTGATAACCAATAAAAACATAAATCCCCGGAGCGTATCCGGGGATTTAAACCGTCGAAAAAGTCCCGTTGGGACTTTTCCGCCGAGACATCCCAGCTGCGCGCACGGTTTGTCGGCTGCGCCGCCAAACCGCACACTTGCTGGGATAGCAGTGTTTTTGCCCAGGGAGACCCTGGGCAAAAAAAGGATCTAAAAGCCTGCTTCGCAGGCAAAAGCGGTTTTTTCGACAAACATAAATCCCCGGAGCGTATCCGGGGATTTTTGTGTTACTGAAAAAAGATGAAATTGAAAGAATGCTGAATTATTCAGCGGTGTAAGGAATGAGGGCGATCTGTCTTGCTCTCTTGATAGCTGTTGTAAGCTCTCTCTGGTGATAAGCGCAGCAGCCTGTTACACGTCTGGGAAGGATCTTTGCGCGCTCGGTCATATACTTTCTGAGCTTGGCAACGTCCTTGTAATCAATGAATTCGGAACGGTCAACGCAGAACTGGCAAACCTTTTTTCTGGGGCGCTTTACTGCGTGAGCCGGTCTATCAAACTTTTCAGCCATGGTAATACTGAACCTCCTTTGTTGTTCAAGTCAAACGATTTTAGAATGGGTAATCGTCCGTGGGCGCGCTGCTGAAATCAGGAGCGGGTGCCTGCTGGGGGGCTGAAGGAGCCTGGGGTGCAGGCGCGGACGGTGCAGACGCGGCATAATCATTGTAGGAGCCGCCCTGCGACTTTTCGCCGGTGAATGAAATACGGTCTGCAACTATCTCATACCAGGTGGCAGGATTGCCATTTTTGTCGGTATAGTTTCTGGTTGTCATCTCGCCCTCGACCAGGATCATGCGCCCCTTGCTGAAATAGCGGTTCACAAATTCTGCCTGCTGGCGCCATGCGACAACATTGAAGAAATCGGATTTTCTTTCTTCACCTTTGGGGGTGAAACGGCGGTCTACCGCAATGCGGAACGAGCATACATTTACTCCCTGGGGAGTGGTTTTTAATTCGGGATCGTTGACGATTCGGCCCATCATAATAACCTTGTTATACATAGTCACACCTCCGATTTGATAATCACAGATTTACAGCGAAATCAGTTCTGGCCCTGTGCGAGCACAACGATGGAACGAAGAACGCCGTCAGTGATGTTGATGATACGCTCAAGCTCCTGGGGGAAGTCGGGCTTGGACTCGAAGTTGTAGAGTACATAGTAGCCCTCGCCCTCGTAGTTGATCTCGTAAGCGAGCTTTCTCTTGCCCCACTCATCAGTATTGGTGAGTGTGCCGTTTGCCTTGATGAGGTCAGCGAACTTTGCGGTCAGCGCCTTGATCTCGTCCTCGGTCTTCTTCAGAGAGAAAACGATGATAGCCTCATACTTTTCAGATAACTTTGCCATTTATATAGCACCTCCTTATGGATATATATCCCGTGCCCTCTGCACGAGAAAGGGGTTAGGACTTTTACAGTCTTAACTACATTATTATATCAGAAACGTTCGCCTTTGTCAAGGGTTTTTGTCCACTTTTTTGCTTATTGCGGCGATTTTCTGTAAGTGCTTGTAAAATCCCGGTGAATGTGCTACAATATAATAAATAAGTGTGCCGCCTGCCCTGATCGATTTGAGTTCAGCCGGCATGTCGCCGCTGAATTGTCTGAACTGGTTTGGCAGGAATACTGTATTTTAGTTGGAGGTCGGTTATGGCGAGTTCTGTTATATCTGCGTTTACGGGGTGCCTGCTTGGGGGCGCTCTCGGGGACGCGCTGGGATATCCGGTGGAGTTCATGTCCGCCGACGAGATACGGCGAAGCTACGGCAAAAACGGCATTGAAGCCCCGGACGACCGCAACAGCCTGAAACGTGCGCTCATCTCGGACGATACGCAGATGACGCTGTTCACCGCGGAGGGGATAATGTGGGCTGACCGTCTGGGCGCAAAAAGGGAGCTTTCCAGCTATACCACCTACGTTTTCTATGCATATCAGCGGTGGCTTTACACCCAGACAAGCTCTATCGCCAGCCGGGAATACGCCCATGTGCTGGATAAAGACGGCGCTGACGCCTCGCGGCTGCTGGCAGAGCCGGAGATGTTCGCTCAGCGCGCCCCGGGGAACACCTGCCTTTCGGCGCTGAAACAGGCGGCGGCGCATAATTACGGCAGGCTCATTCATAAAATTAACGACAGCAAGGGCTGCGGCGGCGTGATGAGGGTCGCCCCGGCAGGGCTGTATTTCCACAGGGACAGCGAGAGGGCGTTCCGCATGGCGGCGGAATTCGCGGCGATAACCCACACCCACCCCACCGGGTATCTTGCCGCGGGCGCTCTCGGAGCGATCATCGCGGAGCTTACCTGCGGCTCTGACCTCGAGGAAGCGGTGGACGTCGCAATGTATATCCTCCGGGACTACGACGGGTGCGTCGAGACCTACCGCGCGCTGGCTTCGGCACGGAACCTTGACGCAGGTGACGTCCCTCCGGTGGAGGCGGTGAGACGGCTCGGCAGCGGCTGGACGGCGGAGGAGACCCTCGCTGTTGCGGTGTACTGCTCGCTGTGCCACTACAACGACCCGGCGAACGCCATGCGCCTTGCGGTAAACCACGACGGCGACAGCGACAGCACCGGCGCTGTATGCGGAAATATCATCGGCGCTTACCTCGGAGAGGAGCGGCTGCCGGGAAAGTGGCTCAGAAAGCTGCAGCTCCGGGAAGTCGTCAGGCAGACCGCCGTGGAGCTGTCCGGGGTCTGCGGCGGGTGAATTTCCGGGGGTTACACATTTTGTATTATTCGACCTTTTTTTCACGCTTTGTTGTGAGAAATATAAAAAAAACTCACTTATTATGTTTGTTTTGGTTAAAATGCACATAAAGAGTATTTGAAATTCTACACGGCGCAGAGGGCATTTTGACCGGTTTTTCTGGATTTTACGTTTGACGGCGCTTGAAATAAACACAAAAATATGGTATAATTTATATACTATAGTGGAGTATAGGGCGAAGTGCGCCCTGAATTCACGAATATGTGCCGCCGGTCATCCGGCAGCAGGGGGATTGGAGGTTATCCGGTGAAAAAATTCTCGTATCAGGCCACCGACGTCAACGGCAAAACCGTCCGCGGACAAGAGATGGCAGAGGATTATCAGGATCTTCAGCAAAAGCTGAAGGAAAAAAATCTGTACGTTACAAGATACCGTGATCTCGGAGCTAAAGACGCGGTCGACGTAAAGTACAAGTTCAAAACGAAAGAGGTATCGTTCATAAGCCGTCAGCTTGCGTCGATGACCTCGGCAGGCCTTTCTCTTGTAAGGGCGCTCTACATACTCCAGGAACAGCAGACGAAGCCCAAGGCGAAGCGCGTGCTGCTGGATATCTACGAGGAAGTTCAGAAAGGTAAGTCTTTCTCGGAGGTTCTTGAGCAAAAACCGGGCGTGTTCCCCGATCTGTTCGTCAGCATGGTGGCTGCCGGTGAGTCGTCGGGTACCCTCGATCAGATCCTCGTCAGAGTGTCTGACCACTTCGCGAACGCCAACAAGACCAACAACAAGGTCAAGAGCGCGATGGTTTATCCTATCATTCTGCTGGTTCTGGCGCTGGCGGTGGTTATCCTCATGTTCACAATGATCCTGCCGACTTTCACGGCTATGATGGATCCGGAGGATCTTTCGCCCCTTTCGTCGGCGATGATCGCGTTCTCTGACTCGCTTATCAATTACTGGTATATTTATCTGATAGTTATTTTCGGTATCATTATGGCTGTCTGGGTAGGAAGACGAACTCCTGCCGTCAAGCTCAAGATGGACGAACTCGTTCTCCGTATGCCAAAGGTCGGGAAGCTCATTTCCACAGTTTATACCGGCCGTTTCGCAAGAAATATGTCCAACCTGTATGCGGCTGGTCTTCAGATGGTCGATTGTATCGAGAAGTCCGTTTCCGTTCTCGGCAACTCCTACGTCACCAAGCGCTTCGAGGAGGTAGTCGATAACATCAAGCTCGGTGAGAGCATGTCCAAGGCTGTGGAAAAGACCGGTATTTTTGAGGGAATGTTCACTTCCATCATCTTTGTCGGCGAGGAATCCGGTACACTGGACACCATTCTCGCAAAGGCTGCGGACTACTACGAGGAAGAGGGCGACGCAGCGATCACCAAGCTGGTCGGTATGCTGGAGCCTCTCATGATCATCATCATGGGCGTCGCTATCGGTCTTGTTCTCGCGGCTATATTCCCGATGCTCTACGGCGGCATGACAAATGCAGCGTAAGCTTCTCAGACATTCTGAAAACTAACATTACATATGAGGTGAAAATATGCTTTCAATCGATATTACTGACAGACAAATCAAGCTGGTCAGGGGCGTGCACAGCGGAAGCAAGATCAGGGTACAGGACGCGGATATGCGTGAGCTGACCCTCGGTATGGTCTCCAACGGCTACATCACCGATGTCCCCATGGTGGCTGCTGAGCTGAACGATATCATCAAGACCAAGGGCATCACGGAGAAGGACGCTATCGTGTCCATTACCTCCAGCTCCATAGTTTACAAGGAAATGATGCTCCCCAAGCCCAAGAGCATCAAGAACACCGCCGCTATCGAGGCGATGATCCAGACCAACATGGGCGTTTCCAACGAGTTCAACATCTCCTACACCATCGCCGGAGAGACCGAGGACGAGGAGAAGAACAAGCTCATCAAGATAATCGCCACCGCCTGCCCCCAGAGACTGGTAGACGGCTATGTCAGACTGTTCTCCCACATCGGTCTTTCTCTCAAGGCGGTAAACATCTCCAACAACTCCGTTACCCGTCTTATCGTCAATACTCCCAAGATGGCTGAGAGAATGCCTATGCTGCTTATCCAGATCGATAAGGGCTTCCTTAACATGAACCTTTACGAGGATAATCAGATAGTATTCTCGCGTTACTTCAACATTGATCCGGCTGACTATGACAATGCTCCCGACTACGTTGTCCGTGCGGTTTACGACAACCTGTTCAGAATGATCCAGTTCATCAAGAGCCGCAAGGGCTCAAAGCCGCTGAAGGAGATCATGTTCTACGGCGATACCGGAAACTTCATCGAGCTTTCCAACGCCATTTCCTCTTTCAATGTGCCTGTTCATGTGCTGGCGGCGCCTTCCACCGTCATCACCATGACCGAGATAGACTTCACCAAGTACGCTAACGCTATCGGCGCTATTTACAGAAGAAACAAGGAACTCGAGCACATCAACCTGCTGGAGGCTACCTCCGCTAAGGAGTCCAAGGGCATGAACGGCTATCTGCTCATGCTTGCAGGCGCTTGCGTGGGCGCGGTTGCTCTTGTGGCGGCTATCACTATCGGACTTACAGTGGTGGATAAGTCCATTAAGGGTCAGATCACTGATATTCAGCAGCAGATCGAGGCTCCGGCGCTCCAGAATGAGCTGAGCGTCGTTTCAGAGCGCGAGAGCATGCTGTCCGGCTTCCAGTCCTATGTCGGGAACGCAGGTTCCACCTCCACGCTGTTCAACTACATGCCGAAGGCTCAGAGCTACATAATCGACAAGATCAAGGAGCCTATTGAGGCTGTAAAGAGCGAGAACGGCATCGACCTTGATATCCACACCATAAAAATGGACAGCAGCACCGTCACCGTCAAGTTCATGGGACAGTGCAAGGGCGATCCCACTTCAATGCCTGCGGCTTATGTGAACAAGCTCACCAACGAGGTCAAAACAACGCACGGAGACCCGTTCTTCCAGAATATCACCTATGCAGGATTTGAAAAGACAAACTCCGACAACGCTACCAAGTATCTCGAGCTTCAGACCGGAGAGTGCAAGTATGATACCATATTCACGTTTGAAGTGACAATGAGCCTCAGACCCGGATCTGACGAGAAGTACGCGGATTCCATCGATCTTGATCTTAACGGAGAAGCCGAGGCTGGCGAGGAGGTAACTGAATAATGAGACTCAGCAAACAGGAAAGAATCGCGGTGCTCGTCATCGCTGTCATCATAATTCTCGGACTTGGAATTTTCCTTTTCATCGTGCCTCAGTTCAAGAACATCGGCACGGACAACGCTTCCCTCGACGCAAAGAAGGAGGAGCTTGAAACCGCAAAGGCAAAGGCGGCGACAAGAGTAGACCTCGGCGAGCAGGTTTATGACGCTTACAAGCAGGGCGAGAATATCGCCGACATGTTCTTTGAGGAAATGAAGCCCTACGAGGCTGACGACCAGATCCGGGATTTCATTCAGTTCTGCAAGGATCAGGGTGTAAACTGCTCCGTTGACTCCATAACGATAGGCACCCCCGGCGTTTCTGAGCTGGGCGTTACCTTCAACGAGGAAACTGAGATCACCTATGACCTGAAGGTTGCCGCACGCGGCGACTCCGACAGCCAGGATCTCACCGAAGAACAGCAGAGAACTGCTATACTCCAGGAAGCCCTTGCAAATACACAGGCGGTCGGCTCTATCGACGTCACCTTCACCGTGACCGCCCTCGAGCCGGAGACGCTCATTGATTTCATCGACGTCATCAACGAGTACAAGGTGGGCGGCGTGAGAAAGGCAATGCGCCTTTCCAGCGGCTTTGAGCTTGAGTTCCCCGCAGTTCAGGAGAAGTACGACAAGATCGTTGACGATATGCAGATCGACCTCACCTACGACGCTCTCAAGGAGATCGCAGACGAGAACGGCAAGAAGTTCCCCTCCAAGCAGGAGGTAAAGGTTCTGCTTGGTCTTGAGGACGCTGCTGCCACAGGCGAGGACGGCGCTGCAGCTACCACTAACACGAACACCAAGGAGAACGACTGGATCACCGAGATCGGCGACGATGACATTTACTCTCTCGATGTCACTATCACAATGTACAGCCTGGAGAGAATGCAGGATCCCACCGATAAGCTCGCACAGCAGGATCAGAGCCTTATCGGCTGATCCGGAGCATAATGTAACAATTCCCGGCTCCGTCCTGCACGGGGTGTGTCGGCGGAGCACGGGTGGATTTGCGTGATCAGAATTGGAGGTAATCAACAATGAAACACGCATTGAGAAAATATATAGCGCCATGCGGCAGCGCACTGTTCATGGTCGTCAGCACTATGGCGGCGCTGGTGGTGCTCGTCACGGCAATGTATATGTCAGTGGTGTCCTCCGGTAAGGTGCAATATGCCACATTTAACCAGGAGCAGGCGTATGTTTCGTCTACTTCCATCGCTGATATTGTAAAGTATGGTCTTGCCAACCACAAGCTCAAGGATCTGGAGAGTAAGCTGCTTGGCAGCGACTTCAAAGAGGGCGACTCCATTTCAACAAACGGCAACGACTTCGCCTCCCTTATCGAGGGCGGATCGAAGGAGGATACCGAGCTTGGCGGTTATACCGTTGATATCACCAGGCTGAAGGACGAGGTCGTCAACAAGAAGACCAACAAGGTTTTCGACATCGCAGTGACTGTTTCCGACGGCGGCGTTGTGGAGACCACCCACACCTATGTCAGGGTCCCCGAGGGTTCCGACCCAGAGCCTAACAACATCGACAGGTTCTTCACGGCGACAGGCTACGTCCCCAACGACGTTGTTGCCGCGGGCGGCACCTTTACCGCAAAGATGTATTTCGACGCGGAGTACACCATGTTTACAAAGCCCAAGGGTTTCAACAGCCAGGCGCTCACCGTTGACACCGATATGGTGGCTGCCGGTTCTGTTGTGTTCGATCACTCCAACGCTAACCCGGTGCAGCTCTCTGAGCCGGGCGAGTGGTACATCGGAAATAACTGCTACCTGAAGTCCCAGCCGGATAAGTTCGACCTCGGCGGTCAGAACGGTCAGAACTCAAAGGCGTCTGACAACGAGCACGGTCTGCTGGTAATAGGCGGCGACCTGGAGATGTCAAGAACCGGTCAGTTCCAGATCGGCGGGTCTAGTACGGAGTACACAGACGTGTATGTGCTGGGCGATCTATATCTCGGTTCCTGCAAGTTCTACGGCAATGTTTATGTTGCCGGCGATCTCATATTGAATAACAACAACTGGAACGAAACGGATCAGAATGGTCTCGGAAAGTTCTACATTGACGGCGAAGTCAAGGTTGCTGCCGGCGTAGTTCCCCACATGAACGGAAAGAACTACCAGAATCACACGCAGCCCGGCGAAGAGGGTATTCAGGCGGTGATCGCGGAGGTTAAGAAGAACGGCACCTGGAAGAGTATCCAGGAGACCGATGACAGATACACCTACTCCGCGGACGAGATAGGCGATATGCTGGACGCGGCTATCGGCGGCTCTATTTACCCCAACTGGCGCATCAAGACCGACAACTTCCTCACTGAGCCGAACGGCGATTTCAAGGTCGTTGATATTCACTTCGACCTCGGCTGGGAGTCCCCGTCCTATGTCTATACAATTGACAACGACTGTGTTATCGGCGGTATCTACTCCACCGGAAACACTATCAATGCGGCTACTATCATAATTGATACCGGCGACAAGGGCGATGTGAGAAATATCAGGCTCAGCTCCAACTGCGCTGACGGTTATTCCTTCTCATGGTGCCCTGAGACTGTTGAGGATGGCAGACTGGTGAATGTACTCACCGTTGGCGAGGGCACGCTGCTGGTAGACGTTCCCGACGGAGTGCGCTATCAGGCGACCAACCAGGAGTTCTTCGGAAGCATGGGCTGGTTCTTCCTGCTGGGCGGAAAGCTGCTCAACAAGAACGGCGCTGATTACTTCGACAGAGCGGACGGCTTTAACCTTAATAATCCGGATACCGATATCATACGCCCCTATGGGCTTATCCACACCCCGGGCTGCGGCAGCTGCACCTATGTGGAGGATACCAACGACGACGGCGACACCGTATGGAAGTGCACCAACGAGGATCACTACCAGACTTATTCCTCTAAGCCCAGCGAGTGCATGTGCAGCGGCTACATCGACAAGGACAGGGTAAGAAGCTACGCAAGCACCAAGGGCATTGATCTCACCTACAACGGCGAGGAGCAGATGCCGGACGTTGATATCTACGTTATCTCCTGCAGCGAGAGTGCGGATATCCAGTTCGGCGGCGATGATGTAATGAACAACCTTTACTTCGGCTATGTATACGCTCCGTTCATGAACTACATCGATAAAGGCTCCGGCGGCGGTGCAAAGACAATAGGCGGTCTGATCGTATCCGATTACGTTATCTCCGGTTACTACAGATACACCTACTGCCTGCCGACAGTTCCCACGAATAAGATGCTGGAGGAGTTCGGCGGCGATCCGCTCAGACCTATCAGCAGCCGCGAGTGGCGCTATCATGGCGTCTGATCCTGAAAGGAGGAAAGCAACGTGAAAAAGCTACGTTCAAAGCGCGGCTTCACCATAATCGAGACGCTTGTCGCGTTCGTTATCTTCGCGATAATGGCAGGCATGGTCTCGATGATCCTTGCTCAGGTAAACCAGGTGCGTCAGCAGAACACCGACATTAAGGAAGAGATAGAAAACCAGAAAGAGGTATATTACCTCAAGGATCAGAAGTACGAGTATAAAGCGGCGGACAAGAAGGGAGAGATCTCTCTTAACTTCAACGGGCTGAGCAATCCGGTCAAGGTGGACTACAACATCGGCGATCCCAATGCGGAGGACGATCCCAATCTCATTGCCCTGCAATACTTTGTGGGAAATGTCACCTACAAAATGGGCAACGGCAAAAAGGACGACAACGATGAAGACGGCAACACCCCCGGAAGCGTTACCAATCGTCTGGACACCCGTGTATACGGCACCAGCGGTGTCAACCAGGTGACTGCAAAGATCACCAGGGACACTTCCTACACCGGAACCGGCTACAGATACTTCATGAAGTCCATGGCGAGCTACACCGGTATCGACGAGCAGAAGTGGTTTGCACAGTACAGGTTTATTTTCCCGAGCGTCATTCTGGATTACGGTTATACCCAGCAGAGCGACAGCCCGGCTTCCCTGAACTCCAGGTTTGACCCGTCTACGTTCCAGTTTGAGGTATATTCTCCTTATAACAGAACGCTGCGCATCTCCAGCAAACAGACCTCCACCGAGGAAAATCCGCCTGCGGTAGCAAGCAAGTATCTTTACTACTATGTTGTTCTGTCGGAGCCGCTGGAGAATATCGACGCTGATCTTGACCTGAACAAGATCTTCGGCTACACCTCCTCCGACCAGACCTCTACCAAGAACGCAAGCGGTTCCTATCGCTTCGAGCCTTACACCGAGACGATAAAGGACGAGGAGACCGGCGCGCAGTCCACTGCGACATATCCGAATATATTCGGCGCATTCCCCAAGGAGGAGGAAGAAGAAACTCCTTCTACCGACGAGACTTCGGAAAGCTGAGGTGCCGAGTATGAAAAAAATGATCAGACTTCTCAGAAAGCGTGGATCCGGCGGATTCACGCTGGTCGAGATGGTGGTTTCGGTAGCATTGCTTGCTGTGCTGATGGGTGGTATGATCCTGTTCATATCCCCTGTGATCAGGACCTACAACGACAACACCACCGACATCACCGCTGAGAATACCACCACCTGTGTTCAGGAGTATATTTCCAGAACTATCCGCAATTCCTACAAGGTGGCGATATTTGAGAACACCAACTACGACAAGATAAAGGCAAACGACGCATACAAGGCAATAATCAGCTCCATGAACGAGTACTGCAACAAGATAAATGGAGTTGGCGCGGTAAACAAGACCTATGTGCTCAACTGCCTGAGTCTGCGTTACGACGACACGGATAAGCGGTACTACCTCTGGAAGGAATCCGTGAATATGACGTCGAACGGCGCACTGGACACCACAAAGTCCGAAAAGGTTTTCGCGGACTGCCTTTATGACAGGCTGTACATCACATACGAGTTCGCGCTGCCTAAGAACGGCGATTACGTTGTGGGCGGCACTGCCAGCGAGTTCCGTAATGACGCGCTCCAGATGAATTTCAAGACTTACCGCAATGACGAATATACAAACCGGATCTTTGAAGGCGAAGGTATCACTGAGATGCGTCAGATAAAGGGCGCACTGGCAGACGGCGGCAGCGCAGCCGACTATTTCATCAAGGTGCTGCCGGATTCTCCGCTTCCCTTTGAGAGCATGGTTGACGGTCAGAGAGATATCTATATCTACTATGTTACCCGTCAGCTCGGTGTGAAACCAACGCCGTAACGCTGAAATACCCCGGGCTTGTAGAAATACCCCGGGCTCTTCAAGCCCTCGGAGTTTGTGGGAACACCTGAACTACAAACCAAAGGCAGCCAGCATGCTTATGCTGTGCCGTAATTAACACAAAAAATTCCTCACCTCCGGGCAGGCGGTGAGGAATATGTTACCTTTAAAATCTTAGATCAGGAGAGGTTCATAAGTCCGACATACCAGTTCACGATCTGGCTGCCGAACAGGAACGAGGTCGCGATACCAATGGCAAGGAACGGGCCGAAAACCATGCGGCGTGAGTATTTCACCCGGGTGATCTGATCCTCCTTGATCGTTATGCGGAACGCTCCCTCGCGCTCGGTGGTTATCTGCTCGCGGATAGCACGGCTGAGCGAGGATTTGTCGGGGATACCTTTCCAGGCGTTCTCGTCCAGGAACTCCCACTCGATGTCGGGCTTGCCGCCGGTTATCGTGCCGACTATCACGTCGTCGCGTCCGGCAAGGACGTAGCCGACGTCGGCGTCCAGCTGCTCCTGGTACCAGTCCAGGGCGATCTGTCGTATCTTTTCGGTAAGCTCCAGTTCCGCTCTGTGGTCGCGTATCTTTTTGGTGATGCCGTAGACCGCGCCCAGCACTATACCAATGAACAGCGCCGGGAATATGCGGTAGCCAAGCAGCAGGGAAGCTCCCACCATAAGCTGGAGATCTCCGCCGCCCATGCCGCCGATGAGCACCAGGATAACGAACATCACCGCGACTACACCCAGGGAAATAAGGCGCTCATACCACGGAGCCGCCAAAGACGCGCCCCACGGGATAAAGAACGCCGCGATACCCAGCACCGCAACAGTTATGCTGCACCAGTAGGGTATCTCGAAGTGGTCGATGTCGATACCGCTGAGTACTATCAGCACAGCGAACAGCACGCACGCCACCGCGAACTCCCACGAGAAGCCGTACACCAGGTACGCGCCGAGATAGGAGACAGCACACAGCGCTTCCATGACCATGTAGCGCGGGGAGATCCTTGAGCCGCAGAACCGGCATTTTCCGCGGAGTATCAGCCAGCTGAATATCGGGAACATATCGTACCATTTCAGCCGGTTTCCGCAGGAGAAGCAGTGCGACGGCTCACGGATTATGGACTGCTTCAGCGGAGTGCGGTATATCACCACATTGAGGAAGCTGCCGATCGCTGAACCGATCAGGAATACGAATACACAGGTTATAATTTTGATAGCCGTGATCGTCATTTTCATGACCCCCTTAAACTGATCTGCCGATACGCCCGTGCGTTTTGTGCCGGAGTATCATCACGGTAAAGCTTTTCACCTATTTTACCATAAAAATCATGTTTTTGCAAGGGATTTTGAAAAAATACACGGCATAACACCTATTTATATAGAATGAACAGCGATTTGCGCTGTCAGGGGGTAAATCACCGCGAGTGCGGTTGTTGGGGATACTTCGGTGTTCCCGAATATTCTGAAAGGAAGAAATAGCATAATGGCTGGACCTATTAGAAATCTGCCCATCGGTCAGATACTGGTGGAGAACGGATTCATCAACGAAAAACAGCTTCAGGAGGCTCTTGAGAAGCAAAAGACCAGCGGCGGCAAGATGCTGGGCGACGTCATGCTCGAGATGGGACTGGTGTCCGAGACTCAGCTTGCGCAGGCGCTCTCTATAAGGCTCAAGGTGCCGTTCGTGGATCTTGCGTCGGTGCAGATAAACAAGGACGCAGTAATGAAGATACCCGAGGCTACCGCAAGAGAAAAGACGGTCATCGCGTTCGATATGAACAACAACCGCCTTATGGTGGCGTCCAACGACCCGATCAACTTCTACATCTTCGAGGAGCTAAAGGTTCAGACCGGCATGGAGATCGTGCCGCAGATATCCACCAAGACCCAGATCGAGGAGGCTATCGGCAGGTTCTACTCTCAGCAGACCGTAAACAAGGTTATGAACGAGCTGGACGACGAGGCGGCAGCCGCAGCCCAGCAGAACCAGGTGGACGTACAGTCCGGCGAGCGTATCGACAACGCGCCTATCGTCCGACTGGTAAACACCATGGTGGAGACCGCATTCCGCATAAACGCGTCGGATATACATATCGAGCCGTTCAAGAACCGCACCCGTATCCGTTTCAGAATAGACGGCGAGCTTGTGGAGCAGGAGGCGATGAAGGTCTCCCCGGCGCTGCATAACTCCCTGATCACCCGTATCAAGATCCTCGGCGGTATGAATATCGCCGAAAAGAGAATACCGCTTGACGGTCGTTTCGGTATGAAGATCGACGGCATAAACCTCGACGTCCGTGTATCTACTATTCCCTGCGTTTACGGCGAGAAGTGCGTTATCCGACTTCTTTCCACCGCCGACGAAAAGACAAGAAAGATCACCGACCTCGGTATGACGGATTACAACTACGAGATGTTCAAGCAGATAATCCGCTGCCCCAACGGCGTTATGCTGGTTACAGGCCCTACCGGTTCAGGTAAGTCCACCACGCTGTACGCTACCCTCGGCGAGCTTTCCAAGCCGAATGTAAACATCGTTACCGTTGAGGACCCTGTCGAGAAGAAGATCGACGGCGTAAACCAGTGTCAGATAAACTCAAAGGCAGGCATGACCTTTGCGGCGGCGCTGCGTTCCATTCTCCGTCAGGACCCGGATATCATAATGGTCGGAGAGATCCGTGACGGCGAGACAGCCGATATCGCTATCAGAGCCGCGATCACAGGTCACTTCGTGCTTTCTACACTGCATACAAACGACGCAGCCTCCACTATCGTCCGTCTGGTGGACATGGGCGTTGCGCCGTACATGGTCGCTTCCTCACTGGTTGGTATTATCGCTCAGCGACTTGTAAAACTCCTGTGCAACGACTGCAAGGAGCAGATCACCCTCACAGACCCGGCAGACCTCCGTCTTGTCAGCATGGATAAGCCCGTGCAGATCTGCCAGGCTCACAAGGGCGGCTGCAAGAAGTGCAGAGGAACAGGCTATTCCGGACGTACCGCTATCCATGAGATAATCGTTACGTCAAACGATATAAAGGAGCTTATCTCCAAGGGCGCTACCGCAGAGGAGATAGGTGCAAAGGCTACGGAAAACGGCACGCTCCTGCTTCGTGACAACGTTACGAAAATGGTGCTCGCCGGACGTACCACCATGGACGAGCTGGTAAAGGCAACCTATACCGTCTGACAAAGAGCGCAAAGTTATTACCCACAGGATAATCACCGCGGGATACGGACAGCGGAAAGCCGTGCGCGGAATTACCCCACGGGAATGGCAGAGCGCCGCCGGAATACTTATTTAAAAGGAGCGTAACAATCGTGGAAGGCATGAACACAAACAATATAATGGACATCAACAGGATACTGGACGAGGCAAGAGAGCTTGGCTGTTCGGACTTGCACTTCACCGCAGGTCTGCCTCCGGTAGTACGTCTGCATGGCTCCATAAGAAAGCTCAGCGGCTATCCGGACTGTACTGAGCCTATTATCGTAAACATAATCAACCAGATAACCTCTATCAAGCACAAATCCCAGATATCCAAGGGTCTGGACACCGACTTCTCGTATGTGTCCACCGCAGGCTTCCGTCACAGAGTCAACGTATACCGCCAGAGAGGATACCACGCAGTTGCTATCCGACTTCTGCGCAACGATATCCCGACTCTAGCAGACCTCTCCCTGCCGGCTACCCTGGGCGAGTTCGCAATGGCGCCCCGTGGTCTGGTGCTGGTAACAGGCCCTACCGGTTCCGGTAAGTCCACCACCCTTGCGGCGATGATCGACCACATCAACCGTTCGAAGAACTGCCACATCATCACCGTAGAGGATCCTATCGAGTATCTTCACACACATAAGCAGTCCATGGTGAACCAGCGTGAGATCGGGCAGGACGTTGACAGCTTCGCAGGATCGCTGAGAGCAGCGCTCCGTGAAGACCCGGACGTTATCCTGGTCGGAGAAATGCGTGACTTTGAGACGATCAACGCGGCTGTTACCGCGGCAGAAACAGGTCACCTGGTATTCTCCACGCTGCATACCACCGGCGCGGCTGAAACTATCGACCGTATCATCGACGTTTATCCGCCGCACTCCCAGGGTCAGATCCGTTCCCAGCTTGCGAACTCCGTTGTCGGCATTATATCCCAGACCCTCGTGCCCACCGCCGACGGCAAGGGACGCTGCGCGGCTCTGGAGATACTCGCGGCGACGGACGCTATCCGCTCCATGATCCGTGAGGGTAAGATATTCCAGGTTCCCACCGCTATCGCTACCGGTAAGAAGAACGGAATGTTCACCCTTGACCAGGATCTCGCGCGGCTTGTTAATGTCGGCAAGATCACCAAGGAAGTGGCTCTCACACGCTGCCAGGATCCCAACGAGTTCAAGAGATACCTGTCGGCAGGCTATTGATCGCAGAAAAAATTTCACTCCCGGCTGACGGGCAGAAGCACCACAGCCGGGATATTTCGACAGCGCACTGACATGAAATAAAGGGAGAGTTTGGTAATTTATGAAAAGGAAAGAACGGCTGGGGCAGCGCCGTGGGTTCACGATAGTGGAGCTTGTGGCGGTAATTGCGATAATCGGCGTGCTGGCAGTGGTGCTGGTTCCAACGCTTGTCGGGGTGGTGACCGATTCCAGGATATCCTCCGCAAACCAGACCGCAAGGCAGATAAGGGACAGGGCAGGCGAGTTCATGACAAAAATGGACACCCAGAACGATACGCATATTAACGGCAGTCAGACCGTAAATATAGTGATACAGGACGGTCTCTGGAGCATTTCCGGCGGAAGTGCCTCAGACTGGCTGGACGGCGTGAACCACTGGTCGTCCAGTGAAAGCGTGCAGGTATCCGGCGGTCTGCCTAATCAGAGCACCGAGCTTCTTTCGTATCTGGCGCATGCGCTGGGGGGAATAAAGTCCGCCTATGTTGAGATACATGTCACCACCAGCTATATCGTGGGGGTTTCCGTGGTCGAGGGTTCCACCACAGCCGCACCGTCCATGCCTGCTATGGACGATTTCAGGGCAGAGCGTTTCGGCTTCGGCGGCTCGGATAAGGCAGGATATTATGACGGGTGGTTCATCGGTACTGCGCCCAGGCTGGAGCTTGATACGGGAGCTGAGGCTTCCTGAACGGAACTTTGCACGACTAAAGCGTTTTTGGGCGGTTTGTGTAAACAGGTTACATGTGTTACATAAAAACATAAAACAATTTGCACAAAAAAAGTCACCGAAAATAGATTGTTTTCAACGAATTTACGCCTTTGCTTCAAAAATATTGAAAAAACACTTGCATTTTTCTTAACGATAGGCTATAATGTGATTACAGCAAAGGGAAACGTACCGGCGCTTATTTAACATGGATATAACTCCGCTGGGGTTATACATAAACAAATTTTTTTACAGGAGGTCTTTACAATGATAAAGAAGCTTCAGGCTCTCAGAGCCAAGAAGGGCTTTACTCTCGTAGAGCTCGTAGTAGTAATCGCTATCATCGGCGTACTTGCTGCTATTCTCGTTCCTACCATGATCGGCGTTGTTCAGGATTCCAACATCACTTCTGCTAACTCCACCGCATCGCAGATCAAGACCCAGGCAAGCGCATTCCTGACCAAGGCAGACGCTGACAAGAACGCTATCAGAGGCACCGACAGCATGGCTACTCTGAAGTTCACAGTTACATCTTCTGGTTGGACAGATGCAGGTAGTGATAGTGTTACTTTTGGTACGGCTAGCCCTGCTAAGTACACTGTTACCGGCGGCACAGATAAGAACGCTGACTTTGCTCTGTTTATGCAGGATGTTCTTCGTGACTTCAAGAACGGTTACGTTGAGATCTACATCAAGAGCGCAGCTGTTATCGGTGTAGCAGTTGTTCCCGGTGGCGCTGCTGCTGACATCCCTACAGCTCTCAATACTGATGCTACCGTTTGGGAAGGCTCTCAGGAGATCACATGGGCAGGCAACAAGGCAGGCGTAGGCGCTGACAGCGTTATCGTTGGTACTTGCCCTCCCATCAAGCACGTTGCTTCTACCTGATAGAAGAAAAGCTGACTAAGCTGATCAATTAACACAACGTTCCTCGGCGGCGAAAGCCGTCGGGGAATTAGTGCTATTATTCAAGCGTTCATGCGTGAGGGTTTGAATAATGGCGCTGCACAAATTCACGAAAGGCGGAATATCGCATGATACAATACCTTCAGAGAATGAGAAACAAAAAGGGCTTCACGATCGTTGAGCTGATAGTCGTAATGGCTATAATCGGAGTACTCATTGCAGTCATTGCCACAAACATGATCGGCGGAAACACCGACAAGCAGCTTGCCGCCAACACCAATGCAAAGGCTTTCTTCACGGCGGCACAGCTTACAATGACCCGTGCGCAGCTGACCGAGCGTTCGATCGTGACTTATGAGGACAGCGACACCCACTACATCGACTATGTGAACGGCGTGAACGTGATAAAGGGCACCGTGGGCAGAACCAAGAATTATCTGTTCATCGAGGCCAAATTCAGCCAGAACGGTATCGTGGGTATCCACATTGCCGACACCTTTGACCGCCTGATGAACCGCGATGAGCCCGACGGCACCATGACAAAGCTGGAGAGCTACATAAGCCAGAATATCGACAAGTATCTTGCGGAAAGCTATGACGGATATTTCTACGCCCTGGTGGAAAACGACTTCAAGGTCAGATGCACGCATTACTGCGATGTAAGACTGCCCGAGCGCAGCAAGGTATCCTCCACCGCCGAGTTCATCGACTCCATGATGATAAATTCGGACGAAAGGGTAAAGGGCAACGACAGGATCCTGGGCACCTGCATGGACGTTATCGATGATGACAACTACCTGATCCCGACAGCCGGTCAGTATGTGTTCTCGTTACCCGGTCTGACCGAAACAGAGCGCCACCTCTATTACGATACATTAAGCCCGATCTGACATCAGAAAAAATATTGCTGACCCTCGGTTATTGCCGGGGGTCTCAGCTTGTCGAAAAAAACTATTTTGATCAATGAAAATTGAATAATGAATAAAAATGGTATCGGCATACGCCGACGCTATTATAATACCGCGCCCGAAGGGCGCACCATAACTCCTCACTCCTCACTATTCACTACTATATAATCATCATGGTTTTTCGACAGACTGTGACCCTCGGTTATTCCCGGGGGTCTTTGTTTTCGTCTTTTTTTCAAAAAAATGTCTGCTTTCGCTAAAGTTTCGGTGACAGCTGCCGATAATATCAATAGGCGGAATATCGCAAGGCACAGGCTGTGCGATTCCTGTCCGCTGTTACAGAGAACGAACAGAAGAAAGACGACACAAACATTTTGCAGAGGAGGCAGAGTTTATGGAGATAAAAAGAATAAACGGGGTACTTTCCGCATACAACACCGCCAGAAAAGGCGCTGCGCCCAGGGCGGAGACTGCTTCCCAGGTCAGGAATACCGACAGGGTGGAGTTCGGGTTCGACAAGGCGCTCCAGGCGGCAAAGAACGGTATCGCAGCCGCAGTCAGGGCGGACGCGACTCCCCAGGAGATAGATCAGGCGAAGTCCATGGACAGCGTTGAGCCGGCAGACCTCGCAAGCTACATCATTTTCGGGTGACGGCATGGACGAGAAAACCGCACAGGCAGTGATCAGATGCCTTGAGATCGACTGCGATTTCTACCGGGAGCTGTACAAGTTCCTCATGAAAAAGCACACGAAGATCCTCGACGACGACCTGGACTGGCTCACCCAGTCGCTCAACACCGAGCAGGCTTACGTTATGAAGAGCCAGTCGCTGGAGAACAAGCGGCAGTCGCTGTTCCAGGGGCTTGGCATCGCGGACAGGAAGCTGTCTGACATGATAGACGAAGTCCCCGAGGGATACCGCGCCAAGATGAAGCAGCTTTCCAGCCAGCTCGGCGACCTGGTGGACAACATCAAGGAAATAAACGAACAGACCAACGAGATAGTCAGGCGAAAGCTGGAGAACCAGCAGGAGCTTGTGAAGCGCGCCGGTATATTCAACAAGCCGGAGACCTACAACAAGAGCGCTTCAAAAGTCACCGGCGGCAGCTCCGCAAAGGCTTTCAGAGAGGTTTGATAAGGCACTGCCGGGGTATCCGGCATTACAGGAGGAAAATATATGCGCCCCACTTTCCTGGGATTTGAAACACAGAAGCGCACCCTGCAGGTAGCGCAGAAGAGCCTGGATATCGCAGGCAACAACGTTTCCAACATCAACACCATCGGCTACACCCGCCAGAGGGTGGATCTTTATTCGATGTACGTCAGCGGCAACCAGAGCCTGAGATGGTGCAGCAATACGAATAACCTTTCCCTCAACGGTCAGGGCGTCAACGCTTACGGCGTGAGCCAGATAAGAGACCAGTACATCGACAAGAGATACCGTGAGAATACCGCGGTGGAAGCGGAGACCGAAAAGACCGTCAATATCCTCTCCGACATCGAGGACGTGCTGGATAATATCGACACGGACGGTTTGCAGTATTTTACCGAGCAGTACTTCAAGGCTCTGCAGGTTTACTCGGTGGAGCGCCCGGACGCCGCAGAGGTGGCGACTATCGCGGCAAACTCGGCGGTGAACCTGTGCAGGCTGCTCAACGACTACAGTGTGAAGCTGCAGGAGGTGGAGGACACCTACGTCGGCGAGCTTGAGGATACCGTGGGGTATGTCAACAATCTGCTGGGCGAGATAAACACCCTCAACGACCGTATCGCAAGGGAGCTTATAAACTACCCCGAAGAATATGGTCCAAATGAGCTTTACGACCAGCTCAACATGTATATCGACGAGCTGGCGAACTACGGCGATATCTCCGTCACAAAGAACGACAACGGCACCTACTCCGTTGATATGGCAGGTGTGAATATAATCGACGGCGAGAAGTTCAAGGCGAACTATTTCGTTATGACCGATTACGAGAAAGCCGGCGGTCAGGCGGTGCTCAATTTCGAGAGCGGCGAGGAGGTAAATCTCCACGCAGGTATCTTAAAGAGCTACACCGACATGCTGAACGGCAACGGCGTTTACGCCACCGGCAGGCAGAACGGCTCCCACGGCATCGCCTATTACCAGTCCGCGATAGACGAGTTCGCGCGCACCCTTGCGAATACGTTCAACTCCGCAAACGGCGCTGACGAGGATCCGGCAAGGCAGATGTTCGTAGGCTATCCCTCCGGGGGAACGGATCCCACCGCCGACGAGAACAAGGACGGCGTGCTGGACGGGGGATATTCACAGGTGCTCATCACCGCCGGGAATATCCACGTTTCCACAGTGTGGAAAGAAAACCCCACCATGATCGGCATGGTGAAGTCGATAGATGAAACCACCGGAAAGCCGGTTTACGGATATGACGAAGTGACCGGCGAGGACGGAACGGTGAAATTACAGAACACCAACGTGCTCTACCTGCTGTCCAGGTTCGAGAGCGGCGTGAAGTTCGGCAATGAGAACGACTTCAAGGGTGACGTTTACCAGTACATATCGTTCATCAGCGACCGTCTCGCCGAGACGATAAGCTACGAGACCAGCCGCAACGAGACCGCGAAATCCACCGTTGATACGCTGCTTGACGCCCGGGACGAGGTATCCGGCGTGCAGATGGACGAGGAGGGTATCAATATGCTGAACTATCAGAAGTGGTACAGCGCTTCCTCGCGTATGCTGACGGCTCTCGACGACGCGCTGGATAAGCTGATAAACGGCACCGGCAGAGTGGGACTTTAAGGAGGTAAGCTGAGTGAGGATAACAAATTCAACGCTGCTGCGTAACTACGACAGAAATCTCAAGCGGCTCTCTACCCAGAAGTACGCTTCAGAGAACAAGATATATACCGGCAGGCAGTACACCAGGGCGAGCCAGTCACCGTTAAAGGCGGCAAAGGCGCTCACCATAAGAAAGCAGCTCTGGCACACCGAGCAGTATCAGGAGAACCTCGAGGTGGCGGATAAGTTCTACACCGAGGCGGAGACCTCGCTGTTACAGGTGTCCGAGCAGCTGGCGTTGATCCGTGAGACGATAATCTACGCCTGCAACTCCACCAAGGATAAGGCGACCGACCTGAATATCCTGGCGGAACAGATCGAGACCAAGGCGAAGGAAATGTGCTCCATCTTCAACACCAACAGCGCGGAGCGTGCTATCTTCGGCGGAGAGAGCAACAGCGACGAGCCGTTCACGCTGGAATACGACGAGAACGGAAAGGCGACCACGGTGCTTTATCACGGCGTGCCGGTGAACGCTTATGACAGCTGCACCGACTTCCCGTACTCCAACGAGGTGTATATAGATATCGGCATCGGAATGGTCATCAACGACAACCAGGAGGTAGACCCTCAGTCGGTGCTCAAGGTGTCCTTTAACGGCGCGGACGTTACCGGCTGCGGATTTGAGGACAGCGGAAAGACGCTGACCACCCTCCGCCCCGAGAGCCTTAAAAGCGGCGAGACGGACAGCAATACCGTGAGGATAACCGCCAGCGGAAAGACCGTCACGGTGACATTTAACGGCAACAAGACCGAGGATATCCAGACCGCGATAACCAACGTGTTCAACAATGCCGGAGTGACCGACCCGAACAAGATACCCACGATAAACTCCAAGGGCGAGCTTACCATGGGAGACGGCACCGAGGCTTATGTCTCCGAGATCCCCTCTATCAATATCGACAAGCTGAATAACGGTCAGAATTACACCGTTGACATTTACGCCAGCGGCACAAAAAAGACCATAACCTTTACCGCAGGCGCCGATACCGCTGCCACCGCGGCGAATATCCAGGCGAAGCTGGACGAGGCGTTCAAGTATGAAAAGCACACGCCTACCATTGACGAGAGCGGTAATCTGAAGGTGGAGTACCTCAACTCAAAGGGCGAGACGGTCTCCGGGCAGGTCTACATCGTGAAGAGCGATACGGGCACACAGCCGGATTTCAAGAACGGCGACACCTATTCCAACAACTATATCCAGGTGACGCTGGACGCGGCTGCGGCGCTGCGCAGAGGAGATATCAGTTATGCCAACGCGTGCATTGACAGGATAGTGACTTCCTCGGAGAACCTGCTGGTGGAGATCGCAGACCTGGGTAACGCGGAGGAATACATAGAGTTCAACCAGAACCGCTATGATACGAGAACGCTCAATCTCCAGGAACGCCAGAAAAGCCTGGAGGCGACAGACCTGGAGAGCGAGATCACGCTGATGAAGACCTACGAGGCGCTTTACAACGCGTGTCTCCAGATGTCCAGCAGTATAGTCCCGAACAGCATATTCAATTACATCAATTGACAACGATGCGCTTCCGGGTGACCGGTAAGGCAGGGAAGCCGGCGCAGGACAAATACGACAAACAGACAACCAGGAGGTGTTGGAAGTGGACGGCAATCTTTTACAGATAACCACGATCCCGATATCCATCGAGATCAAGGTCACAAATGCAAAGTATGAGTATCCCGACGCTGTGGAAAGGCAGCCCAAGGTGAATATCACCAATACCCAGGGCGGCTATGTTATGAAGGCTGACCCCATAAAGGTGAATATCGACACCTATGAGGCGCGCAAGAGCCTGGGATACGGGCACATGAATGACGGCGATATGATGGCGCAGAAAGCGCAGGAGGGATTTTCCCTCGCATTCCAGGGCACGGCAAGAGTCGCGTCTGAGGGCAATCAGCTTGCGAGAGGAATGTCCGCTTCGGAAATTGCGATCCAAAACGCCAGAGCCGGTGCAACTGTAGAAACTATCATGGAGTTCCTGCCGAAGGAGGGCGCTGATATCACCTTTGACGGCGGAACGCTCAGCATTGACTACCAGATGGGGGATCAGGAAATCGACTGGGATACCATGTCCCAGATGCCGATGGAGTTCATTCCGGGCAGCGTTGAGCTTATCGTCAGGGACAGACCCAGGGTGGAGATAGAGTACCTCGGCGGGCCTATCTACTTCCCCAGGAGCGCAGACCCCGACTACAAGCCTCCGGTGCTTGACGTCAAGGGCTGATAAGAAGTTGTGCCCATAGGAAATATATATACGGGTTTTCGAGCGTGATTTTGTTGCAGACAAGGCAAAAAACCGCCGAAAAGACGTATGTTTACGCTTATGAAAACAACTTCTAATTTCTGAAAGGAGCGGCGGATAACGCCGGAACGCCTATGAAGATAATTACCAGAGATTTCGGTGAGCAGGAGATAGATGAGAGCAGGATCATCACTTTCCCGGAGGGGATAATCGGGTTCGAGGACAAGAAGCAGTACGCGCTGCTAAGCCCCCTGGGCGATGAGAAGTTCCCCATGTGGCTGCAGGCGGTGGACTCAAAGGAGCCGTGCTTCGTGGTGTATGACCCCATGGAGATATACAGCGACTATAAGTTCGCCATTTCCGATGAGGAGCAGCAGACGCTGGGCATCGATGAAAGCTCCCCCTATCGCTGCCTTGCCGTGGCGATAGTCCCGGAGGATTACCGCAAGACCACGATCAACCTGCGCTGTCCTATCGTTGTGAATACCAGGGATCGCGTTGCGGCTCAGGTCATTCTGACGGAGCATTACGAGTTCAAGGCTCCGGTCTATGAGGAGGGCTGAGCATGCTTGTTGTTACCAGAAAGACAGACGAGAGCCTGATAATTTCCGACAATATCGAGATCACTGTCCTCGAAATAGGAAAGGACAAGGTAAAAATAGGCGTAAACGCCCCCAAGGAAGTTAAAGTCATACGCAGTGAGCTGAAGGACGCGCGTCAGACCAACGAGCAGGCCGCGCACTCCTCCGGCAGCGCTATTGCGGAGCTGTTAAGGCAGCATAAACAGGAGGAGAATTGACATGTCAGACAATATGAGGATAAGCGGCATCAACTCGGGTTTTGATACCGAATCCATGATACAGCAGCTGATGTCCAGCTATCAGACAAAGATCGACAAGCAGAACCGGAAGCTCCAGAAGCTCAGCTGGCAGCAGACCGCTTATCAGGATATCACGACAAAGATCACTGATTTCAAGAACAAATACTTTGACGTGCTCAAGCGTGATACATACCTGATGAGCACTTCTACTTTCAATAAGTTCACATCGTCAGTGACCGCGACCAACGGCGCTGATACTACCGGGCTTTCTGTAAGCACCACCAGCAATTCCCTTGCCGGCAGCTATAAGGTCATGCTTTCGCAGAAAGCAGCGGCAGCAAAGTCCCAGGGCAACACCATCACAATGGAGAAGTTTGCTCTGGATCTCGACAAGGCTGTTTCCGCAGGCGGCAAGGAGATCACCCACGAGGACGGCAGCAAATCAAGACAGTTCGAGCTTGCTCTGGACGTAAAGGTCGGCAGCGTTTCCAAGACCATAAATTTCAGCGTTGACGCAGCTCTGGACGCTAACGGCGATATTGCGGACTCCGACGCGCTGAAACAGGATCTGGTTGACGCGCTCAACACAAAGCTCCAGGAGGGCTTCGGGTATTCCGGAAAGACGGGAAGCGGCGCTGCCGGCGCTGTTGACGTAAGCGGCAACGAGTGGTTCTTACAGGCGGAGCTGGGCGCTGACGGCAAGGTGGGCTTCAAGGTAGGCGGAAACGCTTCCGTGAGCATAACCGAGAACAAGGGCAACTTCGGTCTGGCGCAGGCTTCCTCCAAGGTTGCCGTGTCCACGGGCAGCGTTGTCACCGGTACAAACACCTTTGCGGTGGATATCGGCGGAAATTCCGTCAATGTCAGCTTCGAGGGCGTTTCTGCGACATATTACGACAGCAAGGACTCCGCAGGAAACGAGAGTATCCTTCAGGAATTCAACGAGCTGAAAGCTGCGGCTTACCGCAAGGACAAGGGGCTTTCCGCAGGCGCCACCGTTACCCAGGCGCAGCTGGACAGCTATACATATTCCACCGAGCAGGCGGCAAAGGACAGGAACGCCATTTCCATGAAAGCGGCGCTCAAAAAAGCACTGCCGGATTACAGCTTCACGCTGGACGGCTCCTACCTCACCGCTAAGGACAAGGACGGTAATGATGTTGATTTCGCCATTACCGCTGTTGAGGGCGGTACGCTGGGTATTGCCAAGGCGTCTGCTTCCAACAAGGCTTCCGCCGGTACGAAGCTGTCTGCGATAGGATTTGAGCCGGATTCCGAGGGGAAATATTCCCTTACCATAAATGGCACGGAAATAACCGTTGACAAGGACGCAACTGTCGCAACGCTCATGAATGCGGTGAACAAGTCTGACGCTGGCGTTACCATGACCTTCTCCACCCTTACGAACAGCTTTTCTGTTGAAGCCAGGGAGATGGGCGGTGCAGGAAAGGTGGATATAGCTTCCGGCGATCTTGCGAAAGGACTTGGCATTGCGGACGACAGCGGCACCGTGGGATTTACCGCCGGTCAGAATGCAATATTCGAGATAAACGGCGAGGAGATCTACCTTAACGACAACACCTACACGCTGGACGGCACGACTTTCACCTTCAACGATAACATGGAGGTCGGTGAGACCTACACCGCCACTGTAACCAAGGACGCCGGCACCGTTAAGGATACCATAAAGCAGTTCGTTGAGGACTACAACAAGCTCATTGACGATGTATACGGGTATATCGGAAAGGCTCCCGCGAAAGACGACAACGGCGACGCTTACGAACCGCTGACCGATGAAGAACGCGAGGAAATGAGTGAAGACGAGATCGAGAAGTGGGAGGAAAAGGCGAAGCAGGGCGTTATCTATAACGATTCCACTGTATCGGGCATTATGAGCCAGATGCGCAGCGTCCTCTATAACAGCGTAACGCTTGATGACGGCAGCAAGTTCGGAATCTATAACATGGGCATAAAGACCTCGAGTGACTGGTCGGATCACGGAAAGCTGGAGATAGATGAGGACGCTCTCGACAAGGCATTTGAGAACAATCAGGACGCTATCGTAAAGCTCTTCACCGACAGCGAGACAGGCATTATGTCCAAGCTCAACACGGTGATGGACAACGCCGTAAAAAGCAGCGGCAAGGCTGAGAACCGCGGCACACTGGTTCGCAAGGCAGGAAAGGCAAACAGCTCCGTTACCACCGACAGCTCCATTTACAAGGAGATGCAGCGTGTTCAGCAGCGTCTGAGCGATCTCCAGAGCAGATATGCCGACAAGGAAGAGTACTGGTGGAAGATATTCACCAACATGGAGTCCGCGCTTTCTGACCTGAACAGCCAGACAAGTTACATTTCGTCCTATTTCGGCAGCTCCGGTAATTACCAGTGATATTGACGGCGGAGAGCCGGCAGAGCTTTCCGCCTGAATAAATGAAAACAGAGGGCAATAATATGGCAAATCCCTATTCAGCATACAAGAAGCAGTCCGTTTCCACAATGACCCCGGTCGAGGTAGTTATCAAGCTCTACAGCGAAACAGAGCGGCAGCTTGCGATCGGCGTGAACTCTATCCGCACAAAGGATATCCGCAAGGCGCACGAGTCGCTGATGAAAGCGCAGGAGCTTCTGGGCGCGCTCCGCGGCTCGCTGGATATGAGCGTCCCGGTGTCGAAAAACCTCGATCAGCTGTACGAATTCTTCCAGAGGACAGCGGAGAAAGCTAACATCAAGAAGGACGAGGAGACCGCCGCCCAGGTGGAGAAGATCATTCCCATGGTGGGCGAATTGAGAGACGCTTTCACCCAGATAAGCCAGATGACCAAGGAGGAGATCGAGGCGCAGGAGAAGGCGAACAAGAAGTAAGCTAGGAGGTGTTATTTATGGCTGTGACAAGAGGCTGCGAGGGCGTGATCACGCTGATGACGCAGATCTACGAGGTGCTGCAGGAATATGAAAAGCAGACGGATGCCATGAGTAACGCGGATCTTGAGGTGCTTCAGCAGGCTCTGTTCGCGCGAAATGAGCTTATCGCGAAGCTGGAGGATCTGAAGCAGCAGGTGGAGGGCGTGATAGCCCTTGAGATGAGCGAGGAGCGGCAGCTGCTGCTTGACCTGGTTCACGGCTGCTATGTGAATATGCCGCTGGACGAGCAGCACAAGGAGCTTCAGCTTATCCAGAAGAACATCACCGTGATAAAGCAGCGTATCGTTGACAAGGACAGGGTGATCTCCGGTCAGTTCAAGAGCCAGCACATGGACTCAAGACGGGAGCTGGA
>JALEOL010000047.1 GCA_022766785.1 Oscillospiraceae bacterium
TCCAGCTCCCGTCTTGAGTCCATGTGCTGGCTCTTGAACTGACCGGAGATCACCCTGTCCTTGTCAACGATACGCTGCTTTATCACGGTGATGTTCTTCTGGATAAGCTGAAGCTCCTTGTGCTGCTCGTCCAGCGGCATACTCACATAGCTGCCGTGAACCAGGTCAAGCAGCAGCTGCCGCTCCTCGCTCATCTCCAGGGCTATCACGCCCTCCACCTGCTGCTTCAGATCCTCCAGCCTCGCGATAAGCTCGTTTCGCGCGAACAGAGCCTGCTGAAGCACCTCGAGATCCGCGTTACTCATGGCGTCCGTCTGCTTTTCATATTCCTGCAGCACCTCGTAGATCTGCGTCATCTGTGATTTTTGATCCCGGGATCGTATTATTCTGCTTTTACTACCGGTATCCAGATCTCGCAGTATTGCTTAGCCGGGTCATCGCACATTTCAGTGTACATCTCAATGTTGTAGTTTCCCGCCAGCTTGTAGTCCTTGCAGTTCGGCAGCCACTCGCTCCATATCTTCGTGTTCACGTCCTGGAGCGTTTTGACGCTGCACGGGAATATTGCCCATGTCCCTGCCGGAATGACCCGGGTAACGCAGCCCCCGGGGATCTCCGCGCAGGGGTCGTACACGTCCGCGATGAGGTAGTCGAACTCCATAGCGCTGCCGTTGTCCTTGGAGTCGATGCACACGCCGAACATCCCCTTGACCTTTTCTCCGCCGCCGTTCCTGAAATGCTCCTCCCAGAACTTCGGTATCTCCTGGTAAGAGGTCTCGGAGTTGAATTTCCTCGATACTCCCATTACTGTGAACTGCGCCTTTTCTACTATTCTGTAATCCATCATACTGCCGCCCTCCAATGTCAGCCTGATCTTCAGCGGTGCGTAGCTTTTCAGCACCGCGCCCTTTTCCTTTGCAGCAGAGGGGGTGATCCCGTGAAACCGTGTGAAAGCCCTCGCGAAGCTGTCCGGGCTGTCGTAGCCGTACTTCACCGCCGCGTCTATCACCCGGATATCTCCCCGGGAAAGCTCCTGCGCCGCCAGCGTCAGCCGTCTTGCGCGTATGTACTCGCCGACGGTCATGCCGCACAGCACGCTGAATATCCGCTGGAAGTGGAACGCTGATACATAAGCCTGCGCCGCGATGTCCGCGATATCCAGTTCGCCGGCGAGATTGTCCTCGATATAGCGTATCGCGCTGCCTATGCCCTCTGCCCAGTTGTTCATGTGAGTCACCCTTTCTGCTGTAGGTATATTATATCACATTTCCGGAAAAATGTCACGACTTTCTGTGCGGTTTATTGCAGGGTGTATATTTAGGCTGAAATATGAAAAATGCGCCGGCATTTTTGTCGGCGCATTTGTGTTATCAGTGGCTTACTTGATCGTCAGCTTGATGATAAAGGTCTTCTTTCCGGAAGTTCCGGTGATGTATACCGTGCCTGCCTTTTTAGCTGTGACCTTGCCCTTGGTGGAGACGGTGGCAATATTCTTGTTGGAGGTCGTCCACTTTATTGTGCCGGTTAGCTCGCAGAGTGCCGCGGCGTTCAGGGTCTTGCCCTTTTTCAGCGACATGGAGATGTCGGGGTCGATCGCAGGAGTGGTTTTTATCTCGCCGGCATCATCGAACACGGCTTTGATCTTCATTACTTCCTTGTCGTACGGTGATATATACTTTGGATTTGAGATGTCTGATAAGTCGTAATTGGGGCAATTTGAAACGTCATAATAATAATAATATTCCCAGTGTGAAGAACGATTTAAAAAATCAAATGAATATACCAGATTTGTTGAGCTTTGACATAATGAACCGGTATTTTCAACTACAAGATAGTAGAGACCTTTTTTAACACTAAAAGTAATCGTACCATTATAATGTGAGTGACTTCTTAATTTATAATAAAAATTATTATAATATATTATATCGCTATTTGTTTCTTTGATATTTTTATCGTAATTAGTTGAATTGCACTGATTTGTAGTGCTAGTATCTGTCCAGGATTTAACAAAGAGATAGTCATAGCCTACGCCACCGCTTTTAACCTCACCGCCGTAGGTAGACACGCCTGTGATATCCACCTGATCTTCAAAGTTCTTATTATACAGCTTAACGCTTGCTTCACTCATTTCAGTGGAGAAATCTAACTTCAGCTCGCCGGATTTTCTCGCATTGAGAACATAAACCTGTTTTTCGCCTATATAGGAGTTCTTGACAGTAATTTCCTCGCCGGAGAAAAGCTGTTTTGCGTCGTCCTTTTCGCTTGCCGTGGTAGGGAATGTCAGCTTAATGCTGATCTTGCCTGAGCCTGAGGTGCATACATTGTCGTTGCCGTCGCGATGAGCGAATCTGACGTAATAAGTTCCTTTTGTTACGGAACAAACGGCTCTGGTAACTGATTTTCCTGAATTCTCGTTCCACTTAGCGTAACTATTATTGTTACCATTATATATCTCAAACCAACCGGTTTTGTAAGCACAATCTTTAAGGCTTATTTTTTCACCATAGCTGTTTCTTACCTCAACAGCTGTATAATCCGCCTTTGCCGTAAGGTCAATTTTGATCACACCATCATGCTTTACAGAAACCTTATAAGTTGACCAGTCGCCGTTCTTTGCCATTGTGGTTGAGTAGGTGGAGCCGCTTTTTACGGTCTTTGCGCTGTTCATCCAACGGTATGTCGCCGCGCCTGCTTTTACATTGAAAACAGGGATCAGGGCGATAAGCATTGCCAGTGCCAGCAAAAGTGCTGGCAGTTTCTTCTTTGTTAGTGTCATATGTTTTCCTCCCAAACAATATTTGTAGAGATGATCTACCATTAAATTATAACATAACAAAAAAGATAATTCTATTGGCAATATATACATATATATATATATATACGGGTTTGGATAGAATGCACAAAATATTAAAATGCAATGGTCTTATTAAAGAGTATATTATAATGTAAATGAAAAAACAAGCCAGGTTCATCGCCTGACTTGTTCTGTATTTGATAAGCTTTTATTTTCCGCTGTATTCCGAGAGAACGATGTCAAACTTTACGGTCTTGTCCCTGCCGCGGCTGTCTGTTCTGACAACGGTGACTGTTACCGTATCGCCGGGCTTCATGTCCTTGATGACCTCGGATACCTCGTCCACCGAGCGAACCTCTGTGCCGTTTATCGCTGTGATAGTATCGCCCACAACAAGCTCACTGTCTGCGATCGCGAGGGTCTGGTCAATGTCGGTGACAAGAAGTCCGGGGGTCATTCCCTGGATAGCGCCCAGGTAGTCGCTCACCTGAATGCAGGTTATGCCGAGTATCGGTCTGCCGGAAACATAGCCCTTTGTGATGAGGTCGCTTATCACTGCCTTTGCGTCATTTATCGTAATGGCAAAGCCCAGGTTCTCCGCGTTGTCGTTTATCAGCTTCATGTTTACAACGCCGACTACCTCGCCGTACATGTTGAACATGCCGCCGCCGGAGTTGCCGCTGTTTATCGCAGTATCGGTCTGTATCGCGGATATGCTGTTGTCGTCGTATACCTGGCGGTCAAGTCCGGATACAACGCCCTTTGAAACGGAGGTCTCAAGACCCAGGGGGTTGCCTATTACCACAACGTCGTCGCCCAAGCTCAGCTCGTCGGAGTTGCCCAGCTTTGCGGCGGTAAGACCGGTTGCGTCTATCTTCAGCACCGCAAGATCCGTGTCGGTATCCGAGCCGAGAAGCTCAGCAACGTATTTGTTGGAGACAACGTCGCCGGTCTCCGGGTCGGTGGTGTTTACGTTCACCTCGAGCTTTGACACGGGGTAACTATCGTTCTCGGCAACATGCGCGTTGGTGATTATATATCCGTCCTGGGAGATCACGATGCCGCTTCCGGCGCCGTAAAGAGTCTCCTGACCGCGGTAGGTCACATAGACCTCAATGTATACGATAGAGTCCTTGACCGCCTTGACAAGATCCCTTGTGTAGGCGTAGGTGCCGTCGCTGTTGTATTCGACATTGCCGGAGACGGTGTGACTGCTCACGCCTGCCTGAATGGAGTCGATGACCTCCTGCGCGTCACTGGAAAGGCTGCTGTTGTCCTCGGTGCTTTCGGAGGCGTTTGAGGTGGCGGAAGTGGTGGTGCCGCCGCTTATCATTTCCATAGCCTTGTTTGCGGCGAACGCTCCGCCGAAGCCCATGCCGCCGCACAGCACAGCCACCGCCGCGATGAGAGCAACGACCTTTCCGGTCTTGTGGGTGTTGGGCTTTTTCGGGGGCTGGGGTTCGGTGGGGTAATTCCCCTGGAACTGGGTGTATTGTGTATCCTGACGGTTCATGCCGTTATTGTTGTAGTCATACATGATAATTCATCCTTTCACCGGTCAGCGGTTTTACGGTTCAATTTTCCTTTGCTGTGATTACAGTATAACAACCCATTGTGTTCATCAGGTGAAACAAATTTGAATAAACAATTAAATAAAGCTGAACAAATTTTAAATCCGCATTTCGAATTAAACTATCACCCCATGCTTGCCGGAGCTTCGCCCATTGAGGGAGCCTCCTGCCCTTTGACAGCACGGTCGGCGGCGAGGGCTATCGCGCATTCCAGGCGCTTTTTCTGCATTTCGCAGGCGAGCTTGTAGGGCTTTTTCACGTCGCCCTCGTAGATGAAGCTGTTGGCGTTGCAGCCGCCGGAGCAGAAGAACTTCGCCCAGCAGTTACGGCAGCCCTCCTTGCTGTAAACGTGGACTTTTGAGAAATAGGTCTTGATGTCGTCGTTAAAGGTACCATCATAGAGGTTGCCCATTTTCCACTGCTCTATACCAACGAACTGGTGGCAGGGGTAGATATCGCCGTGGGGTTCTACAGCAACATAGTCGTTGCCGCAGCCGCAGCCGCGCAGCCGCTTGATAGCGCAGGGGCCGGCGTTCAGATCCACCATGAAGTGGAAGAAGTTGAACTTGTCCTCGGTGCGGTGAGCCATGACGTCGCACAGCCTGTCGTATTCCGAGAACACCCGGGGCAGATCCTCCTCGTTGATAGCGTAGGGCATGGAGGGGTCTGTCACCACCGGCTCGGCGGAAAGCTGCACAAATCCCATATCGCGCATTGCAAGGATATCCTCGGTGAAATCAAGATTGTACTTCGTGAAGGTCGCGCGGACATAGTAGTCCTTGTCGCCGCGGCTGTTCACCAGCTTCTGGAACTTCGGCACGATTATGTCAAAGCAGCTCTTGCCGTTAATCGTCTTGCGGATACGGTCGGTGACTTCCTTTCTTCCGTCAAGGGACAACACGCAGTTGCTCATTTCGCGGTTAATGTACTCGATCTTCTCGTCGTCAAGCAGAATGCCGTTTGTGGTTATTGTGAAGCGGAAGTGCTTCCCGTGCTGCTTTTCAATGGAGCGCGCGTATTCCACGGTCTGAACCACGGTATCCCACGCCATGAGCGGCTCGCCGCCGAAGAAATCCAGCTCCAGCTGCTCGCGGTTGGCGGAGCGCTCGATGAGGAAATCGATAGCCTTTCTGCCGGTCTCCGGGGTCATGATGCAGCGCTCGCCGCCGAAATCGCCGGTCTGTGCGAAGCAGTATTCGCAGCGCAGGTTGCAGTCGTGGGATACGTTGAGGCACATAGACTTCACCGGGGATTTCACCATTGTGTCGCTGTATTTCTCGTAATCGTCCTCCGCAAACAGCGAGCCGTCCTTGTAAAGCTGATAAAGCTCGGAGTACGCCTCTCTGACCTCTGCGGCGGAGTAATTCGTCAGTTTTCCCGGGAGGTCTGCCGGCATTTCCTCGCTCATGGGTGCGCTGATATAGTCCAGCATATCATAAGCGCAGTCGTCGGGGAGGTGCACAGCGCCGCTGTTCACGTCAAGAACTATATTGTAGCCAAGCTGTTTGAACTTGTGTATCATTGGTTTTTCGCCTTTCTTCTATATATAAATCTATAGTTTCTCAAAAAAACAGGGCGGAATACTCCGCCCGAGTTGTCTGGTGTAATCTGAATTACTTTGCAGACTCGCATTTCTGGTTTGCAACTGTGCAGGAGGTCTTGCATGCAGACTGGCAGGAGCTCTGGCACTTGCCGCAGCCGCCCTTTACAGCGGAAGCCTTCAGGTTAGCCTTGTTGATGGTTGTGATGTGCTTCAAATCAGACACCTCTTTCGTGAAGTATTACAGGTCATGCCTGCTATCAAATACTAGTATACCATATCCCGGCGGATTTTTCAAGTAGCATTGTGAGTTTTTTTCGGGAATTTTGTCATATCCTGTCCCGGGACTGTTTCTACGGTGTGACAAATATACCGGCGAAACATTGTGCAATATTCCCAAAAAAACGAAAATTTCCGTTTTGCATTTTTCTACTCTTGAAAAAGTCCGCGAAATACTGTATAATTATAATCGGATAACAGCGGAGCGCAGCAGCCTTTGCGCACAGAGAGGGGAATCTGTATGGACGTGTACATGGCGCGTCAGCCTATATTTGACACGGATAATCACGTTTATGGCTACGAGCTGCTTTACCGCAGCAACGGTAAGCAGAATGTATATAACGGACTTGACGGGGACGCTTCCACCGCCGATGTAGTTACTAATGCCTTTTTCGGGCTGAATATTTCTGACATTATCGGAAAAAACAAGGCGTTCATCAATTTCACGTCCAATCTGCTCAAGCGCGGCGTGCCCAAGATGATAGCTCCGGAGCTTGTCGTGGTGGAAGTCCTTGAAAACCTCATGATGGACGAAGAGCTGCTGGGCGCATGTCAGGAGCTTAAAGAGCGCGGCTACACCATTGCCCTGGACGATTTTGAATACAACAACAGCTACAGCGAGCTTTTCGAGCTGGGCGACATTGTAAAGATAGACTTCCGCACACCGCAGAGATCCATTGAGGAGACTGCGTACATCTGCCGCTACTGCAACAAGCTGCTGCTGGCGGAGAAGATAGAGAGCCAGGAGGAGTTCGAGTGGGCGAAGAAGCTGGGGTGCAGCTTCATGCAGGGGTATTACTTCGCAAAGCCCACGATAATGTCCCACAACAGCATAACGCCGCTGCCGGTCAACTTTATGAGGGTGATGCAGCTTGTTTCCCAGCCCGAGCCGGAATTCAGCGACATCGTTGACGTTATCTCCTGCGACACCGCCATGTGTCAGCGGCTGCTGCGGCTGATAAACTCCGTCTATTTCGGGGTGCGCAACCGGGTAAGCTCTATCAGCCAGGCGCTGGTGATACTGGGGCTGGATTACCTGCGGGAGTGGATATACCTCATGGGAATGCAGCGCATCACCCACAGCGACAACGTGGAGCTTATGCGCGTGTCCTGCCTGCTGGCGAAGTTCTGCAAGCAGCTTGCGCTGATGATACCCGAGGCTGCTGCGGAATCCGACTCGTTCTATCTTATGGGGCTGCTTTCAATGGTGACCTACAGCGGCGAGCGCGCTCTGGCGCAGGCGCTGGAGGAATTTCCGCTGACGCCGGAGATAAAGAACGGACTTATGGGCAGGGGCGGAGTATACAGCGATGTGTTCGACCTCGCCTACAGCTATGAAAAGGCGGACTGGGCGACGGTGGACGGCTATGTTGCGAAATATCATCTGGACAGCTCACGGGTCGCGGAGACCTTTGTTCAGTGTGTGAAAGAGGCGGAGCAGATACGCATGATGTGATCTTCGCCGGTAAAGAGGGACAGATATGGCATTTTTTCTTGATGAAACTGACGACTGCCTGTGGGACTACCTCAGGCGGACGGATAAAAAGGTAGTGCTGTACGGCATGGGCGACGGCGCCGAGAAGATAAAGGCGGTGCTGGACGATCTCGCCGTGCCCGTGGCGGATATAATGGCGAGCGACGAGTTCGTGCGCGGTCACAGCTTCCTGGGCTTCCGGGTGAAGAAGCTGTCGGAGATAGAGGAGCTTTACGGCGATGATTTCCTGATACTGGTATGCTTCGGCAGCCAGCTTCCGGACGTGATGGAGCATATCCGCAATATCGCAGAAAAGCACGAGCTTTACGCCCCGAATGTCCCGGTGGTGGGAGAGGGGCTGTTCACGCCGGATTACGCGAGGGAGCACCGCGGCGAGCTTCAGAAGGTGTACGACATGCTTGCGGACGAGCAGTCTAGGCTGGTGTTCCGCAATGTGATAAAATACAAGCTGAGCGGCAGGCTGGAGTTCCTTACGGAGTGCGAGACCCCGGGGCAGGAGATGTACGACCTGCTGAAAATAGGCACGGAGGAGACCTATGTGGATCTCGGCGCTTACAACGGCGACACCATTGTGGACTTTCTCAACGAGACCGGAATGCACTTCCGCAAGATATACGCCATGGAGCCGGATCACCGCAATTACATCAAGCTCAAGCGCCGGCTTTACATGATAGGCTCCGGGCTGCTGGAGGCGTACAACTGCGGCGCGTGGGACAGCGAGACGGTAATGCGGTTCGCGCTGCGTTCCGGCAGAAGCTCCAGGGTGGACGAGACCGACCCGGTGAGGGCGGCAAATCCCGCGAGATACCGCGAGGTGAACATGATGAGCGTTGACCATATGCTCCGGGGGGACGCGGCGACGTTCATAAAGTACGATGTCGAGGGCAGCGAGAAGCAGGCGATAGACGGCTCGCGGCAGACCATTTCGGCGCACCGCCCGAAGCTGTCGGTGGCGCTCTACCACCGTAACGAGGACATGTTCGCTATCCCCCTGCAGATAGCTGGTATCAACAAAAAATACCGCTTCTACCTGAGACATCACCCGTATATCCCGGACTGGGACACGAATTTATACTGTATCTGAGGTCGATATATGAAGATAGTAATTGGAATAGTCCTGATAGCGCTGGTCCTGGTGGGACTTGCCGGATACCTGGTGCTGATGATGAACGCCCGGGAGATGATATTCTGCGGCGATGTCCGCAACGACAGCGGCACTTCCACAGCGGTGACGAGGGTTTATACCACAGATCTTTCCGCGAACGAGACCCTCTCCGAGATAATCGTCAAGATGAACGAGTCGGAGGACGGCTCCGTCAGGGTCGATGAGCTGACGGAGGTGCTGGCGCAGTACCAGAATATAATCTACGCGCCGGTGTTCACCATGTCGGTGGAGCAGATCGATACCGCGACCTATATCATAAACGGCACCGTATACAACGGCGTTGACGAGGACGGAAACGAGGCTCAGCCGGATTTCCACTACCGTGACATGAACCTCAGCGCCGTGGTGACTAACGGCACTGTGCTTGCCGCGCAGAACGTCTACCCCGACGCACAGGAGGAGCAGACCGAGCCTGTATTCACCGAGCGGCAGAGGGTCATCGACCCGGTGATAAAGGGAGAAGCGTCCGAGGCGGCGTTCGCGTTGCAGGATTGCAGCAGCTTCCGGCTGATAGTCCACGGGACGAGCGCGAAGACCCTGCCGGAGATAACCTTTGTGTACGTCTACAATGTCGGCGCGGAAAACCCCTTGGATTTCACTTCGATAAACAACGACTCGCTGGCGGTGTCGATGAAGCTTGCGTTTGATGAAAACGGCAAACTTGCACCGGAATACGAGCTGGTTAAGACTATACCGGCGGATACCGAATAAGGCGCACGGCTATATTATAAGTAACACATATTTCTCCGGAGGGCTGCGGCTCTCCGGAATTTGTATGATACATGAAGCTGTCACCACAGCCCGAAAGGAGCGGAATTTTTCCGGAAATACGCCTTTGAGCGGCTATGTGTACAGATACTGTGAGGTGATATTATGGAATGCATGCTCTGCCCCAGGAAATGCGGCGCAGACCGGGAAACTTCCCTCGGCTTCTGCGGAATGAAAAGGGGAGTGAGGATCGCGAGAGCGGCGCTTCATCAGTGGGAGGAGCCGTGCATAAGCGGCAGCGACAGCGCCCGGGGGAGCGGCACCGTGTTCTTTTCCGGGTGCGTCATGAGGTGCATTTTCTGCCAGAACCACGACATCAGCGCCGGGGGCTTCGGAAAGGACATCAGCACCCGGCGGCTGTCGGAGATATTCCTGGAATTGCAGGACAAGGGCGCGTGGAACATCAACCTCGTAAGCCCCACGCCGTTCGTCCCGGAGATAATCGGGGCGCTGGACATGGTAAAGGGCAGGCTCAATATCCCGGTGGTGTACAACTGCGGCGGCTTTGAGAGGGTGGAAACGCTGAGGGCGCTGGAGGGCTATGTGGATATCTACCTGCCGGATATAAAGTACTATTCGGACGAACTGGCGCAGGAGCTTTCCTCGGCTCCACACTACTTTGACACTGCGATGAGGGCGGCGGAGGAAATGCTCCGCCAGACGGGAAAACCCAGGTTCGACCAGAACGGAATGCTGCTGGGCGGCGTGATGATCCGCCACCTTGTGATACCGGGGCATTACCATGACTCGCAGGAGGTGATACGCCGCGTGGGGGAGCGCTTCGGGCAGGACGTGCTGTTCAGCCTGATGAGCCAGTACACGCCGTTCTGGAAAGCAAAGGAGATAAAGTCGCTGAACCGCCGTATAACCACATTCGAGTACCGCAAGGCGCTGGACGCGGTATATGAAGCCGGTCTTGAGGGATTTATGCAGGAGAGAAGCTCCGCAAAAGAGGAATACACCCCGGATTTCGACCTTTCGGGGACTTGACAGAATTACCAAATTTCCCCCTTTACAAATCAGCGGTTATGTGGTAGAATATAGTAAGATAAGAGACCGTCGAAAAAGTCCCGTTGGGACTTTTCCGCCGAACATCCGCACTACGCGCACTCATTGTCGGCGCTGCCGACAATTCGCACACTTGTGCGGATAGCAGTGTTTTTTGCCCAGGGAAACCCTGGGCAAAAAAAGGATCACAAAAGCCCACTTCTTGGGCAAAACTGACTTTTTCGACAGCCTGTAAAATAATTTTATCAGGAGAATTTTTTATGAAAAGCTTTGAAAATATCAATTTTGGCGTAGACGGAGACAGCATCACCGCCGGTGAGCAGTGGAGCTGGCATGTGTACAAAAACCTGGGGCTTAGATCCCACAGCAATGTCGCGGTGGGAAGCGCCGTGTGGTACAAGCGCACCTTTGAGGTAGCCGGGCAGACCGTCACCACCCAGGATTATTCCGCCCCTGATTTCGCCGGAATAAGCGACGGCTGGGAGCCTACCGACGACCCGGCAGAAATGCAGAAGCGCGCCAACAACTGCGCCGTGGTACATATCCAGAGATTTATCGCCGAGGTAAAGTCGGGGAATTTCCCGGAGCCGGACATTTTCGCTTTTGCCATGGGCACCAACGACCTTGAGGAATTCATCGGCGACCCCGAAAAGGCGCTGTCCGGAAAGGCGCTTGCCGGCAACGACAGCATCGACCTGTTCACCGAGGCAGGCGCTGCGCGGTGGTGCATACAGACTATCCTCGAGAGCTTTCCGGAGTGCAGGGTGTTCGTTCTGACGCCCCTCCAGACCGCCACCCCGGAGCACAACAGGAAAGTGGAAAAGACCATAGAGTGCCTGCGCAGGATATGCCGCGGACTTTCGGTGCAGGTCATCGACGCATACAGCGGCAGCGGTATCTGCGAGAAGTTCGAGGTCATCGGCGGCAGGGGTAAGTATCTCAAGGACGGGCTTCACCCAGATGTCGAGGGTCAGGCGCTGGAGGGGGCTTTCGCTTCCAAGGAGATACGCAATAATTATTTCTGAGAGGTAAGCAATGGAATTTCCGGCGGAACTTCGCGGTGAAATAGAGCGTATGCTGTCAGACGAGAGCACAAAGGCGCTGGCGGCGGCTGCGGAGGGTCTATCCAAGCGCTACCGCGGCAACGACGGCAGCGGAAAGCGGCTGGCGGTCTCCCGGCGCGATATCCTGGCGTATGCGGCGGTGAGAATGCCGGCGACCTTCGGGGCGGTGGGCAGAGCGCTGGAGCTTTCGCTGGAATGCCTGCCGGAGGAGCGGCGCGCGTTCCGGTCTGTGCTCGATATCGGCGCCGGCACCGGGGCGGCTTCACATGCGGCGGCAGCGGCGGCGGAGTGCGGAGAGTTCACCTGCATAGAGCGCGAGCCGGAGATGATAAGCCTCGGCAGCCACCTGACGGAATTCTGCGGCGTGCCTGCGGTATGGAAGCAGGGGGATATCACCGGGGGATTTGACGGGAAAGCGGAGCTTGTACTGTGCTCCTATTGCCTGAACGAGCTAGCGGCAGGCGACCGCAGAGCACTGGTGAAGCGCCTGTGGGAGAGCACGGAGCGGCTGCTGGTCATTGTGGAGCCGGGCACTCCCGAGGGGTATTCCCGTATAATTTCGGCACGGGAGCAGCTGACGGAGCTTGGCGCGCACATAGCCGCCCCCTGTCCGGGGAATACGGCATGTCCTATCGCAGAGAACGACTGGTGTCATTTCACGGTGAGAGTTCCGCGCAGCAGGCTGCACAAGCAGTTAAAAGGCGGCGACGTCCCGTATGAGGATGAGAAATTCTGCTTTATCGCAGTCTCCGGGGAGCAGACCAGCCCCTGCGAGGCAAGAATACTCCGCCACCCCCGGGTGGACAGCGGACGTATCACGCTGGAGCTGTGCACTCAAAGCGGCAGGGAGCAGCTTATGGTCACGAAGAAAGATACGCGGTTCAAGGCGGCGAGAAAGTCCGGTGCCGGGGACGCATTCTGATGTTATCACGGCATTATGCCTGGTATATGGTACAACAACGGTTATATTCTAAGGAGGAAAACAGCATGTTCAAGAAGGCTGCGGCATTATTGTTGAGCGCGGTGATCATGGTGGGAGCGTCCACCGTGTCATTTGCGGAGAGCGCGACCCAGACAGTCGCTGTGGAGCAGGAATACGGAGCTTCTGCGACAAAGACCTGGGACGGCAAGTCAGAGATGAAGGCAGGACAGAAGTATGTCCTCAAAAAGAGCGTTACTATCAGCACAAAGGTAACTCTCCCCAAGGGCGCGACCCTTACGCTTAACAAGGGCGTAAAGCTCGGTATTTCCGCAAAGGGCACGTTCAATGTAAAGGGCAAGCTGGCAATAAAGAGCGGCGCAACGCTGACGGTAACGGGAAAGCTGGTTACATACAGCGGCAGCACGGTGTCTGACTCCGGCACTATCAAGCTCACCAGCAAAAAAGCGAGCGTCACCATCGGCGGTACATTCACAATAAACAAGGGCGGAAAGCTCACCGGCGCACCCAAGAGCCTGAAGCTGGGCACCAAAGCGAAAGTTACCGTAAACGGCACCAACTCCTGCAAGAAGCTCCAGGAGCTGCTCGCCACCGAAACCGAGGACGTACCTGTTTCCGACGATACCAAGGACTCCGACGCAGACAAGGCTGAGATCGAGAAGCTGATAAACACCTATATGAAGCAAGCGCTCATCGGTGATATTTACGGAGCAATATGCGCGATCTATCCCAAGAGCTACGTTGACAAGATGGATAAGGAGATCCAGGACGCATTCGGCACTACTCTTGAGGAATTCTACAACGGTTTCTTTATGGAGCTGATGAAAGCTAACGGCATCAGCGAGGACGACCTCAAGAAGATAGCTGACAGCGTGAACATGAAGGTGACAAAGCTCACCGACTGCACCGGCGATCTTTCAGACAATCAGAAGGAAGTTCTTGACGGCTGCGGCAAGATCACCAAGGCATATAAAGTCATGGTATCTACTGACGTTGACGACTCCGTTCTCGATATGTCCGGAATTACCGTTGATGACAGCACGGAGTTTACCGCGGTATACGCAGGCGGTAACTGGTACATCATCGGTATCTGATGGACGTTGTGATAGTCACTGCCGGGGACGTTGATTACGCACGGGCGGAGCGGTTCCTGCCAATGGTATCGGAGCTGCGCCGCCGCAGGATCGAAAGAAAGCGCCGGGACGAGGATAAGCTCCAGGCGCTTGCCGCAGGGCTGCTGGTATCAGCGGAGCTCAGCCGCCGCAGCGGTATTCCACGGGAGAAGCTGCGGTATTCCCACGGCGCATTCGGGAAGCCCTATCTTATCGGCAGCGATGTGCAGTTTTCGCTTTCCCACACCCGGGGGGCGGTCTGCGCGGCGTTTTCGGAGGAGGGGGAGGTCGGCGCTGACATCGAGCGAAAGGATCGCCGGATAAGCGAGCGGCTTTACACCCGTGTGCTCAGCGAAAAAGAGCGGCAGCTTGTCGCTTCCGGCGAGGATCTTATCAGGCTGTGGGTGCAGAAAGAGGCGTTCCTGAAACGCCTTGGCACCGGTATCGTGGACGACCTGCGCGGCGCGGACACCACGCTTATCCAGGATACGGCGGCGCTGGACTGCGGAGAGTACCTGGTTGGGATATCGGGCTATGGCGCTTGCAGCGCGGAGGTTCGATGTATGACCTTTGATGAACTGACCCGGCAGTTTGACTGACCGAAAGCCGGTAGATAATGTTTGTGACTGCATAAAAAATTGGGGGAACTTTTGGTTTCCCCAATTTTTATTGTTCAAAAGTCGTGGGGGCGTTCCTCCCGGAAAATTGGAATTTATCTGTATATCGAAAACCATTATGGGCGATGAAATTAATAATTCGGAATTCGGAATGCGGAATTCGGAATTGAATGTGTCCCCTTCGGGGACTTATTTTAAATTTAGAAAGCCTAATTTGTGGTATTGTGATAGGTCATATAACGGTAATACCATTGCACCTTTCAGTTTACAACCATTTAAATCCGTCCGCGAAGCGGACACCATAATTCCGAATTCCGAATTCCGCATTCCGAATTCTCAATGAAGTGCGCATTGCCGTTGGTAGATTTCCATTTGTCCTGATTGCAGCGCTAAATTCCAATTTCCCCTTTTATATTGAAAAGCCCCCCTGCATTGCTTATTATCCCCTCACCCAGTCCTCTGCGTGCCAAAGCGGATAAAGTTGTACTCCTTTGACACCGCGTCCCAGGTCGGGGCGCCGACTACCCCCGTGACCGGAAGCCCGAAAAGCTCCTGGAATATTCTTACCGCCTCCTCTGTCTGGGTGCCGTAATAGCCGGTCGCCGGAACTTCCGGGATATTGCGGTATGTCCTGCCGATGAGGTTCAGGTAGGTCTGGAACGCCAGCACATCGTTGTTTTTAAGCCCCGGGGTCAGGACATAGCCCGGGTACAGCGCGGCGGTGTTCCCGGCGTATCCCTCGGGCAAGCCTCTGAGTATATCGTTATAGATATTCTGTATCGCTGTCCAGGTGGCGAAATCCACCACGGAGTCCGGGTTCAGACCGTAGAAGCGCTCGAACGCCAGCACCTGCTGCTCCGTTTCGCTGCCGAATACCCCGTTCGCAGGGCCTGAGGGCACCTCCGGGTTGAAGTAGGCTATCACGTTGAGAAAGTATTGCAGATAGCTTACGAATATGCCGTAATCCCCCGGGCGGAGTTCGTCGGGGAAATCCTCCTGCACCTCGGACGGGCTGAGACCCTCGGAGGTAAGCTCCGCGAGATTTTTCACCGCCACATAGATGTATTTTATCTGGTACCACGTTTCCTTGTTGACTACCCCTGTCTGCGGTATCCCGAACACCCCCTGGAACACCCTGACGGCTTCGGCGGTGTTCTCCCGGTAAAAGCCGTTCGCCGGGGATATCTTTGGTATCGCAGGGTAGTTGTCGGCGATGCGGTTCAGCTCCACCTGAATGGTGCGTACCTCGTTGCCGGAGCTGCCTATGCCGAACGGCGTGCCGGGGTAGCTTCCGATATACGGCGCGACCGGGGCGTTGCGCACGATGTCGATATCGCTGCCGAAATAGTATTGCAGCATCTCATACGGGGTATAGCCGCGGTTCGCAAGATCCACCGTCCCCCACTGGGACAGCCCCTGGCAGGTAACAGACGTGCCGTTGCAGAACTGCGTGAACAGCGGCTCGACTGTGCCGCGTCTTACGACATAGTTGTTGAATATCTCGTCAACGATGTTGCTGATATTGCCGAAAACGTCCCTGCCGAACACGAACGCCTGGTCGTACTGCGTGGAGCTGGTGATGTCAAAGGGAAATCCGCGGCTGCGGTACCATTCAGTATATACCCGGTTGAGCGCGAATGTCACCTGGGCGTAGATGTTCGCGCGGATCGCCGCTTCCGGCCAGGTGGGATATATCTCGCTGCTCGCCACGTTTTTTATGTAGTCCGGAAAGGACAGCGTGACGTTATCCGCCGGGGAATTCGGCGGCCCCAGGTGCACGGTTATCGTTTCCGGGACTGTTGGAGTTCTGATTTCAGGCATCGCGCACCTCCGTCAGGTCGGGCTCGGACTCGGTGATGGTTTCCCTCTCGTTCGTTCCGGCGGAGGGAACAAGCGCCACGCGCTGCATCGAAAGTATGCCCTCGAACACCGGCAGCGAGCGTATCGACACCGGGATATATCCCTTTGCGGTTATCTCCGCGTCATACAGCGAATAGGGCTGCACCGATACCCGGGGCTTCTGCGAAAGCTCCGCGGAGGGCGCAGGCATCTCCAGCACCGGGGTCTGACCGCTGTTGTCCGTGATGATGTCGTAGAATGTGTGGCGGCTGTTGCCGATCATCTTTGAGACGATTATCCTCGCCCCTTCGACCGGGAGTGCGTTCCTTGCGGTGTAGGTGCGGAAGCGCAGGCTGCCGGTTCGTGGATTGACTTTCAGGAATTCGTCAAGGTCGGCGTATTCCGGCTCCAGCGGAGGTTCGGGGTAGTTGTCGTTCGTTTCCTGAACCAGCGGCTGAATGTCCTCCGGATCATTCACAGCGCCCGCCTGGCTCTCAAAGCTGCGCCGTCCCAGCTGTTCGTCGGGGGATCGTCCGCTTTCGGGGATAGTCCCCAGACTTTCGGTCTGCTCCGGGTCTGAGGCGGTGTTCTCTCCCTCCCGGCGGAACTGCGGTTCCGGCTCCGGTTCCACGGCGTCGGTCATGGTGTTGCTCTCCGGGGATACGTTTTCGTTGGTGAAGTCGTTCTGCGGCGATTCTTCGGTGAACTGCGGCGGCAGGGTGGTGAAGTCGTCGGCGTCCTCTGAAACATCTGACGGCATTTCTGCAAAGTATTTCCCCAGCTTATCCGCGGCGGTCTGGTCGGTAGACCAGGATATCACCGTGGGTGCTTTTGCCGGGACTTCCCCGGAGGGAACCTCGTCTGTCATCAGGTCGGGAAAAGGTGAGCTTTCCACCAGTGCCGGGGTCTCCACGGGGGCTTCGGCTGTGCTGCGCCGTGCGGTTTCCCGTGTGACCGGCGGCTTTCCTGCGGCGGCAAGCAGTTCCTGCTTGTATTTTTCTATGAGCTTCCTGGTGTTGTCGTCCATGGCGTACCTCCTGTTTATAGTTCTGGTGGATTATATGCTGTACTGTCACGGATAATGCCCGGATATTCCGTGGGGAGAAAAAATACATTTCTATCCCACCGGAGCAATTCATTCGGCGTTGCCTTTAGTCAAGACCACGGATAATGCGGAGAGGATTTTTCTTTGATAAAAGGTTGACAATTCCGCCTGAATGGTATATAATATATGAGGCTTGCAGCATGCGGCAATGGCGGTATACCGCCGGAATCCGGTGAAAAACCGGAGCAGTCCCCGCTGCCGTAAGGGAGCTGCGCGTTCGTCGAATGCCGCTTAGGACAAGGGCGGATGTCACTGGGGAGCGATCCCGGGGAAGGCAGGCGGCGCGTGGGAGAGCATTATCGCTTTCCGGATCCCGAGCCGGAAGACCTGCCCACAGCGCAAGCTAATTTTGCGGCTATACGGCATTCCGCCGGGCGGCTGCGCAGATTTTATCGGAGGAATAAAAGAATGAGAACAAGAAACATCGTGTCTGCCATTGCGGCAGCAGCCGTCGCTTTCAGCGCGGTATCGTTCAGCGCTTTCGCTGAGGATCAGCCGGAGGGCTACATCTATTTCATGGCTGATAAGACAACTATCGGTCAGGGATTTACCGTAACTCCCCGGAAAGTAGCTTTCTATGAGGGTGAAACAGGGCTTGATGTAGTAAAGAGAGCCGCTGACGTGCTCACCGAGGATTCCGGCTACGGCGCATACATCACCGCTTTCGCAGACGAGGATCTCGAGACAGAGATTCCCGACGAGATAAAGGCAGTTGTACCCGAGATGACCGGCAGAAATACCGAGGGCTATCTCAGCGCCATGGACTACACCGCAGAGAGTGGCTGGTCGTACTTCGTGAATGACGAATATGCACAGGTGGGCATTGGAGACTATATCCCGGCTGACGGAGACGTTGTATGCTTCTCCTTTACCGTATACGGCTACGGCGCCGATCTTGGCATAGACAATTCCTCCTGGGGCGGCGCTGCGGCGCTGGTGCCCGGCGTGAAAAAGGCTGAGCTTATAAAGCTCTGCGCCGAGGCTGACGGGACGGACGTTGATGAGAATATTTTCACCTGGGGAATGGAGATGCTGGCTGAATACGGCGTTACCCAGGAGGAGATCGACAACGCTGTGAACGGTCTTTCAGGCGCTATGGAAAGCACTGCGGAGTCTGTTTCCACCGCCGATACTGCTGAAGCTCCGGCAGAGGACACCGCTGACGCAGCTGTTGACGAGACAGAGAAAGGCTCTCCTTCCACCGGCGTGGAGGGCGCTGCCGTTGCTTTTGCGGTGGTGCTTCTGGCAGGTGCAGGCATCGCGCTGAGCAAGAAGAAGTAATATATGAAGCGAATATCAGGGTTATTACTGGCGGTCTGCACTGCTCTGTTCATGGCGGTGCAGACCGCTTTTTCCGCACCGGTCCGGACAGACTGGGAAAGCCTTGCGGAGGAATGCTTCGGCTATTTCACGCAGCAGCGCGGCGCTGAGGAGTTCTGGGACGGGCTGGAGCCGGGGGCTGCGGACTGGGCGGCGTACTGCCGGGCAAGGCTCTATGGCGGCAGCGGAGCGGAGGATTATGCCGATTTGCTTGAGCGCCATGTGGAGGAGCTTGCCGCCGGTGGGGGCTTTGTAAGACCCACGGAATACCAGAGGGCTGCGATATGCATAAGCGCGGCAGGGGGCGACCCGTCTATGGCGGCGGAGCTTGGCGCATACGGCTGTGAGACGCTGGACAGGCAGGGGTTTAACGCCTATATCTGGGCGCTTATCGCGGTGAATGTTACGGGAGCGCAGCCGCCGCAGCACCCGGTCAATACTGCGGAGTCGCTGGCGGAGCATATAATATCGCTGCAGCACGCGGACGGCAGCTTCTCACTCATGGGGGAGGGCGGCGATGTGGATATAACATCTGCGGCGGTCTACGCCCTGTCCGGTACTGATATCCCCACAGCTGTTGAAGCGGCTCAGCGCGGCGCGGACTGGCTGTGCGGACTTGAGAGCTATTCCTCCATGGGAGTGCGAAACTGCGAGAGCACGGCGCAGGCGGTCATTGCGCTTTGCGCCGCCGGACGTAACGACAAGGCTCAGCAGGCGGCGGTTCAGCTGGAGGAATATCACCGCCGGGGTGGCTACGCTCATCTCCCGGACGGCGGCATAAATCAGCTTGCAACGACCCAGGCTCTGGAGGCGTTCACCGCCCTGGCACTCGCACAGCGCGGCGAGAGTCTGTTTGCGGCACCCGGGGAAGCGGCCGGGAGTACGCAGGAAATCAGCGGAGATACTCAAAATTCGCAGGAAAGCGGTGGAGATAGCACCGATGTTATGACAGAAAACGCCGCTGAAACAGAACAGTCCGCCGGAATAATCCACCCTGAAAGCGCCGCGGCAAACGGCGGAAAGCTGACCGGAACGCATATCAAAATAATACTCTCGGCGATCATGGGCGTGGCTGCGGCGGTGTGCCTTGTGCTGTTTTTTGTGCGGAGGAAAAAGGCGCTGCTCCCGGCTGCCATACTTCTGGCGGCGGTCTGCGGCGGCGTGTGGCTGCTGGATATCCGCACCCCGGAGGAATACTACAGCCAGTCGAACGGGGGAACGCTTCATGTCACGGTTTCGGCGGACTGCTCTGCGGCGCTCTCACACATGGACAGCATTGCGGAGGACGTAAATCCCACGGAGGTGATACCGCAGGACGGAGTGGTTATTGCGGCGTGCGAAGTATCGCTGCCGGAGGGGGCTTCGGCATTTGACGCGCTCAACGCCGCCGCCCGGGAGCAGAGGGTCAGGGTGGACTACTCGGGAAGCGCTTACGGAGCGTATATCCGCAGTATCGGCTATATCTGCGAATTCGGCTTCGGCGAGACCAGCGGCTGGATGTACAGGGTCAACGGGGAATTCCCGGAGGTGTCCGCTTCGGGATACCGTCTCAGCGAGGGCGATGTCGTGGAATTCGTCTATACCTGCGACCTTGGAAGGGACGTCGGCGATGTTTTTTATTCACGGAACACCACTGATACTGCCCGGTGACAGAACCGGTTAGTAATAAAATCTGTGTTTTGCACAAATATTTTGCACAAAATTTGTGGAAAGCGCATGCCTGTTTTTGTGGACTGCTGCTTGCAAATCCGGCTTGGATATGGTATAATTTAAATGGACTATACAGCATGGGGCAGTGCGCCGGGGAATTTGCGGCTGATCCGTGCAGCAGGGAGGAATCACTTAATGATATTAGACGCACTACACACCTACAGGGCGCAGAATACCAGCCGTATGAACAAGTCCCTCGGCATTGGTATGGCTGCCTTTGCTGTGATAGAAGCGGTAGTTACCTTTTTCCTGGTAATGAAGCCGCTGTTTATCAATCCTGTTTACAGACAGGCGGCGGAGTATAACGCAGCCGGAAAGCCCTGCATCGTAAAGCTTTTCGGCAAGACCTTCGCTTCACAGGCAGAGATCGCAGACAACCAGATAATCCTCACACTGTGGGATACGATAGTTAATATCGCGCTTATCTACATAGTTATCACGGGCATTCTTCTGGTGCTTTCGTTCTGCTATTTCAAGGGCTTTGCGTTTGCAAAATCCTACCTTATCGCGATATTCGGCGCAAAGGCTGTTATCGGTCTTGTTCCGCTGCTTATCCCGTTTGCGAACCTCGCGGGCAGAAACTCTATCAAGGTATTCGGCGTTATTGACGCGGTGCTCTGCCTTGTGGCGTGCGTTTACTTCGTATATGAGAGCAGCGACGAGTACGCCGATGATATGCTGCTTAACGAGGACGAGCGTTCCTCGATGCTGAAGCGCGCTATTACAGGCGGCATCTCGTTCCTCGGCATGGCAGCCACAGTTGTCTTCACGAACTTTGCGCTTTCCGCTTACGGCAGCATCACGCTCCAGGGCGGCAACTGGTCGATCATCACCGGCTGGGTAGGCGGCAACAACAACACCGGCATTGCACAGGGTATCGTTCTGGTGCTCCTGATTGCGGTGGCTCTTGTGGGCAGTATCCTCTATGTGCGCGAGGGCGAGTGGGCAATGATCTACTACTTCGCATTCGGCGCTGCTACTGCTGTAACTGACCTCGTGGCTATCGTGCTGAGATTTGTATGGGTGCTCAAGACCTACAAGCCCACAAAGGCGCTTGCACTTGCCGGCGACGAGAACGCGATCGCATGGCTCTCCGGAAACGGCATGACCTCCAGGTGGTGGATGGCTACGGTGTTCCTGATACTTGCCTGCGTATTCGCGGCTGCTGTTGCGCTGTTTGCTTTCACAAAGATCAAGAGCAAGCTTTCCATTAAGATGAACACCGGCGACAAGAAGCCGTTCATCGCGCTTTCTATCGGCGCAGGCTCGATCCTGCTGAGCTTTGTTGTCACCATGGTGGCTGTGCTGATGTATGACAAGCTGATCTTCGTTAATCTGCAGTTCGGCGCTATGGACTATCTGTACATCATCGTGTACGGCGGTCTCACGCTCATGCTGGCTGTTGCGATGTGGTGCGGCTACAGCTTCTCCAAGATGGGTGCTGTTGCGCTGTTCGTTCTGGTGGCTTCCAACAACTTCTCCTCTATCTTCACGGTGTTCGGCATGAGGGCTTCCAAGGTGGCAGAGATGAAGAACCAGGGCGTAAGCTTCATGGGCTACAACTACATCATTTCCGCTGTAATGTACATACTCTCCATTGTGATCTGCCTTGGCATAATTGCTGTGTTCGTTGTCAAGGAAGTCAAGGATTACATGTACCAGAAGCGCTTCTCGTGATCCGTCAGAGCACTATCTGAATAAACTCTCCCCCGATCCTGCGACCGGGGGAGTTTTGTTGTATATGTTTGTTTGAAGCCGTAAATCAGTGCTTCCTTAGTATACACAACTCCCCGAAAGCGTTGCTCTCAGGGAGTTTAGTCTTATTGTTGGTGCGTTGTATGTTATTTGTGTACGCTCTTTGCGGTGCTTATCAGCTTCTTTACATATTTGGGATATTCCCAGGTGAGGGTGTTTCTGTGAAGCAGTCCGAAGGTCTCATTGCCGTAGCCGAAAGCGTTGTTATCCCATACGAACACCGGGATACCTTTCTCGCCGAACACCTTGGGGAAATACCCAGCCCAGTTCAGGCGGTCGGAAAGGTTGTTCTTGTTGACGGTGCCGCACTCGCCGATGATCGCGCCGACGCCCTTGCTTATGAACCTGTCGTACAGCGTTTCGGCGAGCCATTTAAGCTCGTTGGTGCTGCCGGAGCTGTTCGGGTCGAATTTTGTTGTGCCCTTTTCGTTCATCGCAAAATCGTAGGGCGAATACGCGTGTATCGACACGATAAGGCTCTTGTCCTCCGGCAGGGTAAATCCGTCAAGCGCTGAGGCACTTGCGGCGTAGGTGGGTATCATCAGCGCACGGTAGCGGTTGTTTCCGCCGGTGGCGCGCACTGCTTTTACAAAGCTCTCGTTGAGCTGGTTTACTGTCTGCCTGCCCTCGGAGCTGCCGCCGTTCCACTCCATGTTGGTGCCCCTCCAGCGCGGCTCGTTCATGCCCTCAAATATCAGGCGCTCGCCGTACTTCTCAAAGCGGTTTGCGATCTGCGTCCAGAGGTTCTTCATCTTGCGCTTTGCGGCGGTGAGATTGCTCTTGTAGGGATCGTACCAGTCCTCGTGGTGGGCGTTCAGGATAACGTACATTCCCTCGTCGTAGGCGTAATCCACCACCTCCTGCACACGGTCGAACCACTCCTTGTCCACATTAAGATCGCTGTCCGCGTGGTTGTACCATGTTGTCGGTATCCTCACTGCGTTGAAGCCGGTCTCCTTGACTTTGAGGATAAGCTCCTTTGTGGTCTTGGGATTGCCCCAGCCGGTCTCGGTGCTGAGCCCGGAGCCGTATGTGGCGTCCAGGGAGTTTCCGAGGTTCCACCCGATGACGATCTCGCTGCATAATTCCACGGGATCCACCGGCGTGAACAGCTCCTCGACCTCCTTGTCCAGTACATACTTGTCAAATGCTTTGTCGGCAATGGACGTATCGGCGCCTGCGATCATGGTCGTTGCTGTGATAAATGCGGTTATTTTCCCTAATAATCCCATAGCCTCTCCTTATGCAGCGTCAGACTCCGCGGTGCCTGTGGAATAATCCACGCCGGTGATACCGTCAGCGCCGTTCATCATCGCCTTTATGAGAACCTCGTATCTGGGAACATTATTGTACCTGTCGAAAAGCCCGAAGGTCTCTCCGCTCATGAAAGCGCCGTTATCCCACCAGAAGCAGGGCACGCCGATCTTCTTGAACGTGCTGAAATAGTACTCCGCCCATGCTGCGCGGTATTCCTCATTATCGCGGTTCATTGCTCCGCACTCGCCGATAATTACAGCCTGACCCTTGCTGATGAACAGCCGGTCAAGCACCTCGGCAAGGGTGTCGATCTCGTTGGTGCAGTTGGGCTTTGAAGCCACCCACTTGTCGCTGCCCGGGTTCTGCAGGGCGAAGCTGTAGGGGATATACGCATGTACCGATACTATCAGACGGTCGTCGTCGGGGATCTCAAGTGCCGCAAGCGCGTCTTCGCCGGAGTTGGCAGCGTAGGGGCATACCATAAGGAAGCGGTACTGATTGTTGCCGCCGGTGGCTCTTACTGCGTCTACGAACACCTTGTTGAGGTGGTTCACGACCTGTCTGCCTTCGTCGTTGCCGCCGTTCCATTCGAATTGGGTGTTCTTCCAGCGCGGCTCGTTCATGCCCTCGAAAATGAGGTGCTGGTCATAGCCCTTGAACTCCTCCGCTATCTGCGTCCAGCAGGTGGTGAGCTTCGCGGAGATCTCCTCTTGCTTGTCGGCATAGGGCTGGTGCCATTCCTCGTGGTGCATATTGAGGATAACGTACATATCAAGATCATAGGCATAATCCACTATCTCCTTGACCCTCGCCATCCACTCGGCGTTTATCACGTTGTTTTCGTCCATCTGCTTTTCCCATGTGGTGGGAATGCGCACCGCGTTAAAGCCTGCGTCCTTTACCCCCTGGATAAGCTCCCGGGTGGTTTTGGGATTGCCCCAGCTGGTTTCCTGGGTAACGCCGCTGCCGCCGGTGGCGTCCAGGGTATTGCCGAGGTTCCAGCCTATCCTGATATCCGCGGTCAGCTCCAGTGCGGTCAGCGAGGTGTCGAACTCGTCTGTGGGCACTTCCGGTGCGGTGGCTTCAGCCGTTGCTGTTTCGGCAGCAGTGCTTTCAGATGATACGTCATTGTTTTCCGAGCACCCTGCGACTGTCACGCAGGATATCGCGGCAAGCGCCGCAGCGATAAATTTCCTGAATTTCATAGAATACTCCTTGCCGGGGTCTACCCCCAAAAATGCTTATTACTATATTATTATATATTATCCGGGAGCTAACGTCAAGTGGGAAGCGAGGATTTATGGAAGAATTTCTGTCAGGGCTGATTTTTGTGATTTTGCTTGACTTATCGTAATTTTTGCGCTATACTATATAGGTAACTATTTTACTGTCCCTGCAAGCCATGCAGGGCTGAAAGGAATTTGACATGAACAACACAGAAAAGACCCTCGAAAAGATCGTTGCTCTCTGCAAGGGCAGAGGCTTCGTGTATCCCGGAAGCGAGATCTACGGCGGACTCGCGAACACATGGGACTACGGTCCACTGGGCGTGGAGCTCAAGACCAACATCAAGAACGCATGGCGCAAGAAGTTCATTCAGGAGAACAAGTATAATGTAGGACTTGACTCCGCGATACTCATGAACCCCCAGACCTGGGTGGCTTCCGGACATGTGGGCGGCTTCTCCGACCCGCTTATGGACTGCAAGGACTGCAAGACCCGTCACCGCGCCGACAAGCTCATCGAGGACTTCGGCGAGACCGACGCCAACGGCTGGACTAACGAGCAGATGATGAGCTACATCAGGGAAAAGGGTATCAAGTGCCCGAACTGCGGCTCCACCAACTTTACCGATATCCGCCAGTTCAACCTGATGTTCAAGACCTTCCAGGGCGTTACCGAGGACAGCAAGAACGAAATATATCTCCGCCCGGAGACCGCTCAGGGTATTTTCGTGAACTTTGCCAATATCCAGCGCACCAGCCGCAAAAAGGTGCCGTTCGGCGTTGCGCAGGTGGGCAAGTCCTTCCGTAACGAGATAACCCCCGGTCAGTTCATATTCCGTGTGCGCGAGTTCGAGCAGATGGAGCTTGAGTTCTTCTGCAAGCCCGGCACCGATCTGGAGTGGTTCCAGTACTGGCGCAGCTACTGCAAGAACTTCCTGCTCTCCCTCGGCTTAAAGGAGGAGAATATCCGCCTGCGCGACCACAGCCCGGAGGAGCTTTGCTTCTACTCCAAGGCGACTACCGACTTCGAGTTCCTGTTCCCGTTCGGCTGGGGCGAGCTGTGGGGCGTTGCGGACCGCACCGACTACGACCTCACCCAGCACATGAAGACCTCCGGCAAGAGCCTTGAGTACTTCGACCCCGAGACCAACGAGAAGTATATCCCCTACGTTATCGAGCCGTCCCTGGGCGTTGAGAGACTGTTCCTTGCGGTCGTATGTGACGCCTATGACGAGGAGCAGCTTGAGGACGGCACCAGCCGTACGGTAATGCACCTGCACCCGGCTCTGGCTCCGGTAAAGGCGGCGATACTTCCTCTGTCCAAGAAGCTGAGCGAAAAGGCCGGGGAGCTTCACGACGAGCTTTCCAAGTACTTTATCGTGGACTTCGACGACGCAGGCGCTATCGGCAAGCGCTACCGCAGACAGGACGAGATTGGCACTCCGTTCTGCATTACCTACGATTTCGACACCGAGACCGACGGCTGCGTTACAGTCCGCGAGCGTGATTCCATGCAGCAGGTTCGCATTCCGCTTTCCGAGGTAAAGGCTTATATCGAAGAGAGAATATATTTCTGATATTTCAGTGGAATAATGTTGGGGGGACTTGTTCCCCCCTTTTTTCAGTTCTGATGGCTAATTTATAAGCAAAGGGCGAAGAAAAATCTCCGCCCTTTCAGCTTGTCGAAAAAATGTTTTGAATAATGAAAATTGAATAATGAATAAAAATGGTATCGGCTTACGCCGATGATTTTATTCCACGCCCGAAGGGCGCACCATAATTATTCACTTTTCGTTATTCGCTATTCATTATTCACTAATTTAATTATTCTATCAGTGTTTATCGACAGACTATAAGGGCGAAGAAAAATCTCCGCCCTCGGTTTATTTATACTAATTTGTTTCAGATAGCCGCTTTGAGCTCCTCGACCTTGTCTGTGCGCTCCCATGCCACGCCGAGATCCTCTCTGCCCATGTGACCGTAAGCCGCAAGCTGTCTGTACTGTGGCTTGCGAAGCTCCAGGGTCTCGATTATCGCAGCCGGGCGGAAGTCGAACACCTTTGCAACCGCTGCGGAAATAACGTCGTCAGCGACCTTTCCGGTGCCGAATGTATCCACGAAAATGGATACCGGGCGCGCAACGCCGATAGCATACGCCACCTGTATCTCAGCCTTTTCAGCAAGACCGGCAGCAACTACGTTCTTTGCCGCATAGCGTGCCATGTATGCCGCGGAACGGTCAACCTTTGTGGGATCCTTTCCGGAGAACGCGCCGCCGCCGTGACGGGAATAGCCGCCGTAGGTGTCAACGATGATCTTTCTGCCGGTGAGTCCGCTGTCACCCATAGGACCGCCCACAACGAAACGTCCGGTGGGATTGATGTAGTACTTTGTGTCGTTGTCGAGAAGCTCAGCCGGGATAGTGGGCTTGATGACCTTTTCGATTATGTCGGCGCGGATCTGCTCCAGCGCCGCGGAAGCCATGTGCTGAGAGGATACCACAACGGTGTCCACCCTGGAGGGCTTTCCGTCAACGTATTCAACGGTTACCTGGGTCTTTCCGTCGGGGAGAAGATAGGGGATAGTGCCGTCCTTGCGTACTGCGGTGAGCTTCTTCGCCAGCTTGTGCGCAAGGCTTATCGGCATCGGCATAAGCTCCGGAGTTTCGGTGCAGGCATAACCGAACATCATGCCCTGGTCGCCGGCGCCGGTGTCCCCGGCGTTCTGCTCACGTCCCTCGAGAGCGTTGTTCACGCCCATTGCGATATCCGGGGACTGCTTGTCGATAGTGGTGAACACAGCACAGCTGTTTGCGTCAAAGCCGAATTCCGAGCTGGTGTAGCCTATTTCCCGGACGGTATTGCGCACAATAGACGGGATATCGATCTGCGCTGTGGTGGAGATCTCGCCCATTACCGTTACCATACCGGTGGTGGTGAGGGTCTCGCAGGCAACTCTGCCCATGGGATCCTGTTCAAGAATAGCGTCCAGAACCGCGTCGGAGATATTGTCGCATATCTTGTCGGGGTGCCCCTCGGTAACGCTTTCGGAGGTAAAAAGATATTTGCTCATTGGTTTTCCTTTCTCTTATGTGACCTCATGTGATCTTTTAATAAAACAAAAAACTCACTCCTGGGAGTGAGCCGAAATTCGTATCACTCCTCATCTTTCGGCAGTATCACCGCCGCAGGAAGTAGCACCTTTTCCCTCCGCCGTGTATCCACGGGCATCGACAGGAGAGGTTGCCGGGCTTCATAGGGACCAGTCCCCCGCATTACGCCAGAAGCCGCTCTTGATAAGGTTTTTTGTCGATATTCAGTATATCATATAATATCTGTTTTGTCAATAGGAAATATTGTTTGCTGCAAAAATATCAGCCCGTCAGCCGGAAGCTGTTCAGCGTCATGCGGCGCAGCTCCTCGTCCGGCAGGTCGGAGCCAAGCAGCACGGTGTTCCAGTGGCGCTTGTTCATGTGGTAGCCCGGGGTAACGCCCTTGAACAGCTTTCGCAGAAGCTCCGCTTCCTGTGGCTCGCACTTCAGGTTCACGATGTACTTTCCGTCCCGGAGCATCAGCAGTGCGAACCATTTGCGGCTGTCTGCGTGGCGGCACACCACGCTGTCGAAGTCCCCGGGGAACGGCTTGTCAAGCACCGCTCCGGGGAGCTTGCGGCACATATCCAGAAACTGTTCCGCTGTCATTTCCTTATGTAGCGGAAGAAGCGTATCCTGCGGCAGCCGGACTCGATTGCCGATGATGCTTCGGCGAACTCCCAGTCCTTGTCCCGGGTGATGTCCTCGAAAAACACGTCGCCGCCGAAGTTCTCATAGATACGGGTGATGAAAGCCTCGTCGCAGTAGGGGAGAAGCTGCTTGTAGATCTCTCCGCCGCCGATGACGAACACCTTTCCCTCAGCCTTTGCGGTGAATTTCAGCAGCTCGTCGATGTTTGAGAACACCTGTGCGCCCTCTGTCTGACCTGCGGAGCGTGAGAGAACACAGTTCACCCTGCCCGGGAGCGGCTTCTTTGAAAGGCTGTCCCAGGTCTTTCTGCCCATGACCACGGTGGAGCCTTTTGTTGTCTCCCGGAAGAACTTCATGTCCTCGGGTATATCCGCGAGAAGTCCGCCGTCCTTTCCTATTGCCCAGTCGTTATCCGCTGCAAGTATAATTGTCATAAACCGTCCTCCGTTTACAGTTCTTTAAGCAGCTCCTTTGCTGCATTTCCGAGTATCACTACGCCCTTTTCTATCTGCTCGTCCGTGGGGGTGGAGAAGTTCAGCCGGAACGAGTGGGAAACTTCGTTTTCGTCCGCGGAAAATGCGTTTCCGGGAACTACAGCCACTTTTCGCTGAACAGCGCCCCTGCAGAATGCATTCATGTCGTATTTATCCGGCAGGGTAGCCCAGATGAACAGACCGCCCTCGGGGTGGGTGAATTCGATGAAGTCCGGCAGCTCTGCGGAAAGCCCCTCCAGCATAAGACCGCACTTGTGGCGGTAGATAGCGCGGAGCTTTTTCAGGTGCTCGTCGAAATCCACGGTGGTAAGGAAGCGCCAGGTTAGCATCTGCGCCCAGATATTGGTGTGCACGGTGCTGGTCTGTAAGCCCACGACAGCCTTTGAAACGATTTCGGAAGGACCAACGAGATAACCTACACGCAGTCCCGGCGCAAGCGTCTTTGAGAACGTTCCGCAGTACAGCACGTTCCCCTTTGTGTCCAGCTTCTTTATGGACGGAACGTCCTCGCCGGCGAAGCGAAGCGCTCCGTAGGGATTGTCCTCCAGGATATACACGCCGTACTTCTCCGCAAGCGCCAGTATCTCCCGGCGGCGTGCAAGAGTGGTGGTTTTGCCGGTGGGGTTCTGGAAGTTGGGTATTGTGTAGATGAACTTTGCGGTGGGATTTGCCCTGAGCGTTTCCTCAAGTATTTCGGGGATCATTCCGTCGCTGTCCATGGGCACTCCGGCGAGCTTTACGCCGTAGCTCCTGAACGCGTTGAGCGAGCCGACGAACGCCGGATCCTCGCAGATTATCACATCGCCCTCGTTGCAGAGTATCTTCGCAGTGGTCTCTATCGCCTGCTGAGCGCCGCTGGTGATGATCACCTGTTCTCCCTCGCGGAACAGCCCCTTCTTTGTGAGGTCGTCTTTCAGCCATTCCCGGAGCCTGGGATAGCCCTCGGTGATCGAGTATTGCAGCGCGTTTACAGGCTCCTCACGGAATATATCCGCTGAGAGCTTCGCGATCTGCTCCACCGGGAACGCCTCCGGAGCAGGGTTGCCGGCGGCGAAGCTGATCACCTCGGGGTCGGCGGTGAATTTGAGTATCTCACGGATAGCAGAGGGCTGCACTCCGGATACACGGTCGGAAAACGGTTTAAGCATGAATGTCCGTCCTTTCTTTGATATATCATCAATATGATTATACCACAATGCCGGCGGCTTGTAAAGCACTTTTCCCGGCGTTCCCCCCTTGACAAAAGCGGAGCGTTGTGGTAAAATAGTCATATACAAGTGAATAAGCCCTTGAAACCAGTGATATGGAGATAAAAATACCCGTGCACTCACAGAGAGCGGCGCACAGCTGAAAACGCCGCAGAACGCAGAGTATACAAATGGACCATTGAGGGCGCGGTCAAAGGTTTTCCGAGTATTCCGCGACGTGAGGCGAGCGTTAATTGCCGGGATATTTTTCAGATATCCAACGAGAGCACGGCTCAGCCGTGAATTAAGGTGGCACCACGGATCTTACTCCGTCCTTATGGCAGGATCTCTGTCGCGAGGGCGGATTTTTGTTTTCCCATATTATTATGGAGAAGAAAGGAAGAACATCATGGAAGAACAGAAAAAGAATATGCTGAGCCTTATTCAGCCGACAAATACCCCTCATCTGGGAAATTACCTCGGCGCTATGCAGAACTGGGTGAAGCTCCAGAATGATTACAACTGCTATTTCGGCATCGCAGACCTGCATTCTATCACAGTAAGGCAGGATCCTGTGAAGCTGCGCAACCAGATAAAGGAGAGCTACGCGCTGCTTATCGCGGCAGGGCTTGATCCGGAGAAGTCCACGCTGTTCGTGCAGGGGCACAACCCGAACCACGCCGAGCTCAGCTGGATACTGTCCTGCTACACGCAGTTCGGCGAGCTGTCCAGAATGACCCAGTTCAAGGACAAGTCCGCGAAGCACCCCGACAACATCAACGCCGGGCTTTTCACCTATCCGGTGCTTATGGCGGCGGATATCCTGCTGTATCAGGCTGACCTTGTTCCGGTGGGTATCGACCAGAAGCAGCACCTGGAGCTTGCACGGAATATCGCGCAGCGCTTCAACGGCGTATACGGCGATGTATTCACCATGCCCGACGGCTACATCACCAAGACCACCGCTAAGGTGATGTCGCTTCAGGATCCGACAAAGAAGATGTCAAAGTCCGATGAGAACCCCAACGCAAGCGTGTGGATACTTGACGACAAGGACACGATAATCCGCAAGTTCAAGCGCGCAGTTACCGACAGCGACACTGTTGTCTGCGCGAAGGAGGGCAAGGACGGCATAATCAACCTGATGTCGATCTACTCCGCCGTGACCGGAAAGAGCTTCGAGGAGATAGAGCGCGAGTTCGAGGGCAGGGGCTACGGTGATTTCAAGGCAGCAGTCGGCGAGGCGACCGCAGATATGCTGGCACCCATGCAGGCGGAGTTCAAGCGCATTTTCTCGGACAAGGGCTATCTTGAGGACTGCATGAAGAAGGGCGCAGAAAAGGCGTTCAGGACTTCCAGAAAAACGCTCCAGAAGGTGCAGAAGAAGGTAGGTTTCGTGGTATTTTAAGCCGGGAAATACTTCGGGTATAATGACCCCGGGGTGATATACCACAAGTTTAGTCATAATGCCGAATTTAAAGTTGTATATGCGTGGATTTGTTGTGATATTCTCCAAAGTTTCCGCGATTATTTAAGAAACACTTGCATTTCCGCGCTGTTTCTGATAAAATATTATACGTTACTGAAAAAATCACTCAGAGAGGTAGGTGCTTCAAATGGCAAAATGCGAAATCTGCGGCAAGAGCGTGACCTTCGGCATCAAGGTTTCTCACTCTCACAGACGCAGCAACAGAACCTATAAGCCCAATGTCAAGAAGGTAAAGGCTATCGTTAACGGCACTCCCTGCAGAGTAAATGCCTGCACACGCTGCCTGCGCTCCGGTCTCGTACAGAGAGCAGTATAACTGATTTGACATAAGTTATTGGTTACAGAAATCTTCCCTCATCGCTTTGCGGTGGGGGATTTTCTGTTTCAGCGGCTGCGGTCTTGTTACGGGGAAGCTGACCGGGGCGCGGTTTTCACACATTTTTCTTTTGACAAATACGCGCTTATGTGATACAATATAAATGTATTGGCGACCGTCGAAATAGTCCCGTTGGGACTTTTCCGCCGAAACATCCGCACAAGTGTTTTTTGCCCCGGCAGAGCTGGGGCAAAAAAACGGATTTCAAAAGCCCACTTCGTGGGCGAAATCTACTTTTTTGACAAGCTGTACAATATAATTGTATTGTTATGCTCTGATAAATTAGCAAAGGAAGCGCAGATATGAGACCGATAAACATAGCTATAACCGCCGCATGTTTCAGCGGAAACAAGGGCGCCGCCGCCATGCTGCAAAGCTCCATAAAGCAGCTGAAGGAGCGCTACGGCGAGAAGCTGAACATATTCCTCATGTCCACCTATCCCAGGGCGGACAGAAAGCTCATTGCGGAAATGCCCGAGAAATACGATTTTATAAAGGTAGTCAACGCAAAGCCGGAGCGCCTGCTGTTCTTAGCCTTTCCGCTGGCGATATTATACAGCTTTCTGAGGTTCATTCCGCCGTTTCGGAAGCTGCTGCAGAAAGACAAGATAATCAAGGCGTATTCCCAGTGCGATATCGTCATCGACGAGGCAGGTATCTCGTTTGTGGACAGCCGCGGCTTTGTGATGAACACCTACGCGTTCGTCTGCGCCGCAGTTCCCATGCTGTGCGGAGTGCCGGTGGTGAAGTATTCCCAGGCGCTGGGCACGTTCAAAAGCGGCTGGAACAAGTTCCTGGCGAAGTGGATACTGCCGAAGATAAAGCTGATATGCGCCCGGGGAGAGATCACAAAGGAAAATCTCGCCGGCATAGGCGTGACCGAAAACGTGAAGCTGTGCGCCGACGGTGCCTTTTCCATGCCGGACAGTGAATATTATGCCGAAAAGGTGCAGAAGCTGTGCAGTGAAAGCCCGTTCTTCCGCAAGCGCGTGGTGGCGCTGTCGATAAGCAGCGTGGTGCAGGGAAAATGCGAGAAGCTGGGCAAGGACTACCGCGGCTGCATGGTGCAGTTCATAAACTGGCTCAACGAGCAGGATCTGAACGTTCTGCTCATCGCAAACGCCGCAAGAGAGGGCAGCGAAAAGCCGCGCAACAACGACCTTTTGATCTGCACCGAGGTATATAACGCCGTCCGTGACAAGACCAAGGTCATGTGGGAGCCGCGCGAAATGGCGCCCGAGGAGATACGCGAGCTTCTGGCGCGCTGCGAGGTGCTGGTGGCGTCGCGCTTCCATGCGATGATTGGCGCGCTGGAAAAGTGCACCCCGGTGCTGCTGATAGGCTGGAGCCACAAGTACAAGGAAGTTCTGGATATGTTCGGGCTTGGGGAGTACGCAGTGGATTTCTCCGCGCTGGAGCTTGACCAGCTCAAGATAAAGTTCATGGGCTTCATGCAGGACAGCCGCAATATCCGTGAAAAGATAGCGCAAAACCTCCCCAAGGTGCTGGAGAGCAGCCGCGACAATATCCGCTTCATTTCCGAGGAGATAGACAAGGTTTACGCCAAGCCTAAAAAGGTGAAGCTGCTTGACTTCAACCGTCCGGAGCACTACATGGGCGAGCACATCGCCTGCCGCATGGGTTATGCCGCTGACGAAAATATCCGTGCGAATGCCGCTTCCGGCGGAATGGTGACAGCGCTGCTGTGCCACATGCTTGAAAAGGGCGAGATAGACGGCGCGTGGGTGACACGCAGCGAGATAAAGGACGGCAAACTCGGCTACAAGACCTTTATCGCCACGACAAAGCAGGAGCTTATGGAAAGCTCGTCGTCGGTTTATATGCACATGCCGCTTTTGAAGCACGTTGATATGCTCCGGGAATTTGACGGAAAGCTGGCGGTGGTGCTGGTTCCCTGCCAGATGAGGGCGTTCACCGCAATGCTTGAAAAAGACCCGGCGCTGAAAGAAAAGGTCGTGCTGAAACTCGGTCTTTATTGCAGCGGCAGCCATAACGAGAACGCAACGTTAGTTCCGCTGAAAAAGAAGAAGATCTCCCTTTCGGGCGCAAAGCGGCTGTATTACCGCAGAGGTCACTGGAGAGGGCTTTCCACCGTGCAGTACGAGGACGGCAGCGAAAAGACCCTAAGCTATCCCAAGACGATATGCGCGTACAAGAACGCGTACTTTTTCAGCCGGGAAAGCTGCATGGTGTGTCAGGACCACTACTGTAATTCTGCGGACATCAGCTTTGGCGATATCTGGCTGAAGGAAATGAAGAAGAACCCGATAAAGCACACAAGCTGCGTTATCCGCAATGAAAGAGCGATGGAAGCGTTCCGGGCGGCTGTTGAGGACGGCGCAATAGTGGCTTCCAGGATAGACGACAGCAAGATGCTCCGCAGCCAGAAACGCGCGCTGGTGTTCAAGTTCAACTGTGCAAAGGCGAAGCAGGAGATGTTCGAAAAAATGGGCAAAAAGCTCAACGTGGACGTCACCGGCAGGTGCAAGTGGAACCACAGGCTGGCGTTCAGGCTGGGCTGGCGCAATATGAAGTTCAGCCAGGAGAAGCTCGCACGGCTGGAGAAGATGCCGACGTGGTTCATCTATTATTACATGTGCTTCATCAGAGTTCTGCTGAGCTTCTGACCGGGGGAATAGTATGAAAAAGCCTGACAAGAAAACAATACTGAAAGCGCTGAAAATACTGTTCGGCGTGCTGGTGGTGGTGTTCCTGGCGTGGTACTTCTGGAAGAACTGGGACGAGTTTTCCGAGAAGATAATGAACGTGAACATGGGCGTGTTCGTGTTCTCCATGCTGTTCTATTTCGTGTACAAGATAACTCTGGCGTCGCTGTGGCACTACATCACTAAGCTCAACGGCTGCGCTATCGGCTATGAGAAGGCGGTCACAAGCTACCTGTATTCTATCCTGGGCAAATATATCCCGGGAAAGGTGTTCATGCTCGCCGCGCGTCTTACCTACTACAAGGAGGAGGACGCGCCGCTGTCAAAGGTCACTGTGTGCTTCTTTATCGAGAATGTCTGCACGCTGCTGGGCGCGGCTATGCTGTTTATTGTGTCGCTGCTGTTCTTCCCGAACGATCTGCTGGAGAACTACAAATGGCTCACCATTGCGCTTATCGTGGTATTTTTCGTGTGCATTCACCCGAAGATAATCAACTTCTTCCTGGGGCTTATCGGAAAGATATTCAGGAAAGACCTCAAGATCCCCATGAAGTATTCCCAGATGCTGAAAGTTGTTCTGCTGTTCATCGGCAACTGGCTTATCGTCGGCGTTGGCTTCTTTATCCTGACGAAATCGATATATCCGGCGGTGGAAATGTCAGAGCTGCTGTTCTGCGCCGGTATCTGGGGCGTTTCCGCTATTATGGGAATTCTGGCGATATTCGCTCCCTCCGGGCTTGGCGTTCGCGAGGGGATAATCGTTGCCGGACTGCTGCTGATCATGCCTAAGGAGGACGCGCTGGTAGTATCCGTGGTGTCGAGGCTCTGGCAGACTATCCCGGAATTAGTGCTGGTGGTGCTGGCGTTTATCTGGTCGAGAATACGGAAAATGTCGAAGATAAGGCTGAAAAAGAACGATGATAAATCGTGACTTAGCGCAGCAATTAGGATAAATTGAAATCTCCCAACGGCAATGCGAACTTGATTGAAAATTCGGAATTCGGAATTATTGTTACCGCTTCGCGGTAGATATGATTGTATGCGAAGTCAAATTCTGCCCAGTAATTGATTTCAACTTTGCAAATATGCAGTTTCTTATTATCCTGCATACAATCCTGAGCCGTCCCCGAAGGGGACACCGAAATTCCGAATTCCGCATTCCGCATTCCGAATTAATATAAATCCCACTTTCCCTTTTGCGCCGAAACGGAGCTCACCATGCAGATACCAGAACAAGTAAATAATTTGTTGGATATGCTTGAATCTGCCGGCTATGAAGCCTATGTCGTCGGCGGCTGCGTCCGGGACAGCATTATGGGCGTCACGCCGCATGACTACGACATCACCACCTCTGCGCTGCCGGAGGAGACGGAGCGTGTTTTCTCCGGAATGAAGCTGATAGAGACCGGGCTGAAGCACGGCACGGTCACGGTGCTTTCCGAGGGCTGCCCCGTTGAAATAACCACCTACCGCGTTGACGGCGAATACCTCGACAGCCGCCGCCCGGAATCCGTCAGCTTCACCCGAAGCCTGAAAGAGGATATCGCGCGCCGGGACTTCACGATAAACGGAATTGCGTACAGCCCCCGGCATGGACTGGTCGATGAATTCGGCGGCGCTGAGGATATCCGGCGCGGCGTTATCCGCTGCATAGGCTGCCCGGAGAAGCGCTTTCGGGAGGACGCACTGCGTATACTCCGTGGACTGAGGTTCGCGGTCTCGCTGGGGTTTGATATCGAGGAAAACACCGCGCATGCGATGCTGGATAACCGGGAGCTGCTGAGGAATATCTCGGTCGAGCGTGTTTTCTCGGAGCTTTCCGGGCTGCTGACCGGGAGGAATTCAGACCGGAATATCCGGCGGATAATGAGCAGGTTCAGGGATATTTTTGCGGTCATTATCCCGGAATTGCGCGAATGCTTTGATTTTGAGCAGCACTCAAAATACCACTTTCTCGATGTGTATGAGCACAGCCTTATGGCGGCGGAGAACGCGGCGCGGATCTCAAAGGGCTGCGAAAATCGGCTCGCCCTGACCCTTGCAATGCTGCTTCACGATATAGGAAAGCCGCAGTGCTTCTCGCGCGGAGAGGACGGAGAGGGGCACTTTTACGGGCATGCTAAGATAAGCGCGGATATCGCGGATACAGTGCTCCGCCGGCTGAAATGCAGCAATGCTCTGAGGGAACGCGTGTATGCTATCGTGAAATACCACGATATCCAGATGACGAACAGCGACAGTCTTATCCGTAAGCACCTGTCAAAATTCGGGGAGCAGGTCTATTGCGATATAGCCCTGGCGCACGCTGCGGACGACCTTGCGAAGAATTCCCCCTATCGCGGCAGGAGCGACGGCTATTTCCATATCGTGGAGCAGGCGCACCGGCTGGCGGCGGAAAGCTGCTTTACGCTAAAGTCGCTTGCGGTGGACGGAAAGGCGCTTTGCGGACTTGTGCCGCCCTCTCCCCTTATGGGAGAAACGCTGAAATATCTGCTTTCCGGGGTGATAGACGGAGCTTTCCCCAATGAACGTGAATTTCTTTTGCAGGAAGCGGCAAAATATATTGCAAAAAGGAACAAACTGTGATATACTAGTTTCTGGGTAATAGACCTTGAAAGACATACACTATGTGAAGAACGGAGAAACAGAACATGTCACTTGATATTGGAATAGATCTCGGCACGGCGAATATAATCATCACCATTGCCGGCAAAGGTATCGTTCTCAACGAGCCGTCGGTGGTGGCTTACGACAAGAAGAAAAAAGCGGTGGTCGCAGTCGGCGCAGAGGCTTACAAGATGATCGGCAGGACGCCGGAGTATATCGTTGCGGTGCGCCCCTTAAAGGACGGCGTTATCTCCGACAACGACATGACGGAAGCAATGATTCGGGAATTTATCCACATGGTGAACGGCGGCACCCTGATGAAGCCCAGGATCGTGCTGTGCGTTCCCTCGTCCGTCACCGACGTGGAGCGCCGCGCGGTGGTGGAAGCCGCAATGTCCGCCGGCGCACGCAAAGTGTTCCTTATTGAGGAGCCTATCGCCGCGCTTATCGGCGCAGGGGTGGACATCTCCAAGCCGAACGGCACTATGGTCGTTGATATCGGCGGCGGTACTGCGGACGTTGCGATAGTTTCCTTTAACGGCATTGTGCAGAGCCGTTCTATCAAAATGGCAGGAAACAAGTTCGACCAGGCGATAATCCGTCACATCACGCAGAAATACAAGATACTCATCGGCGAAAAGACCGCTGAAAAGGCAAAAATGGAGATCGCCAACGTATTCGACCCCACAGGCGAAAAAACCATGACTATCCGCGGCAGGAACCTGCTCAAGGGTCTGCCGGAGAGTATCGAGATATCCGACAAGGACATCTATGACGCTATCCACGAGAACGCAATGGAGATCGTGGAGCAGGTAAAGCTGGTGCTGGAGTCCACTCCGCCGGAGCTTGTGGGCGATATCCTCTCCAACGGTATCCTGCTCACCGGCGGCGGCGCGCTGCTGGGCGGTCTGCCGGAGCTTATCAGCGACCATGTCGGCGCGCCCTGCTTTGTCGCGGAAAACCCTATCGAGTGCGTCGCACGGGGAGTTGACGCGGCATTCAAGATGTCCGGAGAGCTGCTGGACGGCTTTGAACAGGTGCAGTTGTACAATTTCAAGTAAATTCCAGAAATGGTTGTTTGTAGCCCTCTGAAATTTTCGGGGGGCTTTTTTGTATGTTCCTACAAAATATTCTGTGGTTCTTGACGAATGCACACTGAAATGGTAGAATATAATTAAGGGGTGATAGTATGATCTCAAAGGAATTCTGCGATGAAATGCTCACGGTGGGGCTGAATGTCCCGGAGATGATAGAGCATTTCATGGACAGGGAGGATATGTTCCTGAAATATCTGCAAAAATTCTTCGAAGCTGCTGACAGCGTTGTGCTGGAGCTTACCACGGCGGCGGAGAACGAGGATTATCAGAACATGCTGTTTGCGGCGCATTCCCTAAAGGGGATTGCCGGAAACATCGGTCTTAACGGCGTGTTCCTGCCTGCGAAGAAGATAGTGGACGACATCAGGGCGAATGTATATACAGACTGCGGCGACGACTTCAGAAAGCTGCAGGACGCATACTACCACGCCCAGGATATAGCCAGAAGATACCTGTGACCAAAAGGAGGTACATATGCCAGATATAGGTATGCTTATTCCAATTTTCGTTGTTGTGGTGATATTGATCGTGATCTTTGCCTCGGGATACCGCAAAGCGCCCCCGGACAAGGCGTTTATCATCAGCGGTCTGCGCCGCAGGGCAAAGGTGGTTATCGGAAAGGCGACAGTAAAGCTGCCGTTCTTCGAGCGCTGCGATATTCTGGAGCTTGCGCTGATGTCCGTTGACGTGAAGACCGCGCAGGCAGTTCCCACGGCGGACTATATCAATATCTCCGTGGACGCGGTGGTAAACGTCAAGATCTCTCCGGATCCCGACATAATCCAGAAGGCTCAGCAGAACTTCCTCAACCGCAACGTGCAGTACATCACCGGCGTTGCACGGGAGGTGCTGGAGGGCAACATGCGTGAGATCGTCGGTCAGATGCGGCTGGAGGAGATGGTGTCCAACCGCCAGGCGTTCGCGGACAAGGTAAAGCAGAACGCCGATCCCGACCTGCGCGCGATGGGACTTGAGATAGTATCCTTCAACGTGCAGAATTTCGTTGACGACAACGGCATCATCAACGACATGGGTATCGACAATACCATGCAGATCAAGAAGAAAGCGGCTATTTCAAAGGCTGAGGCGGAGCGCGACATCAAGATCGCCCAGGCGGAAGCAAACCGCAAGGCGAACGACGCCCGGGTAGACTCCGAAACTGCGATCGCCGAGCGCGAGAACGAGCTTGCGATAAAGCAGGCGGAGCTGAAACGCGTCGCTGACATCAAGCGCGCGGAAGCTGACGCGGCGTACACCATTCAGCAGGAGGAGCAGCGCAAGACCATTGAGATCACCTCTGCGAACGCAAATCTCGCGAAGCAGGAAAAGGAGGTCGAGATCAAGGCAAAGGAAGCTGAGATCAAGGAACGCGCACTCGAAGCGGAGGTAAAAAAGACCGCGGAAGCTCAGAAATACGCGGCTCAGCAGCAGGCGGACGCAGAGCTTTACACCATACAGCGTAATGCAGAAGCGAAGAAGTACGAGGATATCCAGAACTCTGAAGCCGAGCTGCAGATCAAGAAGAACGAAGCCGCAGCTATCCTTGTGACTGCGGAGAACGAAGCAGCAGCGGCAAAGGCACGGGCGGAAGCTGCCCGTTATGCCGCCGAGCAGGAAGCAGAGGGTATCCGCGCAAAGGGCGTTGCAGAGGCGGAAGCAGTCCGCGCGAAGGCTCTTGCGGAGGCAGAGGGTCTCGACAAGAAAGCGGAAGCGATGCGCAAGATGGAAGAAGCCGCAGTGCTCCAGATGTACTTCGAGAAGATGCCCGAGGTCGCACAGGCTATCGCAAAGCCTCTTGAGAACGTGGATAAGATCACGATGTACGGCGACGGCAACGCAGCAAAGCTGGTAAAGGACATCACAGAAGCCACAACGCAGGCTTCATCAGGTCTGCTTGAGGGTCTAGGTGTTGATCTGAAATCCCTTGTGGGCAGCTTTGTCACCGGAAAGGCGGTCGCCGCAGGGATAAACTCCGAAACCGCACACGCGCCGGCTGAAAGCACAGAAAATCTTGTCCAGCAGTAAAATTACAAAGCGCATCAATGCGCCTCCCTGAAATAAGGGGGGCGCTTTTTTTACAAAAAAACACCCCACAGAGTTCCTGCGGGGTGATCATATCGGAAGTATTACTTGTTTTTGCCGGAGAGCAGCATACGGTCGTTGTTAAGGGCGGAGCCGCTGGCTTCCTCGAACTTCTGGAGCAGGTCGTCAACGGTGAGGTGCTTCTTTTCCTCGCCCTTTACGTCGTAGATTATCCTGCCGTCGTTCATCATGATAAGGCGGTTGCCGTACTGAATAGCGTTCGCCATGTTGTGAGTTACCATCATCGCCGTTAGGTTGTTCGCCGCGATTATCTCGTCGGAGAGCTGCAGCACCTTTGCCGCGGTCTTGGGGTCGAGGGCGGCGGTGTGCTCGTCAAGCAGCAGTATCTTCGGCTTTTTCAGCGTTGCCATCAGCAGCGTGAGCGCCTGGCGCTGACCGCCGGAGAGCAGCCCGACCTTTGACGTCATGCGGTTCTCAAGTCCGAGATCCAGCGTTTTCAGCAGCTCGTGGTACATCTCTCGCTCCTTGCGTGTGATGCCCCACCTGAGCAGTCTGGGCTTTCCGCGGCGCGCGGCTATGGCGAGATTTTCCTGTATCTCCATGTCCGCCGCTGTTCCGGTCATAGGATCCTGGAACACCCGTCCGATGTACTTTGCACGCTGGTGCTCGGACAGTCCGGTTATGTTATTGCCGTCGATGAGTATTGCGCCCTCGTCCACCGGCCATACGCCTGCAATGGCGTTCAGGGTGGTGGATTTGCCGGCTCCGTTGCCGCCGATTATGGTTACGAAGTCGCCCTCCTCCAACTTTATTGATACTCCGTTGAGGGCCTTTTTCTCGTTGATCGTGCCCGGGTTGAAGGCTTTTTTGATATTTACAAGCTCCAGCATATCACTTGCCCTCCTTATTGTTGTGGTCGGGACTGGATATCGAATTTTTAAGCGCTGACTGCAACCCGGCGCCCTCCGAAGCTACGGCGTTCGACAGCGCGCCTGCGGAACGCTTTCCTGCCCTCTTGAAAGAAGTCTTTGCGGTTTTCTGGATATAGGGTACAGCGAGGAACAGGGCAACTATTACTGCGGAGAACAGCTTTGTGTTATCGGTGGAAAGACCTATCAGCATAACTATTCTCAGTACAACGAAGTAAACAATGGCGCCGATAGCGGTGAATGCCAGCTTACCTACAAAGTTGAAGTGCTTTCTCAGAATGACATCTCCCAGCACCATGCCGATAATTACCGCCGCGAGACCAATAACTATCGCACCTCTGCCCATGTTTACGTCAGCGAAGCCCTGGTACTGCGCCAGAAGCGCTCCGGAAAGTCCCACGAACCCGTTTGAGAGAACCAGCGCAACGATCGTGGTGCGCTTGGTGTTGATACCCTCTGCCTTGGACATTGCGGAGTTGCAGCCGGTGGCGCGGATAGACATGCCGTATTCCGTTCCGAAGAACCAGTAAAGCGCAGCGATGATAACCGCCACGAAAAGCAGTGCAGTGCCCACGGTGCGTATGATATCGATCGCCTGATTGCCCGCAGTGACATATCTTGATGAGATCACCAGCGGATACTTGTCAACGCTGACAGGCGCATTTGCCTTTCCGTTTATGTCCAGGTAAACCGAATACAGCGCCAGCTGAGTGAGTATTCCGGCGAGAATGCCCGGGATACCCAGCATGGTGTTGAGCAGCGCCGTGACAAGTCCGGCAGCACACCCGGCAAGGAATGCGATAAGCATTGCGACCGGAACGGGCACGCCGTTTGTTATCAGCACGACAGCAGTGACGCCTCCCAGTCCGAGGGAGCCGTCAACGGTCAGGTCGGCGAAATCCAGGATTTTATAGGTTATGAAAACGCCGATCGCCATTATTCCCCATATCAGCCCCTGCGTGATATCGCCGGGCAGACTGTTACCAAATGTAGATAGCTTTGATAAAAATAGATCCATATTACTCTCCGATACGATTTTTTGTGCAGCAGTTTTGCCGGAAAAGTGTCTTAATTTACACAGAAGCGGGGAACGGACATAGCCCGCACCCCGTTTTGCATTAAGTTCGTTATGTATTTTGCTGAAAATTACTCAGCAGCGATAGCCTCGTAGCCCTCGGGAGGCGTGATACCCAGTTCCTCGCAGATAGCCGGGTTGTACTTCTTGGTTACTGCGGAAGCGTACTTGATCTCCATTGTGCTGATATCAGCGCCGTTTACCAGTATCTCGTAAGCCATCTCGCCGGTAGCTCTGCCCAGATCCTCATAGCTTATGGACAGGGTAGCAACGCCGCAGCCCTTGCAGATGCCCTCTTCGCCTGCGATAACGGGCTTGCCTGCAGGAACAACTATGTTCTTGATGGTCTCGGTGGAGGAAGCCATGGTGTTATCGGTGGGGATATAGATCACATCGCACTCAGCAGCTGCTGTTGTGGTAACTGCACTGATCTCGTTGGTATCAGCTGCGCTGTATTCCTTGGCGGTAACGCCTGTGCCTTCCAGAGCCTCGATGAACTTGGTAGCCTGGTACTTGGAGTTAGCCTCAGAGGAGCAGTAAAGCACGCCTACGGTCTTTGCGTCGGGGAACATCTCGATGAGCATCTTTGCCTGCTCGTCAATGGGAGCCAGGTCGGAAGTACCGGAGATGTTTCTGCCGGTGGTGCCGTTCCAGTCGTCAATGTCAAGCGCGGTAGCGTAGTCGGTCACGGAAGTGCCCAGGATCGGGATAGTGGAGGTAGCTGCGCCTGCTGCCTGGAGTGCGCCTGTAGCGTTCGCCAGGATAAGGTCAACGTTTGCAGCAGCGAAGCCTGTGCAGATAGTGGTGCAGTTTGTGGACTCGCCGTTTGCGTTCTGCTCGTCAAACTTTACGTTGTCCGCACCCAGCTTCTCGGTGAGCACGTCCTTGAAGCCCTTTGTTGCAGCGTCCAGAGCCTCGTGCTGAACCAGCTGGCAGATACCGATGCTGTATACCTTGTCAGCAGAGGTATCTGCCGCGGAAGAATCTACCGCAGAGGTGTCAGCTGCGGAAGAATCCGCCGCAGAGCTTCCGTTGGAATCGGTAGAGCTTGAACAAGCTGCTACAGAGAGTGCCATTGCAGCTGCGGCAATAGCAGCTAAAATCTTCTTGATCTTCATTGTTGTTTCTCCTTATTGTTTCTGTACTTTATGATTATAATGCTTTGGTGCTTTGCGGCTTTTACTCGCTAAAGCCGTACTCACATACAATAATTATATCACATACACCGACAAAGTGCAACTTATATGCGCCGATTATTTCTGATTTTACGATATTTTTGTGAAATATCTACAAATCACGCCGGCGTGATTTCAACAAAACACACGGATATAATGCCGCACTCCCGGTCAGAAGCCCAGAGTGCTCTTGAAATAACCGTACAGCTCGCCTGCCATTTCCTCCTGCTCGGTGGCGCGGGGGTGTCCGTTCGTGCCCTTTCCGGTGCGGCGGAACCTGAAATGCGATACACGGTCGGAGTTCACTTCGTCCACTATCTCGTCAAGCGCATCGTCCCATGTGGGGTCGTGACCAAGTATCGTCAGGATCAGCACGAATTTCGCATCGGGGTACTTTTCCATAAGCGTGTGCAGCAGCTTTATGTACTCGTTTTTCCACATGCGGCGGTATTCCGGGGACTTTATGCGCTCCGGCTCGGGATTGGCGTCGTTCTGCCCGATCGCTATTATCACCGCGTCTGCTGTCCAGCGGCTGAGATCCCACTGCTTTCTTTCGGCGTAGGGGGAATACTCCAGCTTGTCAAAGCAGCTCACCATTCCTGTAAGCTGGTCGGAGCAGAAGTAACCCGTGCCGTCCAGCAGCGCGATACCGCCCTGGGCGATGTCGTGAACCTCGGCGTTCAGCTTTCTCGCAAGGCTCAGCGCGTAGGAGAAATGCGAGTTGTCCAGCGTGTTGCGGTGGTTTTCCGGGTCGCACTGCCCCTCGTAATAGAGGGCTTCGGTGACTTCTCCGGCGGAAACGCTGTCGCCGTACACCTCCAGCTTCATGTCGTACTTGTGGCAGGGATTGGAGACCTCGGCGCTTTCGTCCACGGCTATACCCACGAACTCAAGGTAGTTGTGGGCGGCGAGGGTCTTTAGAATCCGCAGTGTGTGGGGCTTGTCCTCAAGTCCCTCGGCGGCGATGTAAAGCTCGTCCTGGCGCGTTGTGGGGAGCATTATCTTCTTCATCACGCCGTCAACTATCACAGCGAAATGCGTGACGTCCTGGAAGTTGATGTTTTTCAGAATGACCGCCGCGCTGGTGCCGGTGAAATTCACATCAATATAGCTTCCGGGCCATATCATCACCGGGCGTTTTGGGTCGTCGAAGTCAATTCTGCCGACATACTGAAAGCAGCCGCTGTCGGCAGGTATCAGCTTTTTTCCTTTTTCTATCGTGTATGCCATATTTCTCTCCTTATAAATGTACTTTGCAGGATATTTTTTCTATTTCCAGCCGGAAAATGCAGACCGAAGCCAGCTCCTCCGGCGTGAATTCGCAGCTTTCCATGCCTGCCGCCTGCTTCATCAGGGAGCGCAGTCCGGCGGCTTTTTCCTCCGGGTCGGTGATTATTACGGCGTGACCTGTGCCGATAACGCTGCTGAACGCCGCCGAATAACCGCAGGGGCTGTCCGCAATGTGCAGCTCGTAGCCGCAGTCCAGCTCAAAGCCAACGTCGCAGCCGCCAAGCATGAGGTCGTATTTCCTGCCGGCGTTTGCGCCGTGGAAGTAGAAGTACCGCCTGCCGCCATTCTTCACAAAGCCGAAGTTCAGCGGAACGATATACACCTCGCCGTTGTCGTTAAAGCCAAGCCGGCAACAGTGACAGCGGCGTATTATCCCGTCTATCTGCAGATCATCGGTTATCTCGCGGTCTTTTCTTCTCATAGTCCGTCCTCCTTGTGCGCCAGCAGCAGCGACACGATATAGTTGTACACCGGGAAGCCCTTTCCGGTGAGTGACAGCCTGCCGTTTTTCAGGCGGTAGTATTCCCCCGGGAGCAGCCGCAGCGCCTTTTCAAGCGGCTTGTACAGTTCCTCCGGGATACCCTCGGAGAGCCGCAGTCCCATCATCACACGCTCGTCGTAGTCTCCGGGGCTGTCGTCGGTGATCTCCACAGGCTGGCGTGGTTCTGCGATGAACCGCCGCAAGTCTTTCGGCACAGCGAAGCGCTTTCCACCATAGAACGAGTGCGCCGCCGCGCCTATGCCGAGATATTCCTCGTCACGCCAGTATTTGAGATTGTGGCGGCACTGATACCCCTCTCTGGCAAAGTTGGATATCTCATACTGAACGAACCCGTGCTTTTCGCAAAGCTGCCGGCAGAGAGCGTACAGATCAGCCATTTGTTCATCGTCCGCCATGTCCTTTGGGGGGGATTTGCCGAACGGGGTCGCCGGCTCTAACGTCAGCATATACGCGGAGATGTGCTGCACGGGAAGCTCCGCGAGCCGCTCTATTGTGTCCGAAAGGGACTGCGCCGTCTGTCCGGGAACTCCCAGCATAACGTCCGCGGAAATGTTGTCAAACCCGGCTTTCTGCGCCGATATTATAAGCTGCTCTGCCTGAGCGGAATCATGCAGCCTGCCCAGCTGTTTCAGTTCGTTGTCCTGCATGGACTGCACACCGACAGAAATGCGGTTTACCCCGGCTTTTCTCATTGCCGTAAGAGTATCCGGGTCTGCGCTTGCCGGGTTACATTCGGCAGTGATTTCAGCGCCCGGTGCGATATCCGCTGCGGAAAGTATCTCACCCATGTGCTCCGCGATAAGGTTCGGCGTTCCTCCGCCAAAATACACGGTGTCGAACCTTTCGTGGTAATGCCGCAGATTTCTCGCCACCGCCGCAGCGTAATCCGCACGCAGACTTTCCGCACCGGCAACGGAGTAGAAGTCGCAGTAGGGGCATTTTCGCACGCAGAACGGGACGTGTATATACAGTCCCCGGTAATTACTCATCGTCCAGCTTCAGCACAGCCATGAATGCCTCCTGCGGCACCTCGACAGTACCGAACGCCCTCATGCGCTTCTTGCCCTCTTTCTGCTTTTCGAGGAGCTTCTTCTTGCGGGTGATATCGCCGCCGTAGCACTTGGCGAGAACGTCCTTGCGCAGTGCCTTGATAGTTTCCCTTGCGATTATCTTGCCGCCCACAGCCGCCTGTATCGGTATCTCGAACAGCTGACGGGGGATATGCTCTTTCAGCTTCTCCGCCATTTTGCGTGCACGCTCGTATGCCTTGTCGGTGTGCACGATGAACGAAAGTGCGTCGATAACGTCGCCGTTCAAGAGTATATCCAGCTTGACGAGCTTTGACGGAACAAAGCCCATCATCTCGTAATCATAGCTTGCGTAGCCCCGGGTGCGTGACTTCAGCGCGTCGAAGAAGTCGTATACTATCTCGTTGAGTGGAAGCTCGTAGTGCAGGTCAACTCTTGTTTCATCGATGTATTTCATGTCACGGAAGACGCCGCGGCGGTTCTGGCAAAGCTCCATGATATTGCCGACATACTCGGAGGGCGCGTAAACATGGGCGTTCACCATAGGCTCGTAAGCCTGGGCTATTTCGGAGGGGTCGGGGTAGTTCGTGGGGTTGTCTATCATCTTCACGCTGCCGTCGGTAAGCTCTATCTTGTACACAACGGAGGGAGCAGTGGTGATGATATCTAGGTTGTATTCGCGCTCGATACGCTCCTGGATTATCTCCATGTGCAGCAGTCCCAGGAAGCCGCACCTGAAGCCGAATCCCAGCGCCACGGAGGTCTCCGGCTCAAAGCTGAGGGACGCGTCGTTCAGCTGGAGCTTTTCCAGTGCTTCGCGCAGGTCAACGTACTTTGCGCCGTCCGCAGGGTAGATACCGCTGAACACCATGGGATTTACCTCACGGTAGCCTGCGAGCGGCTCTGCGGCAGGGTCATCGGCGGAGGTCACGGTGTCGCCGACCTTTGTTTCGCCGATAGACTTAATGGAAGCCGCGATGTAGCCGACCTCTCCGGCTTTCAGTCCGGAGCAGGGCACTAACTCAGTCGCGCCCATTACGCCGGTCTCGACAACGGTGAACTCCGCGCCGGTAGCCATCATGCGTATACGGTCGCCGGGCTTCACGCTGCCCTCTTTCACACGGATATAGGTTATTACGCCCTTGTAGCTGTCGTAGTAGCTGTCGAATATCAGCGCCTTGAGCGGAGCGTCGGGGTCGCCCTTGGGGGCGGGAATGGAATTTACCACTGCTTCCATTACGGCGTGGATATTTATGCCCATTTTTGCGGATATCTCCGGGGCGTCCATTGCCGGGATACCGATGACGTTCTCGACCTCCTCCTTGACCTGCTCGGGGTGGGCGGAGGGGAGGTCTATCTTGTTGATGACCGGAACTACCTCCAGGTCGTTTTCCACCGCAAGATAGGTGTTGGCAAGGGTCTGAGCCTCTATTCCCTGGGAAGCGTCCACGATGAGCAGAGCGCCCTCGCACGCCACCAGGGAGCGCGATACCTCGTAGTTGAAGTCCACATGACCGGGGGTGTCGATGAGGTTGAAGATGTAGTCCTCGCCGTTGTCGGCATGGTATTTCAGCCGGACTGCGCGCGCCTTTATCGTGATGCCGCGCTCGCGCTCGATGTCCATGTTATCGAGCAGCTGCTCCTCCATGTCGCGCAGGGCTACGGTCTGGGTCTGCTCCAGTATCCTGTCCGCGAGGGTGGATTTGCCGTGGTCTATGTGTGCGATTATGCAGAAGTTTCGTATTCTGTCGAGATAGCTGGTATCAGCCATTGATTTCAGTTCCTTTCATGAGGTTTGGTATTTTCCGCAGCGGCTGCGGATATATGGCTTTAAGGCGAAATTTGTGCGGCTTGGCAGCGAAGCGTATTCCGGTAGGAAAACCGCTGCAAGTGAGCGGACGGAAAACGCGTCAGCCGTTAATTGTGCGGTGTTTCCTTTTGCTTCGGATATAGCCCGATACACCACGGCAGCAGCTTTTCCAGCAGCTTATAGATACCGCAGCATATCGCGATAGTTACCGCCGTTACCGCCAGTGATATCAGCAGGTCTGTCCGCAGCGTATCGGTGGGGGAACCTGCCGCCATTGAAACGAGCTTCAGCAGCACCCGGTATATGGGACCGTGAATGCAGAGTATCACAAGGGTCATTCTGCCGACAGCCGGGAGCACCGGGGCTTTTTCCAGTGCCATTGACAGCGCGGCGAACCCCAATGTGCCGACCACAGCGCATACCGCCCACATCAGCCCGGAGGTGAGGTGCAGCAGGTACAGTGTGACGCTTATTCCCAGAAAAACGGCGGCGCAGGACAGCTTTACGGGTATATTGAACCTTTCCGCCCGGTGAAGAACACCTGTCCCTGCGGCAAGCTCTCCCAGCGCGAACAGCCCGAGAAATCCCAGCGCACGGTCGGCTCCCCAGGGAAGCGACGGCAGAGGGAACATCATATACGCGATACAGCACGCCGCGCAGACTATACGGCAGGGGATCGGCTTTATCAGCCGGTAAAGTATGTTATACACCACCGCAGTGAGGAAGTAGCAGGGCAGGAACCACAGGTGCGAGTGGAACTCCAGGTGCTGCATATCTCCTATCACAAGCCCTGCCAGGCAGTCCGTCAGGCTCATGGAGATATCGCGCCAGCGGTTTTCTATAAGGCAGAAATACAGCACCGTCAACAACCCGAAAAAGGCGTAGGGCACCAGTATCCGGAACGCCCGGCGCTTTATGTCGGCGAGAATGTCCCTGGGTCGGAAAACTATACCGCCCACGATGAAAAACAGAGGCACATGGAACGTATACAGCCACCCCAGCACGTTTTCCTGCTGGTAGATATGCCCGAATGCAACGGCGGCTATTCCGAAGAATTTCAGTATATCCACCCAGCGCAGCCTGTCGTTCGTCGAATTATACAACATTGGCATCGTCCGCCTCTATCTTGTCCACCAGGTCGTCAAGTATCCTCTCGAAGCTCTCGTCCTTGCGGTAGGGCATTTCGAAGTCCTTCCATGCCTCGTTCTTGAGTATCTGCCTGATGACCAGCTTGTCCTTATCCTTGTTCTTGGTGATTATCGCCTCGGAGTACTCACGCAGCGGCGCGAATGAGCCGTACTCTCCCTCCAGCCGGTAGATTATGAACTCGCCGAACTGGTACGCCGTCACGCCGTTTCCCTCGGTCAGAAGCTTCACAGCAGCGTTTTCTACGTCCACGCTTCCGCTGGGGAGGGTTATTCCTGCCAGTGGGATATGCGCGGTGTGAGCCTTTTCGTGCTCGCCTGCAACGTTTTTGTAATCCTCCTCGTTGTACACGAATGTGCTGTCGTAGAGATAGTACTCGTTTTTCTGTCCGGTAGTGCACTGCACCACTACATATTTCTCCGTTCCGCTTTCCTTGGTGAACACCTCGTCGTGCGGCGCGTAGAATATGCCGATAACGAATTTTATCCCCCACATGAAAAGCCCGGTGCACACAAGCACGATCAGCATTGGCAGTATCTTCAGGAATGCCGCTTTTCCCTTTGACATTCCGGTGTATTCGCCGTCTGCTGCTTCGGCGGTCTGCTCCGTTTCAGCCGGAGTTTCCGTGGTCTTTTCGTTTTTTGTTTCTTTCAGCTCGTCCATGATCGTCCTTTCAGAGTTCCTGTTTGCAGTATACAAATTCATTATAGCATATTCCTGCGGAAATGTTAAGGGGTTATCGCAAAAAACTCTCATATTATTGATTTCTGGAAAGTTTTTCTGTTTCAACGTAATTTATCTATAGGTCATATCTAAGGAAGCACTGATTAAATCACGCCTGACGGCTTGGCACGCATCTTGCTTGCATATTTTCCGTCATCTTGCACAAATTTCGCTTGACGGACGGCAGCCCGCCTGCGCTCAATTTGTACAATCTGACGAAAAATCTGCTGCGCAATCTGCGCACCAGATTTAATCAGTGCTTCCCTAAAACAATATGCGTCAAAAATGATACAGATAAAACAAAATGCTTCGAAAACGATACAGATTTAGTTTCCGGCGCAGGCGTTGCGCTGGCGCTTCTCCATTCGTCTCCAGTTGACGAAGCCGTAAAGATCGTTCGCCAGGAACGCCGCAAAGCACACCAGCACCGAAATGTAATGTATATCCTCCATCGAAGCCAGCGTCCACAGTACCAGCAGCACGATATCGTTCATGGCGTATGCCGCGGCGTACATCGGGCTTCTCCTGAACACCAGATAAACCGCCGCGAAGCTGGTGGCAACGGAGATCGTGCTGGGGATAAGGTTTGCGGTGTTGAAGTGCCGCAGCACGAAATAAAACACCACCGTGACGACCACCGTCAGCAGCGCCATGAACACATATTCCCCCGGGCGCAGGCGGTTTACCCGAACCTCGTTCCTGTTCTCCGACGGGTTTCTGAGCCAGGATACCAGCGAGAACGCCGCCATGGGCATTGTCATGCACATGTAGGTTATCATCTCCCCGTAATACGCGAACTGCCACGATATAACGCCGTACATCACCGCGAACACGATCGCCAGCGCCTGTGCCACAGGGTGCCCTTTTGCCGCGAATATCAGTGAGGTGACTCCCACGAGGGAAGCCGCCAGCGTAAGCCAGCTCTCCCGGTCGAACAGCACAAAGGATATGATCACCGCAGCGGTGGAACAGCCCCACAGCAGCCATTCGCCCCTGCTGAAATAATTCAGTATTTTCTTCATCAAACTTACCTCACAAAAAAAGCACCCGTGCGCATCTTCTGAGACCTGATGATGCGCACGAATGCCAAGCATTCTTCTACCCGGTGGCAGTATATTTACGGCGGCAGCTCATAAATATTGAAGTGCCGCCTCGCTTTTCATAGGCAATACCGCATGATTATTGTAGCACACTTGCGCCGTCAGATTTTTCGTCAGATTGTACAAATTGAGCGCAGGCGGGCTGACGCCCGTCAAGCGAAATTTGTGCAATATGGCGGAAAATATGCAAGCAAGCGTGCTGCAAAGGCTTTAGCCGTTAATTGTGCGGTGTTGCCATAGT
>JALEOL010000065.1 GCA_022766785.1 Oscillospiraceae bacterium
ACCTCGTGAACATTCTGGACGGCTACTTTGAGAAGGGCGCACACCACCTCAACGTAAACGTATTCGGCAAGGAGAAGCTCATCGACGCTATGGAGCACCCCGAGAAGGAAGAGTACGCAAACTTCACTATCCGCGTTTCCGGATATGCAGTTAAATTCATCGACCTCACCAGAGAGCAGCAGATGGATGTTATCTCCAGAACCTGCCACGCTACTCTGTAATTACCTGCAACTAAGGAAGCACTGATTAAATCTGGTGCGCAGATTGTGCCACAGATTTTTCGTCAGATTGTACAAATTTTGCGCAGACAGGCTGACGCCTTTCAAGCGAAATTTGTGCAATATGGCGGAAAATATGCAAGCAAGATGCGTACCAAGCCGTCAGGCGTGATTTGATCAGCGCTTCCCTTGTATTCCTCCCACCTGTCCATATCCGCCATTTCGATTATATCCACCCGGAGCTGATCCTGGCGTGGGATGACCCGGTTGAACAGGGTGAACGCCCCTGCCGTAAAGCCTGTGGCAGTTCCGAGAAGCGCCGTTCCGGCTACCGCGGCTCCTATTGCAAATCCTGACATTATAGCCTCCTTTTCTGTTTCCGTTTCCGACCGGTGGTCGAACGACAGGCGCAGTCTGCTGTACGGTTTCTTTCGCCGTTTCTTTTTCGACTGCCAGTCGAAATGTGGCAAAAAAATAATCTAATTTCCACTTTTTATTATATCACCATTTCGACCCACGGTCAACCACTTTGCAAAAAAAATTCTTGCAGTACTCCATAAAATATGGTATAATTGACATGTGAAAGCAAAATAACAGGGAGAAACTCATGAAAAAAGACAAATATGAGATTATTCTGATTTCAGCCAGAGAGCTGATGTGCACCGAAAACAGCCCGGCGGATATCACCGTGGATATGATCGCAAAGCACGCTGGGATAGGAAAAGGCAGCATATACTACTACTTCAAAAGCAAGGACGAGATCATCGACGCAGTGATAGACAGGTGCTATGCCGCGGCGATAGGCGAGTTCCTGGTCAGCATAAAGAGCATGGAAAACGCCCTGGAAAAGCTGCGGCTGCTGTTCCGGTCTATTCTCCGGTCTGAATTCCGGGACAAAAGCAGGAACGTTATCCGGGAGCTGCATTTGCAGAACGACATCGTGACCAACTACAAGCTGATGATGACTTCGGTAAAGACGATCTCTCCGATAGTTACCGGGCTTCTGGCGGAGGGGACTGAAAAGGGCGAGCTTCACGCCGACTATCCCGAGGAAAGCTCCCAGATGATCGTGGCGATGATGACGCTCCTGCTGGACAACTCGTTTTTCCCACAAAGCGACGAGAGCCGCGCAAGAAAACTGAAGCTGTACTCAAGGATACTGGATACCTGCCTTAAAACTGCGCCGGGAAGCTTCGACTTTCTGTCCGAGCCCGTGGACGGGGAATAATGTCCGGGGCGGTTGAAATTCACACGGGAAAATGATATAATAACTATTGTCAGTACTATATTAATACATGTACATGGAGGAGAAAAATGCGCATTTTCATTTCTCACTCGTCAAAGGACGCGGAGCTTGCGAAAAAGGTCTGTGAAAATATCGAAAGCTCCGGGCACAGCTGCTTCCTCGCGCCCCGGGATATCCGCTCCGGGTGCGAATACGCCGAGGAGATAATCAACGGCATTGACGGCTCGGACGCGGTGCTTCTTCTGCTGTCCCAGGCGGCGAACGACTCTCCCCACGTCCTGCGCGAGGTAGAGCGCGCTGTCAGCAAAAAGAAGCCTGTAATCGTATATAAGCTGGAGGAAGTGAAGCTCAGCAAGTCCATGGAGTACTTCCTGATGACGCACCAGTGGCTTTCCTCAAAAGGCAACGACGACTTTTCCGAGATAATCCTCCGGATAAACGAGTACGCCGCCGCGCATGATATGCCGGAAGCTCCCGTAGTGCCTAAGGTGAAGCCTGCCCCGGAAAAAAAGCCGGCTGACCGCAGGAAGTTTTATCTCATCGCAGCGGCTGCGGTGATACTCTGCGCCGGGATCGCGACCGGTTTACTTCTTTCCAGGCGCGCACCGAAAGAAGTGCCTGTGAATGATACCCCACAGTCTCCCGTGGCAGCGGAGCAGAACGCCCCCTCCGGGGAAAAGCAGGACGCGCCCTCGCAGCCGCAGACCCCTCCCCCCGAAAGCGAAAAGGTTCTGTCCGAACCTCCTCATACCGAGAGCACTCCCGAGGTAACTGACGCCGCTCCCCCCGAGGACGAACCCCCGGCTCCCCCCGAAACCACTTCCTCCGCAGCCCGGACCACCGCTCCCCCGGCGGCGGAAACCACCCAGAGCACGCCGGAACCCCAGAGCGCTCCGGAGCCGGAGAAAACCCTTGCAAAAGCGGAGATCGGCGACTCGCTGCTGTTCGGCACATATAACGGCGAGCCGATCAAGTGGCGCGTGCTGCGGCTGTCCGAGGACGGGACGCAGGCGGTGGTGATCGCCGAGGATATCCTCACCATGAAGGCATTTGACGCAGCGGAGGGCGGCACATTCAACAAATATGACGGCGAGGACTACTGGGGAACAAAGCTGTCCGAGATACCCGGAGATATCCAGCGGCTGATACGCGGAGACAACCGGTGGGAGTATTCCAATATACGCACATGGCTCAATTCCTACCGCGAAAACGTTCAGTACAGCGACCAGGCACCCACCAGCCAGGCTATGACAGAAAAGCGCAACGGCTATCACACCGAGCCGGGATTTCTGAACGGCTTCACCAAAGCGGAGCGCTCTGCGCTGGTGGAAACGGATATCGCAACAAACGGCACCGTGACCTCCGACAAGGTGTTCCTGCTGTCCTCTGACGAGCTGGAATGGCTTTACGCTGCGGACGTGAGCGTGTTCGCAAAGCCCACGGCAGCGGCGGTGGAGCAGGATAAGTCGGGGTGGTACAAGGTGGATCAGGACGCCTACGGAGTTGATGATTTCTTCTGGTGGCTGAGGGACGCCGTACCGGATAATTCCTGCGAATGCTATTACATAAACATCAGCTGCTCCGACCAGCGCATAGCCAGCGGCAGCGCCGGTCTGGAGGGCTACGGGATACGTCCGGCTGTCACCCTTGACCTTACGGCGCAGCCGGTCATCGACGCACTGGAGACCGCACATGAAACTGACTGACCTGAACCGCTTCAAGCAAATCGTGATACAGCTCCACGACAATCCGGACGCTGACGCCGCAGGCTCCGGATACGCGCTGTACCGCTACTTCAACACTCCCGGCAGAGAAGTAAGGCTGGTGTACGGCGGCAGGAACGCCGTTTCCAAAAGTAACATGAAGCTGATGATCTCCGAGCTTGAGATCCCGCTGGAGCATGTCACGGAGCTTTCCGAGCCGGAGCTTCTTCTGACGGTGGACTGCCAGTACGGCGAGGGTAACGTCCAGAAGTTCGCCGCGCGGAATGTCGCCGTTATCGACCACCACAGCACCGGTATGCAGTCCGGCGAAATGGCGGAGATACGCAGCCACCTGGTGAGCTGCTCCACGCTGTGCTACTCCATGCTGAATGACGCAGGCTTTGACGTCAACGAGGACGTGCGCATTGCTACGGCGCTTTATTACGGGCTTTACATGGACAGCAACCAGCTTTCCGAGATAAGCCACCCCCTCGACAGGGATATGATAGACCTGCTGCGTTACGACAAATCGCTTGTCACCCGGCTGAAATACGCCAATTTCAGCATGTCGGAGCTGGAGACCGCCGGCATAGCTATCTCGCACAACAATTATATCGAGAAATACCGCACCGCCATTGTAAGATCCGAGCCGTGCGATCCCAGCATTCTGGGGGTCATCGGGGATTTTGTCATTCAGGTGGACAGCATTGACGTGTGCGTTATCTTCAACGAACAGGGCGGCGGCTACAAGCTGTCGGTGAGAAGCTGTTCGCTGGAAGCCTCCGCAAACGAGCTTGCCGCGTTCCTTACCACTGGTATCGGCAGCGGCGGCGGACATTTCACCAAAGCCGGGGGTTTTATAAACGGCAGGAGCTTCTGCGATAGTTTCCCCGGGAAAACCATTGATCAGTACCTCTCGGAGAAGATGTCGGAATATTTCGAGGGCTATGACGTGGTGAGAAGCACCGATCCCCTGTCCCAGCCCGAAAAGCTGCTCCCCTTTCGCAAACTGCCCGGTATATACGGATATGTCAGATCCACCGATGTCGCAGGAGACGGGGTGGATCTCAGGATACGCACCCTTGAGGGCGATGTGTCAATTACCGCGCGCAGCGATATCTACATCATGATCGGCATTCAGGGCGAGGTCTACCCGGTGGAGACCAGGGTGTTCGACCGCAAGTACACACCGCTTGACGAGCCGTTTTCCGGGGAGTTCGAGTATCCGCCGTCGGTGGTGGACGCTGCCGCCGGGAGATCCCTGGGTCTGCTGCCTATGGCAAGGAAATGCCGATCGGGTCAGCAGGGAATAATACTCGCGCGCCCATTGGAGAAGTTCACCAAGGTTTTCACCGCGTGGAACTACGAGGCATACATGTCCGGGGCGGCAGGCGATATGCTCTGCTATACGGACGGCGACAGCAGGGACGTTTATGTCGTCAAAAGAGAGATATTCGACGAGGTTTACGCCCCGGCGGAAAACGTCTGACTTATCGGATTTTAACACAAAAAGGCGGGGCATTGCTGTCCCACCTTTTTTATAATTCTATGGAAGCACTGATTAAATCTGGTGCGCAGATTGCGCAGCAGATTTCTAGTTTGGCGCAAAAAATCACGTAATGCTTTCATATGATGTTTCGTGTTGCGCCAAACTAAAAATATGCAGGCAAGATGCGTACCAAGCCGTCAGGCGTGATTTATTCAGTGCTTCCCTATGTATCGGGAGATCATTCCTCGATAACGACTTCCGCCTCGGGAGCGTTCTTGCGAATGCTTTCAATGCCGTTATGGCAGCCGGCCTTCGCCTTGTAGCCCTCGCCGGTGGCGATTATCTGTCCGTTCTTCGCCTTTAAGCGGAAGCGGAACTCGCCTGCCTTGTCGGTGTACATTTCAAACTTGGGGTTCTTTTCGGTGGTGAAATCCGGAGCGGTCTGATCCTCCAGCGCAGCCTCGGGAGCGTTTGTCTTTACGCTCTGAACTCCGTTCTTGCAGGCGTCAAGGCTGTTGTAAACTTCGCTGACTGCGATTATCTCGCCGTTTCCTGCTTTCAGATTGAACACATAGCCGCCCGACTTTGCGGGCTTGACAACAAACTTTCCCATAATAAAGCGTCCTTTCATATTGATTATTCCTGCGTAAGTCAAACGCTGCCGCGGCGTTTGTCTGTCATAATTATATCATTATTAATATATCATGTCAATACCATTCGCAGATTTTGCACAAAATGCGTCACAATGTGCTGAATTTCGTCGTCACTGAAGCACGGGCGATATCTGCATTTCAGCCTTACCGAAAAGGGCAGAGAAGTCGCGGCGGATATCGACGATATCCGGAAAGATATCAGAAACGAGCTGTATTATGGACTGAACGATGACGAGATAGCCATGTTCAGGTCGATATTCCCTAGAATATCGAGCACTTTATACTAATAACCGCTTAAACAAAGGAAAAGATTTACAGAAAGACAGCGGTGCCGGATTTCTGTAAAGATTTCCTGAGATCAAGTGGTTATTCGTATGAGTTCATTTACAATATCAAGGAAGAATGCCTTTAATTCCCGCAAGCCCCTTTTGTCCGGTGTGAAGTGCGCCGATCTCCCGTCGGAATAGTACAGCGTGATATGCTTGTCGCTGCCGTATTTCCCCGGTTTCCATTTCTCGACACTAAGCCCCGTCAGCTTTTCGGATATCCTTTTCCAGATCGCTTCGTCAACTGACGTGATACAGGAAAGTGGCTTTTTGTTCTCTCCGTAATAAGCGTAAAACCGCCACTTACCCTCAACGGATGTATTCGGCTTGCAGCAGAAGGAAAAATCGCTGTCCTTTCCCGAAAAAGGCTTCCCCACGGTGACATACACGCCGTCCACCTCGGGTTCGCCGTACCACACGATCTCTCTGCCAACGTGGTGGACGGTTTCCCTCATAACGGCGATCAGGGTGTAAAACCGCCTGTCGCCGGGCTGGCGGTAGCTGTATGTGGTTTCGGTGCCGCCGCTGTCGCGCCATGTCAACCGGAAGCCGCTGCTGTCGCCGCCGTCGAGAATTTGAATTTTATCCGAGATCAGCTTTTGGAAAACACTCTTTTTTCTGCTTTTCGCTTCATATTCCTTTGCCAAAGCCATAGCATCGTTCATTGTGGGCACACCGGTATTGCTCCGGGTGACGGGAATATACTCCTCCCCCTCGCCCAGAACAGGCAGCACTGCGTCTACCGCTTTCTCTATATCAGCCCACTGAGCCTGCTCTATAGGCTTATGCTCGACAACTATTTCGTCCCGTTCATCGCCGTCGTAATTGTTAATGCCCTCCCAGGGGAAATAGCTTGCGTAGACTATTTCCTTTTCAGTAATTTGGATACGGATATCCTCACCGTATACCGTGCCGACTGAGTACCAGTATTCCGCTGCGCAGAGAGTAAGATCGTTGTATACTTCCACTGTTTCTTCCTCCTTTGTATCGACAGGGGCTGATATTTCTTCCGTTATGACCGGTGAATTACCCTAACAGCCCACCAACAATACTGATAATACCGCGGCGGCTGACCGGCATGCAGCGCCTGAAAACGACATGACCGCACCTCCTTTCCGGTATACCGATCATTTGTCATTTGTATTATATCATATTCCAGAACTTTGCGCAAGAGAAATGATCTGATAACCCAAAATCTTTGCAAGCGGCGCAATATTCGCCTTGATTTTTTCCGGGGTTTGTGATATAATATAAGTAACGCTGTATTACAGTGTGGGACTTCATTATATGACCGCGGGGCTGGCAACAGCCATGAGGAAAGTCCGAGCACCACAGAGCAGGGTAACTGATAACGTCAGCCGAGGGCGACCTCAGGGCAAGTGCAACAGAGATATACCGCAGCGAAAGC
>JALEOL010000067.1 GCA_022766785.1 Oscillospiraceae bacterium
GTCTTGGAGCCTTCTGCCAGAGTAACCACAGCCTTCTTCCAGTCGGAAGTATAGCCGGAGTTTCTGCCCATTCTCTTGAGTCTGCCGCGAACGGAGATGGTGTTTACCTTAGCTACCTTGACGCCCTTGAAGAGTGTCTCAACAGCCTTGGCGATCTCGATCTTGTTCGCATTCTTGGCAACCTTGAAAGTGTACTTGCCGGCAGCCAGAGCCTCCATGCTGTGCTCTGTGATGATGGGCTTGATGATGATATCCTGAGCAGCCTTCATTATGCGTACACCTCCTCAAGCTTTTCAACAGCACCCTTAACGATAACGAACTTGTCGCAGTTAAGAATGTCGTATACATTGAGAGTGTTGTACTGAGTTGTCTTGACACCCTCGATATTTGCTGCGGACTTGATGACCTTTACGTCAACGGAATCGAGGACGATGAGAGTCTTCTTCTCAGCCTCGAGAGCCTTGAGCATTGCCACCATGGTCTTGGTCTTGAACTCGTCGGTCTTGATAGCGTCAACAACGATCATCTCGTTCTCGCTTACCTTGGAGGAAAGCGCGGAGAGCATTGCGAGCTTCTTTACCTTCTTGTTCAGAGTAAATCTGTAGGAACGGGGCTTCGGGCCGAGTGCGATACCGCCGTGTCTCCACTGGGGAGATCTGGTGGAACCCTGTCTTGCGTGACCTGTGCCCTTCTGTCTCCAGGGCTTTCTGCCGCCGCCGCTTACCTCTGTTCTGGTAAGTGTGGACTGAGTACCCTGACGCTGATTTGCGAGGTAATTCACAACAGCGGAATGCATTGCGGTCTTGTTCGGCTCGATACCGAATACGTTTTCGTTAAGCTCAAGCTCGGAAACGACCTTACCCGCCATATCTACTACGTTGATCTTAGGCATAATTATCGTCCTCCTCCCTTATGCTTTAACCGCGTTGACGATAGTAACAACGCCGCCCTTAGGGCCGGGAACCGCGCCTCTAACAGCGATGAGGTTGTTCTCTGCGTCAACCTTAACAACTACCAGGTTCTGAACGGTAACGTTCTCTGCACCCATGTGACCTGCCATGCCCTTGCCCTTGAAAATTCTGGACGGGCTGGAGCATGCGCCCATGGAGCCTGCCTGTCTTGCAACAGGACCGGAACCGTGAGTTTCCTTCAGTCTGTGCTGATTGTGACGCTTGATAGCGCCGGTGAAGCCCTTACCCTTGCTTACGCCTGCAACGTCGATAACGTCGCCCTCAGCGAAAACGTCAGCCTTCAGGACATCGCCCACGTTTACAGCGGAGATGTCGTCCAGGCGGAACTCTTTAAGGGTCTTCTTGAATGCTACGTCATTCTTCTTGAAGTGGCCAGCCTCAGGCTTGTTTACGTGCTTGGGAGAAACATCTCCGAAGCCCAGCTGAACTGCCTCGTAGCCGTCGTTCTCAGTGGTCTTCTTCTGTACCACTACGCAGGGACCCGCTTCGATAACTGTTACGGGAACGACCTTGCCTGCCTCGTCGAAGATCTGCGTCATACCGATCTTCTTGCCGATGATCGCCTTTGTCATTTTGGCTAATCCTCCTTTGGTTATTGGTTGGGAACTTCCCAACATGACCATGCACCCTGTGGTGCGTGGTTAGTGGTTGAACGGAAACCGTCCAACATAACTCCAATGCTCTCTATGATCAGATATCCATTGAAATCTCTACGCCGGCGGGAAGCTCCAGAGTCTGGAGAGCTTCGATAGCCTTGGCTGACGGACGGATAACGTCGATAAGACGCTTGTGAGTCCTCAGCTCGAACTGCTCACGGGAATCCTTGTCCTTGTGAACAGCTCTCAGGATCGTTACGACTTCCTTGTTGGTGGGAAGCGGGATAGGGCCTGCAACTCTTGCACCGTTGTGGGTAGCTGCCTCTACGATCTTCTTGGCTGCTGCGTCAACAACGCTGTGCTCATAACCCTTGATCTTGATCCTTACCTTCTCATTTGCTGCCATGATTTTTCAACCCCTTCTGTTAGTTTTATGCTGGCAAAAGCTGTTTTGAAAAATCCACTGTGCCGTGTGTTTCCTGCTTTCTGATGACCGCCCGTTAGTTATCCGGAATATCCGGACACTTTAACAGCGCTGACAGATAGGAGACCCACGTTTTCTGAAGATCTTCTGTCGCCGGGCTTTCTGCCCGACATACTCCGCCGAAATTACCGCAGTCAGAGCTGCGCAACCTCCGGCATCATCGCCATGCCTTCAAGTGTTCAGGCTGTTTAAGCGCATAATTATCACGCGCCCGGTACAGCCGCCAACAGTTATTTTACCATATAACAGCGCCAATTGCAAGGATTTTCGCAAACTTGCCATGTAGAATTTTCAAACAATTATCGCCAGAAATTTATACACAATGCACAAATACGGGCTATCTTCCGGAACTCCCAGCATAATTGCCGCCACAATATACTTTTAGTATTCAAAAAACAGGCAAGAATATGCAAAAAAATTGATCCGCAGCAAGAAACAACCTTCTTATTCCTATTTATATAAACTCCCCCGTAATGCCGAAGCGCTGACGGGGGAGAGCTTTATTCACTTGTGCAGTCTTTTTATCAGCTTGAACACGATTGCATTATCCATGACCAGCGGACTTTCGTGGGCAAAGAAAAGTATGCCCTCCGCCGGCGCCCTGACCTCGCTGATGACCGTGCCCTCATAGGGGTGTATCACCTGGGCGAGCAGATCTCCCTTGTCCACCTCGTCGCCGACTTTCCTCAGACTGCGGTAGATCCCGGCGGCGCCGCACTTGACGTTCATCATATCGTCCTCGTCGATGATCGTGCCCATGTAGCCGCCGTGACAGCGGTACTTGATTATGCCCATTCTCGACAAAAACCTCAGCACCGCCGAAACTCCCTGCTCCGCGGACTGCTCGTCAATGCTCTCGGTGGCGTTGGTGTAGACGGAAAACGCCGCCGTGCCGCCCACCTGCCAGTTGTAGTTCAGCGTGGACTGATCCATTGCGCTGGGCGTTCTCAGCACGACATAGGGAAGCCCGAACAGGTTCGCAAGGCTGGTGTTCTCCTTGCAGGTCTTCATCATTCGCACATGCGGAATGAACATTCCCGGGATATAGAAGCTGGCGAACTGCACGCCGTACTGATACTTGCATATCTCCTCGAATACTCCGGCGGCAATGCGCTCGGTGGTCTCTCCGCCGGGGTCTCCCGGGAACATGCGGTTGATATCCGTGTTGTCAAGACACCAGAAGCGTCTGCCGAGATTTGTGCCATAGCTGTTTATCGAGGGGATAATGAGTATCTCCCGGTCATAGGAAATGCAGCCCTTTCTCTCCAGCAGCTCCAGCGCCTTTACAAGCTGGCTGCACATATAAAGCTGCTGTATCTCGTTTCCTCTCAGCGACCCGATTATGCAGCAGGACTTCCCGCCCTTTCCGAAGCGATAGCCCGTCACCCTGAAATCATCTCTGTACGGCGACGACAGACTGTAAATGATGTCCTTCTTCATGCTGACTCCTTGTTATTTTACCGGGCTGATATGGTATCTGTCCGCTTTTACGCCGTCAATGGCGTTGATGAAATCCGTGAACCTTGCAAAGCCGTAATTGCGGTAGTCGAAGCCCTCGAACCGCTCCTTCAGCTTTATCCCCAGCGCCCGGATACTATGGCTGCCCTCTCCCCGCGCGAATTCATTGACGAAGCTCTCTATCTCCTCGGTCTGCCTTGCAAATTCGTCGCTGATATACAGCCTGTTGTTCCTGATGACCGTTCCGGTAAGCTCCGCCGCCAGCTTTCTCATGGAGGTGAAGCCAAGCTGCTTTAAGAAGTCATGCCCGTACTTCGCGCCCAGCACTCCGCCAAGTCTTGACAGACTGCCCCCGTTCTCTGAGGAAGCCACGAACTGCAGGATCTCACGCTTCACTGCGTTAAGCTCCGGTTTCTCGTATTCCTTTTCCGGGATCTCCGGTTCGGGGGAGGTCTCGTCAGTGGGTTCGGGAACGGCGGTCTCCCCGGCAACAGGCTCGGTCGCTGCCGCTTCTGTCTGCTCCGCCGGTTCGGTTTTCATTGTTCGTCTGCTGCGTCTTCTGTCCTCTTTTGTCTGATTTTCGGGAACGTCCGTGGGCTGCTCCGGCTGTATCTCCGGTATCTCCACGGTCTGCTCAGGCTCAGCTGCTGCCTCAGCCGGCGCTGTGGAATATGCCCGGTTGCGGCTCACCCTTATATCCGGCACGGAGGAAAGCAGCGCCCTGAAATCGCCAAAGCCCAGTGCGTCGATGTAGTCCTTTCCGTAAGCGCCCATAAGCTCGTTGTTCAGCTGACCAATGTTGCCGCCGTCCGGCATGTTCTCCCTGGCATACTGCTGTATCCTTGCGAACACCGCGCTCACGTCCGGACCGGGGAGATTTGCAGGCTTTTCCGGTTCGGCGGCAGGCGAAGCCAGGAACACACGGTTGCCGTCCACCCTGACCTCCTCCACGGAATCCAGCGCCGACTTGAAATCGCCGAAGCCAAGCCCCCTGAAATAATCTCTCCCGAAAACGCTCATCAGGTGATTGTTCAGCTGACCGATATTACCGCCGTCCGGCATGTTGTCGCCGGCGTAGGTCACGACCTCCCTGCGGTAGCTGTCGGGGTTGAGCGGATTTTCAGGAACTGCGTCCGCAGGCTTCACCAGAGTGCCCGTCCGGGTGAACTGCGGCAGCTTGTCGATGAACTTCGCGAACCTGCTGCTGCCGAATTTCGCGAAATCTATCTTACCGAACCGGCTGTTGAGCCAGCTCTCCATTTTGAGCATATTGTCCTGCTCCGGCTCGTGAGTGCTGAGATATTCCGACATAGCCGCCGAAACCGCCTGAACAGTGACCTCCTCCGGTTTATTTTCCGGAACTGGCGGCGGTGTGCGCTTCTTTCTCAGGGAAACGAAAGTATTGCTTCTCCGCAGCTCCGGGAAGCTGTCGATAAAGCTGGAAAACCTCTTGTACCCAAGCTCGTCAAAGTTGATATTGCCGAATTTTGAGGTAAGCACCGCGAATATCCTCGCAAGGTCTATCCGCTCGTCCTTGTTTTCGGTGACGAAATTCACCACAGCCTTACGGATAGACTGCTCGTCCTGAACCCCCTCCGGCTCGCCTATCTGGTTGAGATAGCAGAAATGGTGGCAGCTTACGGTGAACGGACGGGGAGTTTTAAGCTCGCCTATCCCCACCACCAGCATTCCGGCTTCTCTCAGCCTTATTGCAAGCCGGGTGAAATCGCTGTCGCTGGTGACAAGCACGAACCCGTCAACATTGCCGGAATACAGTATGTCCATGGCGTCGATTATCATGGAAAAATCGGTGGCGTTCTTTCCTGCAACATAGCTGGTCTGCTGCACCGGCATTATTGAATAATTCACCGCAGGCGCGTGCCAGCCGTTGCCGCCCTTTTCCCAGTCGCCGTAAACTCTCTTGTATGTGGGCACGCCGTACTTCTGTACCTCGTTCATGACGAACGGAGCGTATTTTGCGGATACGTTATCGCTGTCGATAAGCACCGCCAGTCGCTTTTCTTCTGACATTGTTACCTCTTATTGCTTTTCCTGTATAGTACCTAAGTGATGTGATGCTGCGAAAATAGTAGAAATATAACCCTTGGGAAGCACTGATTAAATCACGCCTGACGGCTTGGCACGCATCTTGCTTGCATCTTTTCCGCCATCTTGCACAAATTTCGCTTGACGGGCGTCAGCCCGTCTGCACTCAATTTGTACAATCTGACGAAAAATCTGCGGCGCAATATGCGCACCAGATTTAATCAGTGCTTCCCTTGAAATAGGGAACGAACTTCCCCCGGTCAATGAGCGCGAGAATTTCCTCCGGCAGCTTTTCTCCGCGCTGAATAGTCTGCCCGGTCTTGTTCCGGTCGATATCGTAAACGTCCCAGATCTCCATTATTCGTCCTCTTAAATAGCAACCGGAATTTTGTCGGTAAATTCGTGATACTTATAGTCCACCGCCGTGAAGCTGTCCTTTGTGAACCTGTAGAAATCGGTAATATCCTCCACCTGCATTTCCGGGGCAGGGTAGGGCTTCTTCTCAATGAGCCGCTTCACCGCCTCAACGTGCCGGTCGTAAATGTGGGCGTCCGCAATGACATGGACAAGCTCCCCCGGCTGGAATCCCGTGGCTTTCGCGAACATGATGAGCAGTGCCGCATACTGGCACACGTTCCAGTTGTTCGCGGTGAGCATGTCCTGGCTGCGCTGGTTCAGTATCGCGTTGAGCCGGTTTCCGCTGACGTTGAAGGTCATGGAATAAGCGCAGGGGGCAAGCTGCATTTCGCTGAGGTCTGCGTGGTTGTAGGTGTTGGTCATGATACGGCGGCTGCTCGGGTTGTGGGTGAGGTCGTACAGCACCCTGTCCACCTGGTCGAACTCCCCCTCGGGGTAGTGGTGCTTTACCCCGAGCTGATAGCCGTATGCCTTGCCGATAGTGCCGTTCCCGTCCGCCCAGGCGTCCCAGATGTGGGAAGAAAGGTCAGCCACCCGGTTGGATTTCTTCTGGTATATCCACAGTATCTCGTCAATGGCGGAGCGGTAGTACACCCGGCGCAGGGTCATGATAGGGAACTCCTTCTGCAGGTCATACCGATTGACGACGCAGAATTTCTTTATCGTGTGCGCCGGGGTGCCGTCCTCCCAACGGGGGCGAACCTCGCACCCCTCGTCGGACACGCCGTTCGCCAGGATATCACGGCAATTCTCAATAAAAAGCTCGTCTGCCAGGCTCATATTGCCCTCCTTGAATTATGGGCAGTAAAGCCCGGAATGATAAGCGCCGAAGATCACAGTCTGCCGAATATCGACGAAGCGGAAAGGTCAACGTCCGAAAACTCCACCTTATCAAGCATGGACAGTCCGCTGGTCTCGCACATGCTGATGAGCTTTGAGCCGCTGCTCTCGGCGTACTTCTTCACCTGCTCGATAAGCTGTTTTGCCCCGGTGGGGAAGCCGGGTACAGTTCCCTCGGCTGCCTTTCTCGCAGCGCCGTCGGAGTCTATATCCAGGGGGAACAGACCGTCCCAGCCGTAGAGATATATCTCGCTGAAGCCCATGTAAAGCGCCAGCTGCATCATCACATACAACGGGAACATCTTTGCGGTATCATACTCCGCCTCCGCCTGCCGGAACGTGGGCAGCCCCGTGATAAGCCCTGCGCCCAGACCGTTCACATAGGTGGGCTTCTTCTTGAACTTATCCTCGAACACCTTGATACGCCCGTCTATGAAGCACTCCATGCCCTCGATGTACTTTCCGTTGCCGAGATATGCGGAGCCTTCCGTCAGCAGGAAATATTCCGGGCGCTGGGGCGTTCTCGTGAAGAAATCGCAGAACTCGTTCGCGGCGAACGCATGCTCGTTCATCAGCCCGTTCAGCTCGTCCAGCTTCGCGCCGGTGGTGCCGAGGATAAAGCACCTCTGACCCTTCATTCTGTCCTTGTATGCAGCCATCTGCTGTGCGGTGGAGTTCTCCATGCCTGCGGCACGCTTGCCGTCAGCAGAAAGCGCCTTGCTGAGCCTGGAGTTTGAAAGGCTCATGCCGAGACCGGAAGGCTCGTTCATCTCGCAGTAGCTGTCCAGGGTATAGCCGCACTGGTTCCTCAGAACTGCGGCGATCTGCGCGGAAGTGCCCTGCACGCCTGCCATTCCTGCCAGCTGTATTTCCAGCGGAGTAAACGGCGCAACTATCAGCGCATAGAAAGAAGCAGACTTGCCCTTCAGCTCGCTGATAAAGCGGATATCGTCCTGCTCGGACACCTCGCTCTCGGAGGCGGTCACGCGGAACGCGATATCCGGCACCTTCACGTTCTTTGCGCGAAGCTGCTTTAACGCCTGCATAAGCACGTCGTATTCCTCACCGCCGCCGATTATGACCAGCTTCTTCTGTCCGATCTTTTCTATGTTCTTGATGATATGCGTCTTGTAAGCGCCGAGCTTGCCTTTTTTCATACCATCGTTCGACAGATATTCAGTATAGTCCATGTCGTTTCCCCCTCATTCCAAAGTATAGCTGACTGTATTGCTTATCGGAACATACTGCCCCGAAATGAACGCCGTAAGATAAATTTCATATGTTCCCGGTTCGTTCATAAAATAGGTGTAGCTCAGCTCGTTCTCCGCATTTCTGTGGAGCACCTGCTCGCCGTTATAGAACACCATCCACCCGAGATTGGTGTAGCCCTCCACTTCCGGGCGCGTGACGGTGTGGTTTTCGTCAATGGTTATCTCCACCGGGTCGCTGATGACTATTTTGCTCTTTTCATACTCGTTGTATGAAAGGAACTCAAACTCCTCGCCGTTGACTTTTACATCAGCGGAGCAGTTTTTCTTTGTGGTATTCGCGTCCCAGCCGAGCATAGACCCGGCGTGATATCCGTCAACAGTGCTGTTTGTTATCGTGATATTCTGATAAGTGCCGCCGATAGCCTGCCCGGTGACAACTCCTGCCATACCGCCGCTGACCTTAGCCCCGTCAAAGGCAAGGTCGGTAACGCAGCACCAGGTTTCCCACCCGATAAAGCCTGCGTCGCTTCCTGCGCCGCTGCAATTTATCGTCATATTCTTTATAGTATGACCGCCGCCGCTCACATAGCCGCAGAATTCGTGGTCGTCCTCATATCCGCCGCTCCAGCCCATAGGCGCCCATTCATAGCCGGACAGATCAATATCCGCAGTAAGCTCCAGATAAGCCCTGCGCGACTCCTGCGTATTCACATACCAGCAGTAGCCTGCAAGCTGCTCCGGCGTACTCACCCGGAAAACGCCCTCGCTGACGCAGCCGTCAATAAAATCCGCGTCCGCAAGGAACGGGATATCACCGCAGTTTGCCTTGCTTATCCACCCGTACTTATCCGGATATCTGCTGAATAAATCGGCGCATTCCGTTTCAATGCGCTTCTCCCTCAGATATGTGATGTACCTGTCGTTGTCCTCGGAATAAAGCGTATACACCGGCGCTCCGGTCTGCCGGTCATAAATGTAGATATATGAATTATCATATGCGCTGAACCTGTATGACGTATCGTCGATTTTCAGCAATTCTCCCGAAAACAGCGGTCTTTTCAGCGAATATGTGTGAGTACTCTCTCCGACAGTCAGAACGCCGCCCTCGCCGAACACCCACATTTCCTCCATGTTGTCCGCGTTGAACCAGACCCCCGAAAGCGCCTCCGGCACAGCCGCCGCTTCTTTTGTTTCCTCTGTCCTGACAGAGCCTGCCGCAGCCGGAGAGCCGGAGGAGGTGTTCCCCCGGTATTCACAGCCGCATACCGCCATTGACAGGACAAGGATCAACGCCGCCGGAAAGCACCTCATGGAAGCTCCTTTCACTGATGAAAACTAAAAGGAATTACTCGCTGAGCATGAACATATCGTAGATCACCTTGACAGCCTTCTCGAAATCCGCCGCCTCGATGCCGACGATGATGTTAAGCTCGCTGGAGCCCTGGTCGATCATTCTGATGTTGATATTCGCATGGGAAAGCGCCGCAAACACACGGGTAGCGGTACCCTTTACGGAGCGCATTCCGCGGCCAACGACAGCGATAAGCGCCAGACCGTCGATTATCTCGAAATGATCCGGCTTTACCACCTCAATAAGCCGCTCGGTGAGCTTTTCACGCTGACCGTCCAGCTCCGCGGAGTTTACGACAACGCTGACCGTATCGATACCTGTGGGCATATGCTCCGGGAAGATATCGTGGTTCTCCAGAACCTGGAGCAGCTTGCGCAGGAAGCCCTTGTTGCTGTTCATTCTGTCCTTCTCGATAGAGATTACGGAGAAGTTCTTCTTGCCGGCGATACCGGTGATGATATGTTCGCTTGCAGGGGCGCCCTGTGTGGGCACGATAAGTGTTCCTGCGTCCTGGGGAGCGTTGGTGTTCTTGATGTTTATCGGGATATTGGCGCTTCTTACCGGGAAGATAGCGTCCTCGTGGAGCACGCCTGCGCCCATGTAGGACAGCTCGCGCAGCTCGGAGTAGGTGATGACGCTGATGCCCTCGGGGTTCTCAACTATTCTGGGATCAGCCACCAGGAAGCCGCTCACGTCAGTCCAGTTCTCGTACAGATCCACCTTTGCCGCCTTTGCGACTACAGAACCAGTGAAATCGGAGCCGCCCCGGGAGAAGGTCTTGATAGAGCCGTCCGGCATTGCGCCGTAGAAGCCGGGGATAACAGCCTTGGGGGTCTTGTCGAGAAGCGCGCCCAGGCAGGCGTCGGTTATGTCGGCGTCGAAATTGCCCTTGTTGTCAAAGAAGATAGCTCTTGCAGCGTCGATGAACTCAAACCCGAGATACTTCGCAAGAACGATACCGTTGAGGTACTCGCCCCGGCTCGCCGCGTAGTCGCTGCCGGCAGCGTTTCTGAAATTACCGCCTATCTTCTCGAACTCCTCGCTGAGGTCGAGATCAATGCCCAGCTCGGAAATAATGCCGTTGTAGCGCTCCTTTATCGGCGCAAAGGACTCTGTGAAATCCTTACCCTGCACAGCCACCTCGTCATAGCAGCGGTACAGCATATCCGTTACCTTTGTGTCCTCCTTGAAGCGCTTGCCCGGCGCGGACGGAACGACGTAACGCCTTTCGGGGTCTGCGTGAATTATATCAGCGACCTTCCTGAACTGTTTTGCGTCGGCGAGAGAGCTTCCGCCGAACTTTACTACCTTACTCATAATGTTGACCCTTTCTTTTTTGTATTAATGTATATAATTGTATCTTCAGATATACATATATATTTTATCATACCACATTTCGGCGAAAAATGCAATAGATTATCCCCGAAAAATCAAAAAAACCGCTTCACAATGCCGGAAGCGGCTTTTGAACTTTATTGACGCAGGAATAATATTAGGGAAACGCTGATTAAATCAAAATCGCCCCGTTCAAACGAGCGAACTCACGCGGCTGATTTTGATACGCTTCGCTTTAATCAGCGCGTCCCTAGTTCAGCAGATCCAGTTTGTCATTCCGTAGAAGCTCCGGATTGAAGCAGTTGCTGTCATAATGCGCTATCGCGTCAAAGAAATCCGCCGCGATGTCCTCCGGGATATCCTCCTCCTCGGCGAATTTCTGGAGCGCGGTGACGTAGGTGTGCCGCAGCAGCATCTTGTCTTTGAGCGTGACTCGCATTTTGACCTGCTCTCCGGTATCAGCGTTTATCAGGTTCTGGATATCGTAGTCGATGAGCTTCATTATGTCGGTTATGCAGTCTGTACTTCTCTCGCCGAAAACAAGCCTGTGGTATATCTCCGCCTTACAAAGCGCAGAAAGGCTGAATTCCTTTGGCAGGACATCGTGAATTGTCATCAGCGCAAAAAGATAATCCTCAATCGAGGCGTAGTTTTTCGCTCTGCCCAGACACATGGTAAGGCTGTCTATTCCGGCTCGGGAAGCCTTGATAGCTGTATCCAGCGCGGCTTTCTTGGCGTTCATGGGACAGAGGTCTATCGGAACTGTGACGGAGTTTTTCGCCTGCCACACCATTTTCTCGACCGCCTCGGGTTCCATGACAGAGTAGCTTCCGCGCAGCCTTACCATTGAGATAGGGCCGGAGATCTGTCCCTGTGCCAGCCGAAGCAGCTGCCGGGAAAGCCCGCGTATCGCCGGAAATTCCATGATGACCGGGGTGTTACCGATGTTTACGCGTTCCTTGAGATCCTGTATCGTCACAAGAACATAGCTGAAATCAAACACCGCCGTCAGTTCCTTGAACATAGGGTCCCCCAGTCG
>JALEOL010000096.1 GCA_022766785.1 Oscillospiraceae bacterium
TATCACATAATGCGTTAACGATCATGTTTCATTTTGCGCCAGACTAACGACAGACCAGCCCGCCTGCGCTCACGAGTGTTCGGCTTGAATTCGCTTTGCTTCCGCCGAACACCGCAAGTTGTACAATCTGACGAAAAACCAGTTCAGCGCAAAATGTTACTTGAGCTATAAGTGAAATGAGACATATTGCGCTGAACTGACGGCGCAATCGAACGACAATAATTATGCGGTGTTGCCTTAAATTTACCTGCTCGGCGCAGAAGTTTTTTCACTCTCCCCAGATGAACTCGCAGGCGGTCTTGTAGTCCGTGTGATGTTCGATGCAGTGTACTGTTTTGGCGTCCTCCGGGCGGCGGACATACAAAGCCTCTCTCCCGGCAAGGTTCAGCAGGCGCTGAGTCCGTTTGAGGTCGAGCTTTATATACAAAGCTATTCGCAGTATCTGTACCCGGGTGGGAGTCCTGGTGCCGTTCAGCAGCTGATATCCATAGTTCCGGTCAACATTCAGCGCCCTGATAAGATCCGAATGTTTCGTCCCGGTTTCTGTCAGGAGATTATGCAGGTATTCCGTAAAACTCGGCGGGGCGTTGTCGGCAATGAGCTTCATGTCAAGACTTTTGGTGCGGCGTATTTTGGATTCCAGCTCTTCTGTTTTCATTTGTGAGTCCTCTCAGTTGTAAATCGTGAATTCTCCGGTTATTGTCGATACTATATGATCCAGCTGAGCGTCACGGTATCCGTTGTTGTTAAGCACAATAAAGCCGTGAGCTGTCAGTCCGCGGAACGCCTCTGTGTTCCCGTTCAGCTGATTTCCGTCAATATACATTTCCGCAATATCACAGTCTATTAATGGAGACAGGTCGGATATATTGTTACGCCCGAAATAGATGTACCTGAGCTTGTTGCTGTCCCTGAGCGGCTCCAGGCTGGTTATCCCACAGCCGGCAAAGCATACCATTTCAAGCTCGGTCATTCCCTCCAGTGCGTTGATATCAGGGATCTGCGCTTCGTTGAATCCCACCTGCTTCAGACCACGGCTGTCGGATATCGGTGTGATGTCGGTCACATAGCTGTCCCCGAAGAACACTGATTCCAGTTTCGTTTTCCCCCGTAACACAGAGATATCAGAAACTCCGGTATTTTCGGCGCTTATTGAGCGAAGGTCGTTCATATCCTCCATGAAGCTGATGTCCGTCACATTGTTGTTGCTGAAATGAATTGACTCCAGCTGCGTCAGCCCGGAAAGGCAGGACAGATCCGTGATATAGTTGTCGTTGAGATTAAGGTTTTTCAGCAGCTTCATGTGGCGTAGGTTGGATATCTGGGCGTTCGTCAGCTCGCGGTCTGACAGATCAAGCTCGGTTACAGTCACAGGGTACATCTCTCCGCCGATCTTTACTTCGACAGGTTTCGCAAATATCCTTGTAAAGAACGCCGCCGCTGCTCCTGCTGCAAGGATCAATGCAGCCGCTGTTACAGCTATCAGCGAACGTCGGCGCGAACGCTTAATTGTAATATCCTTTATGGAACGCGTCGGGCGCAGGTTATCCTCGGGAAAGCTCTCCGGGGTCATTCCGCAGGCGTTCACCGCGTTCAGCATTTCGCCGGCGTTCTGGTATCTGTCCTCGGGTTTCAGATTGCATGATCTGACAAGTATTTCGGTCAGCTTTTTCGGGATACCCGTTAACTCTTTGAGGAACATCGAGTCGTCCTCAAGCCTTGTGAGCGGATCGTCGGGTGCAGACCCGGTCAGTCCAAAATACAGCGAAGCGCCAAGGGAATAAATATCTGTCCAGCCGCCCTGTTTTCCTTTTCTCTGGTACTGTTCCAGCGGAGCGAAGCCCTGCTTCAATATCACGGACAAGCTCTGGGTGTTGTCACTGAGCTGCCGCGCAGAGCCGAAATCGATCAGCTTTACCGCACCGTCGGGGCAAAGCATGATATTGTCCGGGGAAACATCACGGTGGAGTATCTTTTCATTGTGCATTATTTCAAGCGCAGGAAGCAGTTTTTTGGCAATATACACCGCCTGTCCCGGGGTGATCCTCATCTGTACGGTGAGATCCTTTAGGGAAACGCCGTGGACAAAATCCATTGCATAGTACGAAGAACCGTTTTCCTCAAACACATCACAGATCCCGATTATTTCGGAGCATTCACGGAAGCGTGAAATGATCTCCGCCTCCTGCCTGAAACGCATTCTGCCCTCGCTGTAGCCTGTTTCCTGCTGGGAGGTCAGCGGTTCCACTGTGACATTATCGCCTGAGCGGATAGCCAGACCGTCCGGATAGTACTCTTTTATCGCTACGGAGCGTTCGTTTTTCTGGTCATAGGCAAGATAGATCATTCCAAATCCGCCTTTGCCCAGCAGCCTGCCCACTGTGTATCTGCCGTGAAGCTCCGTGCCGACGGGAAGTGCGTCGTATTCGACCCTGGAATGGGTTTCACGGTATCCGCAGCGGTAGCAGGTATTACCTTTCATTGTGGCAAAGCAGTTTCCACAGATTTTCCTTCGCATAAAATACAACCCTTTTCCTGTTTGAATAGATTACATATATTGTAACACAAGTTGAAATGAAAATCAAGCATACATTTATATTATACTATCGATTATCTGTAATTTGGTGTGCAGATATGCATTATTTTTTTAAAAGGATTTTCACGGATATTTCACAATTATGTGTTATAATAAACGCAAAGCAAAAATTATAGATCAAAAACCGAAAACGAAAGAGAGGAAATAAAATGTGTACTGCTGCAACTTATAAAACAGATTGCTTCTACATGGGAAGAACACTGGATTATGAATTCTCATACGGAGAAAGGATAACGATAACTCCCAGGAATTATCCTTTTCATTTCCGGCATGACGGGGATCTTGACAGCCACTATGCCATGATAGGAATGGCGCATATCGCCGACGGTTTTCCGCTGTATTATGACGCGGTGAACGAAAAAGGACTGGGTATGGCGGGGCTGAATTTCGCAAAAAGCGCTGAGTATCCCGACGTGGGGAATGGACGGTGCGTGGCGCAGTTCGAGATAATTCCGTGGATTCTGAGCCGGTGCGCCGATCTGTCCGAGGCAAGAAAGCTGCTGGGGGAAGTCACTGTCGTGGGAACTCAGTTCAGCGAGAAGCTGCCGGTTGCGAAAATGCACTGGATCATCGCCGACAAAACCGGCGCGATAGTCGTGGAGCCTTTTGCACAGGGGCTGAGAATACACGATAACCCTGTCGGAGTCCTCACCAACGAACCGCCGTTCGAGCAGCAGATATCAAGGCTCAGCGACTATATGCACCTTTCCCCGAAGCAGCCGGAGAACAGGCTCGGCATTCCGCTGGAGCATTACAGCAGGGGAATGGGCGCACTGGGTCTGCCGGGGGATCTGTCGTCGGCGTCCAGGTTCGTGCGCGCGGCTTTCACCAGGGCAAATTCGGTCTCCGGAAGTTCGGAGGAGGAGAGCGTTGGACAGTTCTTCCATATCCTCGGAGCGGTGGAGCAGGTCAGGGGCTGCTGCGAGGTGGAACCGGGAAAATATGAGATAACGATATACACTTCCTGCTGGAACGCCGACCGGGGTATATATTACCACACGACCTATAACAATCATCAGATATCCGCAGTGGATATGCACAGCGCCGACCTGGACGGCAGCGCGCTGTATTCCTGCCCGTTACAGGACAATGAGCAGATACGTTCCTGCGGTGTAACGAAGCTGTGATCCGGAGCGAAAAATGATTAAACTTGAACCTTGCAGAAAAGAACATCTTGGTAAAATGAAGTCGCTGTATCTCAGGGCTTTCCCGGCGGAGGAGAGAACGCCGTGGTTCCTGCTGAAACGCCGCGCAAGGCAGGGCAGGGCGGAGGCGCTTGAGGCGACGGACGGAGGAGAGTTCGCAGGACTGGCTTATGTGGTGCTGCTGGACGATATGGTGTACCTTTTCTTCCTTGCGGTGGAGGAGGGGCGGCGCGGCAGGGGCACAGGCGGACAGATACTGTCGGCGCTGCGTGAGCGGTTTCCGGGCAAACGTATCTTCCTTGCCCGGGAGCAGCTGGACAAGTCCGCCGGGAACTATCCTGAGCGCGAGAGCCGCCACAGGTTTTATCTCTCGAACGGCTTTGAGGACTGGGGGATACAGATAAAAGAGGGCGCGGTGACCTACGATGTCATGGGTATCGGAAAAAAGATCACTCCGCCGGAATACAGGGCGCTGATCACCGGCTGGGCAGGGAAGCTCCCCGGGCTGTTCTTACGGGCGTGTGTAGTTGAGTGAGCCTGTAGGACAGTCACATAGCGGCGCAGCCAGGCGGTTTTTCATGATCCTCTTTGGGCAGAATTTTCTTCCTTTTGGGTATTGACAAAATCTAAATCAAGTGATATAATATAGTCGAAAAAGAAACATACTCTCAGGGAGGGGTAAAATCATGAGAAAATTTGTCAGGATAATACTTGCCGCGGCGCTTGCTGCTGTTTTATCAGTCGGTACTGCTTTCAGCGCGTCGGCGATGAATTGTGTGGACAGTCCGGAACAGAAACTGGTAGAAATTGACCGTCTGGGGGACAGCGTGAAATATAACGGCTATCCCGATTTCGGCGCGAAAATACTGGTTTCAAACCGCACGGTAAAGACTGCTCCGCTGCATGTGCAGAATGCAGAGATCCATTCGCTGGTAGTCCCTGCCGGGAAGAAGCTGACGCTCAAAAAGGGCGCGGTGATCGACGGTGATCTCTACATAGAAAAGGGCGGAACTGTGGCAGTAAGCGGCGGTTCGCTTATCGTGAACGGCAGCCTGGTCTGCGACGGAACGCTGAAGATCGGCGAAAAGGGGTATCTTGGACTTTCCGCCGGAAGCAGGTTTGTTGTGAACACCACCGGAACGTTCAGGTATGACGCTGACGGGATCGGTATCAATTCCGACGCTGATTACGCCTGCTTCGGTAAGATGACCTGGAAGTACCTTGAGGACGAGGTTGCAGAGAAGATCTGTGCAAAGCCGCTGTGCGTTGTCGCTGAGAGCGAGGAGGACGGGAAATTCAGCCTTGTCGCTGACGAGGACGGCATAAACGGGTATGTTTCAATGCTGACACAATACGGCTACGGAAACCCCGGTTCGCACAGCACCATGGTGTCGCTGATCATGGGGAACGGTTCCCGGATAAGGGTCAAGACGGCGAGCGGGAATGTTCAGGATATCGCAGGCGTGCGAGTTCATTATCTTGGGCTGCTTACCGATGAGCTGTTCGGGAATATACCTCCTCTGTACTGATAATACAGCATATCAGAGCGGTTTTTTGCCGCTCTTTTTTTGTGTAAATGAGAACAGTACATGTAATGGGGAGCATCTTTTGAGTGAGAAAGTGTTGGTAGTATTGTCTGAACATAAGCAGGTTTTATTGTGCAAAACAGAAAATTTTCAGAACCCCTTGAAAAATCAATGAATTTATGCTACAATCAATTTGCCGGAAACGTTTTCGGTAATCAAATCATACAAATAACCGTTTGAACGAAGGAAAAGATTTGCAGAAAGACAGTGCCGATATCTAGGAAAAGAAACGCAGGCGTACTTTCTGTACGTCAAGTTTCTTTGACGACGATAACGGTGCTGGATTTCTGTAAAGATTTCCTGAGTTCAAATGGTTATTAGTATCAGATATCAGGTGAGCTATTGACTATAAAGGACATTGCAAGACTCGCAGGCTGCGGTGTGAGCACGGTATCCCGTGCGCTCAACGGAAGCAGCGAGATCAGCGAACAGACCCGTGAGCGCATAAACGAAGTGATACGGCAGTACAACTACACCCCGAACACGAACGCGCGCCGTATGCGCCAGAGCGCCGGGAAGACGATACTGCTTATCGTGAACGGCAGCAGCAACCTGTTCTTCTCTCCGCTTATCGAGCAGATGCAGATGGCTGCGGCTCCGTCGGGCTTTCAGATGGCGGTGAATTACATCGACGAGCAGGAGGACGAGGTTAGTTTCGCTGCAAGGCTGTGCGCGGAACAGAAACCTGCCGGGGTGATATTCCTGGGCGGCGATATGCGTAACTTCCGCAAGAGCTTTTCCCAGATGACGGTGCCCTGTGTGCTGAGTACCGCCAACGCCGAGGAGCTTGGCTTCGGAAACCTTTCCTCCGTCAGCGTGGACGACTTTGACGGCGGCAGGGAGGCGGCGCGGCAGCTATTCGACCAGGGTCACGAAAGGGTCGGGATACTCGGCGGCGACCTCAGTTCCTATGGCCCCTCAGGGCTTCGGTACGGTGGTTTTTGCAGCGTTTGCAGCGAGCGCGGTATAGATGTCCCGGAAAGCGAGCTTTGCGCGTATACGTTCAGCTCCGCTTATGAAGCGGCGGTGGCTCTTTTTCACAAATGCAAGGACATGACGGCGGTTTTCGCCATGTCGGATATAATAGCAGTGGGTGCGGTGCGTGCGTTTCTCGATATGGGAAAGCGCGTGCCGGAGGATATTTCCGTGCTGGGTTTTGATGGCATCGAGCTGTCGGAATACAGCAATCCCAGGATAGCGACCTTTGCCCAGCCCCTTCACCAGATCTCAAGTCTGTCTGTGCGTATGCTGGTGAACATGATCGAAAACGATGCCGGAGCAAGCCATGTAACGCTCCGTGCGCAGTTCAGGTCAGGCGGTTCTCTGGGCAGAAAATAGAATAACAATGGAGGAAAACATGAGAAGAAGCGGTATTTTGCTGCACATCGCGTCCCTGCCGAATGATTACGGCATCGGCACGATGGGCAGGGAAGCCTATAATTTCGTTGACTGGCTGAAAAGCGCCGGTCAGAGCCTGTGGCAGATACTCCCTCTGTCCCAGACGAGCTACGGTGATTCGCCCTATCAGAGCTTTTCAATATTTGCCGGAAACCCTTATTTCATCAGCCTTGAGACCCTTGAGGAGGAGGGACTGCTGGAGCACGGGGAGTACGCTGATATCAAGTGGCGCGAGGATCCCCGTTACATTGACTATGCAACGATGTACGAGAATTTCTACGAGGTCATGAGGCTCGCTTACGGGCGTTTTATTAAGGAGATAAACGGTAACGTTTCCGAAGAATACAAGACGTTTCTTGCGGGAAATCCATGGCTGGAAAATTACACCCTGTTCATGGCGCTGAAGAACTCCCACGGCGGAAAAAGCTGGACAGAGTGGGAAAAGCCGCTGCGCCTGAGGAACGAAAAGGCGGTGGCTTCCGCAAGGAAAAAGTTCGCAAAGGAAATGGACTTTTACGCGTTTTTGCAGTTCAAATTCTTCCAGCAGTGGTACAGGCTCAAGGAGTACGCGAATTCCAAGGGAATACAGATAATCGGCGATATCCCGATCTACTGCGCCCTGGACAGCGCTGATGTGTGGTGCGAGCCGCAGCTTTTCCAGCTTGACAAGGACAGGGTGCCGACGGTAGTTGCCGGGTTCCCTCCGGACGCTTTTTCGGCGGATGGTCAGCTGTGGGGCAACCCCATTTACGACTGGGACAGAATGAAGCAGGAGGATTACCGCTGGTGGGTCGGCAGAATGAGCTTCGCAAAGAAGCTGTACGACATCGTGCGTATCGACCATTTCATCGGCTTCAACAGCTACTACGCTATCCCGTTCGGCAGCAAGACCGCACACGGCGGCGAGTGGAGGGAAGGCCCGAAATACGACTTGTTCGAGGTCATCAAAAGGGAGACCGGCAAGGACGGCATCATCGCAGAGGATCTTGGTATAATCACTCCGTCGGTGCGCAGGCTGCTAAGACAGGCGGCTTACCCCGGAATGAAGGTGCTGCAATTCGCGTTCGACCCCACGGGAAAGAGCGAGTACCTGCCGCAGAACTACACCTCACAGAACTGCGTGGTGTATACTTCCACCCACGACAGCGACACGGCGCTGGGCTGGTACAACGACCTCGACCGCGACACCAAGCGTTTTGTCAGGGAATACCTCGGTATACGCCGGGCTGCGGAGCTTCCGAAAGCGTTCATTGATCTCGCGTGGAAAAGCACCGCGGACATGGCGATGACCACAATGCAGGAGCTGTGCGGATTTGGCACCGAGGCTCGCATAAACGTCCCCTCCACTGTCGGCAACAACTGGCGCTGGAGAACGCTGGAGAGCGATTTCACCGCCGACAGCGCAGAGTATCTTGACAGACTGACCGATATTTGTAACAGAAAGCCCTGCGAAAAGAAGCGCAGGAAGAAATAATGAAAGGAGCATTACAATGAAGATCGAAAATTTCAAGGAAAAGCTGGTCTCCCTGTGCGAAAAGGAGTACCGCGCGCAGCCCGGGGAGCTTACCCCGAACCAGCTGCACTGCGCGGTGTCAAAGCTTGTTATGGAGGAGCTTTTCCCGGCGTGGGACAAGAGCCGTCAGGCGCATGACAAGGCAAGAAAGGCAAGCTATCTCTCCATGGAGTTCCTGGTAGGACGCGCGGTTTATAACAACCTGCTGTGCCTGGGTATCCTGGACGATACTGCGAAGGAACTGAAAGAGCTTGGCGCGGACATCTCCGGGTTCGAGGAGGTAGAGGACGCGGCTCTCGGAAACGGCGGTCTCGGACGTCTTGCAGCCTGCTTCCTGGACAGCGCCGCTGCACTTGATCTGCCCCTGGACGGATATGGTATACGCTACAAGTACGGACTGTTCAAGCAGGGCATAAAGGACGGTTTCCAGACCGAAACCGCCGATGACTGGCAGAGATACGGCGACCCGTGGAGCGTCCGCAGGGAGCAGGAGACCGTTGTCGTACATTACGCTGACGGAGATGTGAACGCGGTTCCCTATGATTACCCCGTGATAGGCTATGGCACGGAGAATGTAGGTACGCTGCGCCTGTGGCAGGCTGAGACTGACGACGAGTTCGATTTCGACCTGTTCAACCGGAGCAGGTTCACCGAGGCAGGCGAAAAGAAGCGCGCCGCCGAGGACATCTCCCGTGTGCTTTACCCCAACGACGAGACCGAGGCTGGAAAGCTGCTGCGCCTGAAGCAGGAGTACTTTTTCAGCGCCGCAGCGGTTGCCGATCTCATCAGAAAGCACAAGGCGCTATTCGGCACGATGGAGAATTTCGCCGACTACAACTGCATTCAGATGAACGACACCCACCCTGTTATCGCCCTGCCGGAGTTTATCCGTGTGGTGATGAAGGAGGAGGGCTGGAGCTTTGACAAGGCTTTCGGCGTGGCAAAGAAAGTGTTCAACTACACCAATCACACCATAATGCAGGAGGCTCTTGAAAAGTGGGACAGCCGCCTTATCCAGAAGCTCGTGCCCGAGGTGTACAGCGTGATGATAATGCTGAACGAAGCGTTCGAATCCGAAATGCACCGCCGTCTGGTTCCCCAGGACAAGCGCGCTGTAATGCGCCTTATCAACAAGGGTACAGTACACATGGCGAATATCGCGGTGTTCGGCTCTTCGTATGTGAACGGCGTTGCGGCGATCCACACCGAGCTGCTCAAGACCACTGTGCTAAAGGACTGGTACGAGCTGTACCCCGAGCGCTTCCAGAACAAGACGAACGGCATCACACAGCGCCGCTGGCTTGCTCTGTGCAACCAGGAACTGTCCGCGCTCATCACCGAGCTTCTTGGCGATAACAGCTGGGTGATTGACCTGGATAAGCTCCAGGCGCTGAAAAAGTACGCCGACGACGAGACGGTTCTCCGCAGATTTATCGGCATAAAGCACACCAAGAAGCAGCAGCTCGCCGATTACATCGAGAAGTGCGAGGGTATAAAGATCGACCCGGACTCTGTCTTTGATATACAGATAAAGCGCCTGCATGAATACAAGCGCCAGCTTCTCAATGCGTTCTCGATACTGTATCTGTACTATGAGATAAAGGACGGCAATCTGAAGGACTTCACCCCCACGACCTTTATTTTCGGCGCGAAATCCGCACCGGGCTATTACCGCGCAAAGGGCATAATCAAGTTTATCAACGAGGTCGGCAGGCTGGTGAACTCCGACCCCGACACAAAGGATCTGCTAAAGGTCGTATTTGTCAGCAACTACCGCGTTACTTATGCGGAGAAGCTGGTGGCTGCCGCTGATATTTCAGAGCAGATATCCACCGCCGGCACAGAGGCTTCCGGCACCGGCAACATGAAGCTGATGCTCAACGGCGCGGTAACTCTGGGAACACTTGACGGCGCAAACGTTGAGATCGCAGAGGAAGCCGGCACGGAGAACGAGTACATCTTCGGCGCGACCGTTGAGGAGCTTGAAAAGATCATGCCGGGTTATGTTCCACGGGATATCATCGAGAGCGATCCCAAGATCAAGCGCGTTGTATCCTCTCTTATTGACGGTACCGTTTCCGACGGCGGCAGCGGCGTGTTCAGAGAGCTGTATTTCGCACTCATGGAGGGCGCAAGCTGGCATGTTCCGGATCACTACTATCTGCTGGGCGACCTCGACAGCTATGTCAAGGCAAAGCTGGCTGCAAACCGTGATTACAGGGACGAGCTTGCTTTCGCAAAGAAGTGCTGGCTGAATATCTGCTCCGCAGGAAAGTTCAGCTCCGACCGCACTATCGCTGAATACGCAAAGGATATCTGGCACATCGAAAAGGTATGATACTAATAACCATTTAAACTCAGGAAATCTTTACAGAAAGACAGCACCGTTATCTTTCCGTAAATCTTTTCCCTCGTTTAAACGGTTATTAGTATGACAGTTTTGCTGATCCCTGCCCGGGAAGAAGCTGCTTTTCGGGCAGGGGCGATCAGCGTTCCGGACAGGGATCACCGGTGAATTTCCAGGGACATACACTGCTTGTGTAAACGTTTCACGGAAACGTTGCCATTATTCACAAAAGTAGTGTACCCGGATTTGTATATCGTGCCGAATTTACAATTGTTTTTAGTTTTTTAAAAAAATTGTGCAAATTCGCTTGACAAAACCAAAATATCTGTTATAATAAAATCGGAATTTCGAACCGAACAAAAAGGTTTCGAAACGCAGCCGGATATCACAACTCGCAGGGCAGCACAGACAGCCTGCGAGCGATATTTCGGAAAATAAGTTTCGAAACAAATGCACGGTTTCGAAATATTCTGGACAATACAACGAACAAATTCTCAGGAGAAAATGAATTATGAAGATCAGAAAACTCATGACAGCGATCGCGTCAATGGCTATGGCAGGCGTAATGATGGCAGGCTGCTCCAGCTGAAACAGCAGCACAGCGGACAACGGTTCCTCCAGCTCCGCTTCCGGAAACGCAGATAACGGCGGCGCTTCCTCTATCGGAAACGGCGAGGCGGTAAACCTCACAGTATGGGGGTTCTCAGGAAGATCAGGAAATGCTGAAGAAGATGTGCGATGAGTTCGCAGCAGCAAATCCTGATTTTTATGTTCTACCGTGGTACAAAAAGATCCTTGTTAAAACAACAGATTTTTTCGCAGCTATCGGAAAGGGCATCGCCCATTTTATAATCGGAATTCCCGGCGCGATCTGGAGCTTTATTAAGGCGATCGGCAGAGCCTTTTCCTGGCTGGGCGGAGCTTTTGTTCACGGCGATATCCTCACGAAGCTCTCGTTTATCGTTATGGGCGCCGGAAGCCTGTTCCGCGGTCAGATCGTCAAGGGTCTGATGTTCCTGGCGGTGGAGGTCGGATATCTCTTCTTCATGATAAACTCCGGCTTTGGATTGATCGCCGGGCTGAAGACGCTGGGTACTGTACAGCGCGGCTGGTACTTCGACGAGGAACTTGGCATTGACGTTATGCGTGAGAACGGCGATAACTCCATGCTTATCCTGCTGTAAGGCATATTCGCACTGTTCATCACTCTGGTGTTTATTATCCTCTGGGTGCAGAACATCAGGGCTTCCTGCTCCGCACAGAGCCTCAGAAGATCCGGAAAGAAGCTCCCCGGCTTTATCAGCGATGTAAAGTCGCTGCTGGACGAGCAGTTCCACAAGACTCTGCTGTTTATCCCCGTGGCTGGTATCGTGGTGTTCACGATCGTGCCGCTGGTATACATGATATCGCTCGCATTCACGAATTACGACAAGGATCACCAGGTGCCGGCTAACCTGTTCACCTGGGTAGGCTTTGACAACTTCAAGGTGGTACTTGGCAGCGATTCCACCATAGGAAACACGTTCTGGCCGGTGCTCGGCTGGACGCTGGTGTGGTCGGTGCTGGCGACTTTCCTCAACTATATCCTCGGTATAATCCTCGCAATGCTCATCAACAAGAAGGGAATACGCTTCAAGGCATTCTACAGAACGCTGTTCGTGCTTGCTATCGCAGTGCCGCAGTTCGTTTCTCTGCTGGTAATGAAAAACGTTCTCGCAGAGGCAGGCCCGGTAAACGTGCTTCTCCAGGAGTGGGGCTTATTTCAGCGCCGCTTCCGTTCTTCACCGACCCGACCTGGGCGAGGGTGACGGTAATTATTGTTGACCTGTGGATAGGTATACCGTATACTATGCTGATAGTTTCGGGTATCCTGATGAACATTCCCGAGGATCTGTATGAAGCCGCAAGGATAGACGGCGCGTCACCGTTCGTGATGTTCACGAAGATCACGATGCCCTATGTGCTGTTTGTTACCACGCCGTACCTTATCACACAGCTTGTCGGCAATATCAACAACTTCAACGTTATCTACTTCCTCACCGGCGGTACTCCGGCAACGCTGGACTACTACCAGGCAGGAAAGACCGATCTCCTTGTAACGTGGCTGTATAAACTGACGGTGAACTCCCGAGACTACAGCTACGCCGCGACTATCGGTATCCTGGTATTCATCATCTGCTCGCTGCTTTCGCTGATCACATTCCGCAGATCTGCGTCCTATCAGAATGAGGAGGCGTTCCAGTAATGAAAGAGATTAGAACAGTATCGCGTTCCTACCACAGACAGCAGCGCACGATAAACGTCGTTATCCAGATCGTGCTGCTGGTGCTGGGCATCATGTGGATACTTCCGCTGCTGTGGATCATACTTACTTCCTTCCGCGAGGAACCTCCCTGGGTGGACTACATCTTCCCGAGCATGATCTGCGGCGCAAATTACGACAGCTACACCGTGGCTCTTGGCATGTTCAAGATGCTGGAGCGTGAGTTCATCGGCACCTACTATACACAGTTCGCGGCGGCGGCTGTGCTGGTTTCCATACCGATCGGCGCTCTGTTTATCGTAATGCAGAAGTATTATGTCGGCGGCGTTACCGGCGGTGCGGTAAAGGGCTGATATACTGCCGGGCGTATGAACGGCGGCTCTTGACGGCGCAGCCGCCGTCCTGCAAAGCAATTGCAGGACATTGAATAATCGGTGATTTTGCAATGGAGCTAAGTATAAATTACTATTCCGGGAGGATCTCATGGCAGCAAAGAACGTAACAATTCAGGATATTGCCGACAGGCTCGGCATGGCAAAGAGCACCGTATCAAAGGCGCTTTCCGGGGCTACCGATATCAGCGAAAAGACCCGGGAGCGCGTGCTCGGCTGTGCCAGCGAAATGGGATATCAGGTAAAGACAAACCGCGCTTCTTATACGAAATCCATCGTGGTGTTCATCTACGGAAGCATACACTACGACAAGGTGGATCAGTTCGGATATGAGATTATCCTGGGACTTCAGGCGGCTGCCGCGGAGCACGGTATCGGCGTGAATATCACAGCGATAAGCGATACGGAGCTTAAAAACGGCAGCTATTATCCCATAGTCACCGGCGGAAACTGCGAGGGCGCGGTGTTCCTCGGCTTCAAGCCGCATTCGGCGTTTATAGAGCAGGTGCGCAGCCTGAATATCCCACTGGTGATACTCGACAACAGCGCCGATTATCAGCTGGCGGCGAGAGTGGGCTGCGATAATGAATGGGGTATCCGCCAGCTTGTGCGTTACCTCTGGACAAAGGGGCACGACAGGATCGGCTTTCTTGGCGGCGAGCAGGACAGCATCGTCACCCGGGAGCGCTATCAGGCGTATTCCGGGGCGCTTGCCGAGCTGGGATTAGAGGAGATCCCCGGCGCTGTGAAGTACGGTCATTTCTCGGCGCACGGCGCAAAGAAGCTGATCCTCGAAATAGCCAGTACAGGGGTGACTGCGGTAGTGTGCATAAGCGACCTGCTGGCGTGCACATCTATTCAGGAGCTTGCAAAGGCTGGGTATACCGTTCCCGGGGATATAAGCGTCACAGGGTACGATAATCTTCCGCCGTCCGAGTACTCTCAGCCACGTATCACAACGATGTATCAGAACCGCATACATATAGGAAAAACCGCGTTCTTCATGCTTCAGCAGATGAACGGCGGCATAGCTATCGACTCAGTGCAGCTCCGTCCGGAGCTTATCGAGAGAGAGTCGGTAAAAACGCTCACTGTCAGGGAACTCCCGAAGGAAGACGAATGAAATCATCACCATTTTCACTTTCAGCCGCAGCCGCTGTTACGGCGGCTGCTGTTCTTTTATCCGGGTGCAGTTCCCCGGAGGATAACATGCAGGGCTATCAATACGAGCATGAGCTGAATATCATCGACGACAATTACCGCAACTACTACCAGGTGTTTGTGTATTCTTTCTGCGACAGCAACGGGGACGGTATCGGCGACCTCGCCGGAGTGACCTCAAAGCTGGACTACATACAGGACATGGGCTTCAACGGGATATGGCTGTCGCCGATAATGCCGTCGTCCTCCTACCACAAGTACAGCGTGAAGGACTACTATGCGATAGACGAGCAGTACGGCACAATGGAGGATTTCGAGAAGCTTGCCGCCGAGTGTGAAAAGCGCGGGATAAAGCTGCTCATAGACCTTGTGATGAACCACAGCTCAAAGGAGCACGAGTGGTTCGAACATGTGTCCCGGAGCCTGCGCAGCGACCCCTGCGGAGCGGCGGAAAATGAGCCTTGTCAGAACGGCGGCGTCTGCCCGACCCACGACCCGTACATAGATTATTACTATTTTGCGGACGAAAAGCCGGTGGGCACAAATTCGTGGTACCAGACCGGCACGCACTGGTATTAGGCGGTGTTCTCGGAGAATATGCCGGAGCTGAACCTTGACAACCCGGCTGTCCGCGCGGAATTTGAGAAGATCGCGGATTTCTGGCTGGAAAAGGGCGCCGGCGGTTTCCGACTGGACGCTGTAAAGGAATATTTCAGCGGAGATCCCGACAAGAATGTCGAGGTGCTGGAATGGTTCATGGGGCATTGCAAAGCCGTTGACCCGGACTGCTATGTCGTCGGTGAGGTGTGGGAGAGCTTCACCACCTACACTAAATACTACCGTTCGGGGATAGACAGCGTGTTCGGGTTCACCATGGCGGAGGAGGACGGAAAGATCGCAAAGACGATCAACATGTCAGGCTCGGCTAATTCCGTGAAGTCATTTGCGCAGGCAATGGTGACGGTAGAACAGAAGCTCGCTTCCTACAGCGATACCGCAATAGACGCGCCGTTCATCGGCAATCACGACACCAACCGTGGCGCAGGTATCTTCGGCTATGACGAAACAAGGATAAAGGCGGCGGCAGGGCTGCTGCTAACGATGTCAGGCTCGCCGTTCGTGTATTACGGAGACGAGATCGGTCTTTCCGGCAGCGGACGGGACGAGAACAAGCGCGCTCCTATGATCTGGGACAGCGAGAGCAGCGGGCAGACCTACGGGCCGCCGAATATGGAGCGGCAGGAAAACCGTTTCGCTGATGTCGAAACTCAGCTTTCTGACCCGGACTCGATACTGAATTACTACAAGAGGGCGCTGCGTATACGCAACGAAAATCCCTGCATAGCGAGGGGCAGGACGGAAGTGCTTGACGTTCCCGGGCAGGAGATCGCCGCGGTTCGCCGCAGCTGGAACGGAGAGAGTATCGTTATTGTCTACAATTATTCGGACGAGAGCGCTTCGGTGGAGCTTCCCGGCGTTTCAGGAATGGAGCTGCGCGGCTATCTGACGGTCAGCAGTGCGCAGGAGGTATCGCTCGGGGAACAGCTTGAAATGCCGGCGTTCAGCATTGCGTTCCTCACCGAAAAATAAAACACGGAGGTAATCATGGATAAAATTCCTGATCTCAGCCTTATTGATAAAAAATATGCTTACAGCGGCGAGCTGGGGGCGCTGTATTCCCGGGCGCAGACCACGTTCCGCGTCTGGTCTCCGCTGGCGGAAAGGGCGGCTGTCCGGCTTTACCACACGGCAAAGTCTCACGCGCCGTTCATCACGGTGGAAATGAAGCGTGTGGGAAGCGTGTGGGAGCAGACCGTTCCCGGCGACCTGCACGGGGTGTTTTACACATATGAATTCACAAACGACGGGAACACACGGGAGACTATCGACATCTATGCGCGTTCCGCCGGGGCGAACGGCGTCAGGGGAATGGTGGTTGATCTGTCGCTTACCGACCCTGCCGGCTGGGAAAACGACCGTCCGGTAAAGCTGGAAAGCTACACCGACGCGGTGATCTGCGAGCTTCACGTCCGGGATCTTTCCTCTGACGAGAGCGGCAATTTCCGGCTAAGGGGGAAGTTCGGGGCGTTCTGCGAAAAGGACGTTACCAACGGCTTCAGCGACGTTATTGGGCTTGACTATATCGCCCGGCTGGGAGTAACTCACATTCACCTGCTGCCGGTGTTCGACTATCAGACCGTGGACGAGACCGACCCGGAGGCTGGTTTTAACTGGGGCTATGACCCGTTGAATTACAATATCCCCGAGGGCAGCTACACCACCGACCCCGACAACGGAACAGAGCGTGTGAAGCAGTTCAAGGAGCTTATCCACGCGGCGCACGAAAAGGGCGTCGGCGTTATCATGGACGTGGTGTACAACCACACTTACAGCACGGGGGAGTCGCCGTTCACAAGGACATTCCCGGAGTATTACTACCGCCACAATGCCGACGGCAGCCTTTCCAACGGCTCCGCCTGCGGAAATGAGTTTGCGAGCGAGCGCGCAATGGCAAGCCGGTTCATAGTTGACAGCCTGTGCTATCTTGCGGAGGAATACCGGCTGGACGGTTTCCGCTTCGACCTTATGGGACTGCTGGATATTTCCACCCTGAATGCCGCCGCGGAAAAGCTGCGTGCGATAAATCCCTCGATAATTCTTTACGGCGAGGGCTGGACAGGCGGCGAAAGCCCCCTTGACGAAAGCCTGCGCGCTATGAAGAAGAACGCCCGGCTGCTGCCGCATTTCGCGATGTTCTCCGATGACTTCCGGGACGGAGTGAAAGGCTCGGTGTTCGATGATGAGGACTGCGGCTATGTAAACGGCAATGCGGAAAAGAATTCAATGCTGATGAGATCGGTGATATCCGCCGGGATATTCCGAACGGACGTTCAACGCCCGGCGGAGCAATGCTGGACAGACTCTCCGCAGCAGACGGTGAATTACGTCGAGGCTCACGACAACCTGACGCTCTTTGATAAGCTGAGGCTGTCCATGCCGGAAGCGTCCGAGGAGGAACTGATCGCTGCTGACAAGCTGGCGGCGGCGCTGGTGTTCCTGTCCCAGGGGATACCGTTCATTCAGGCAGGGCAGGAGCTTCTTCGCAGCAAGCCAGCGCCGGACGGAGGTTTTGTGCACGACAGCTACGACTCTCCGGACAGCGTGAACAGCATAAAATGGAACGACGTGACGATACACCGCAGCGTAATGGAGTACTACCGCGGACTTATCGCGATAAGAAAGCGCTTTCCGGAGTTTCGGCTGAAAAGCGGCGGCGAGATACGTTCGGCGGTGAGGTTCGGGGAGCTTGACGGCGGCGCGCTGTCGGTGCGTATCGGGAGTTTTACCCTTGTGATAAATCCCTGCGAGACCGCTCTGGAATACCACCTGCCGGGACTTTCCGACATCTACGCCGACAGCAGGAACGCAAGCGACCAGCCGCTTTATCAGGCGGAGGGCAGGATCGCGATCAAGCCGAGAAGCGTTGTTCTTTTCAGAACGTGAAACGTCATCTTATCCAAAACCTCTCACCGCTTCGCAGGAATGCGCGGCTTGTGAGAGGTTTTTTGATATGACTGTAATTCTATCCTGATTTATCCCATTGTCGTGTTATTCTGACCTGAAATTACGGTGCTGTGGCACAACTCCGTCAAATGGCATAACAGCGCCGTTTCCGGCTTTGGTGCAAATAATGCTTGCAATTATACGCGATTTGTGATATCGTATATTTGCAGGGTGATCTCGTTATAGAACAAAGATCTTTCAGCCTGTGAATTAAATTGTGCAGAACAACAAGGAGGAATTGTCATGGATTTTCAGATCGTGCTGCCCGGAAAAACAATAGCAGGCAAGGGGGCTATCTCCCGTGCAGGGCTTGAGAAATACGGCAGAAAGCCGCTTATCGTCACCGGTAAATACACCGCGAAGTCTCCAGCGGCAGCAGAGCTTCTGAAATATGCTCCCTACGGAGTTGTATTTGACGGTATCACCGGGGAGCCTACCGTGGAGATGATAAACGCAGGTGTTGCCGCATATCACGTAAATTCCTGCGATCATGTAATAGGTATCGGTGGCGGAAGCGCACTTGACAGCGCCAAGGCTGTCGCCGCAATGGCTGTGTTGGGCGGAAGCATTGCGCAATACATGGGCAGGGAGATCGACGGTGAATTCCCTCCGCTGGTGCTTATCCCGACCACCGCCGGCACAGGCTCTGAGGCGACTAAATTTACAATAATCACCGATACCGAAAAGGATATCAAGATGCTGCTCAAGGGGGACAAGCTGCTGCCCGACCTCGCTGTGCTGGATTATTCCTACACGCTGTCCTCGCCAAAGACAGTCACCGCGGCAACGGGTATGGACGCGCTGACCCATGCGATAGAGAGCTTCACATCGCGCAGGGCTAACCCGATCACCGACACCTTTGCATTGTCCGCACTGAAGCGCATTTTTGCGAACCTCCCGACAGCGTACAACAAGCCTGATGATGAGAACGCCCGGGAGCAGATGCTTCTTGCGGCTTATGAAGCCGGGGTGTGCATAAATAACGCCTCTGTCACGATAGTCCACGGAATGAGCCGCCCTATTGGCGCACTGTTTCATGTTCCACACGGCATTTCAAACGCCATGCTGGATATAAAGTGCCTGGGCTTTGCGGCGCAGGGCGCTCCGGAGAAATTCGCAGCGGCGGCGCGTGCCATTGGTGTTTCGGACAACAAAGATGATAAAGCGGCAGCACAGGACTTCCTTGACGCACTTTCAAAGCTGTGCGCAGAGGTCGGGATACCAACGCTTGCGGAATACGGCATCGACAGGGAAAAATTCTTTGCCGCGATGGACAAAATGGCTGATGACGCCCTTGCAAGCGGCAGCCCGGCGAATACCATAAGGGAAGTCACCAAGCAGGATATTCTGGATATCTACGCTTCTTTGTGGGATAACAATTGACGTGCCGCGGCACAACAAAAGCATGTGCTGAAGGCACAAAATCGGCGGTTTTTCGCTGTTTTTTTCGAAAAAGGTTGACACAGCACAAATCACACGCTATAATCAATACATAAAGCAACGGCGCTTGAAGCCCCTACGGGAATTTCAGGCGCCGTTTGTTTTTCAAAGAAAATATAAAAGTAAAGGAGAGCTAATTATGTACACATGCAGCTACGACAGAATGAAGGACAAGATCGAAACTTTCAGCAAGTTTGGTGACGCAGGTCACGGAGGGATCACCCGTTACTCCCTTTCTCCGGCGGCGATACAGGCGAGAAACGAGTTCAAGCGCAGAATGGAAGCGATCGGAGCAACGATCGAAGTTGACGATGTTGCATGTATGTATGCGACTCTGCCCGGCTCAGACCCGGACGCAAAGCGGATCGTTATGGGCTCCCATGTGGACAGCGTTAAGAACGGCGGCAACTACGACGGTATCCTCGGCGTAATGAGCGCGATGGAGGTGCTTGAAACGGTCGCTGAAAAGAAGATACCGCATAAGCACCCTCTTACCGCCATGATATGGACAAACGAGGAAGGCTCGCTGTATCCTCCGGCAATGATGTGCTCCGGAATAATCTGCTATGACTATCTCCCGGAGGATATCCGCTGCAAGTTTAAATTTGAGGATATGATGGCTTCCAAGAGCATTCTTGATAACAAGTCCACCTTTGGCGAGGCTCTTGAAAAATCCGGCTTCAAGGGTGACAAGAAAAACCGTATCTCTCCCGAAAAGTACCTGTACATGTTCGAAACACACATCGAGCAGGGGCCGATCCTGGAGGACGCCGGAAATGATATCGGCGTTGTTGACTGCGTTCTCGGAATGTTCAACTACCGCCTGAAGTTCTATGGTCAGACCACACACGCAGGAACTTTCCCGATGCCCAAGAGAAAGGACGCATTCCTGGCGGCTTCCCAGGCGCTGTGCTATCTGCATGAGGAGATCGACAAGCTGGGCTATTCCGATCTGGTATACACCACCGGCGAGGTAGTTTGCCACCCCTGCGTACACACCTGCGTTCCTGATTTCTTCGACTTCTCCTTTGACGCGCGCCATGAGGATCCGAAGGTGCTTGAGAAGGTGCTCACGATCGTCAAGAGCTGCGCTGAAAAGACCTGGGCAGGCTGTACCTGTGAGGTAGTCAAGGCATGGAACCGCGACACGGTTTACTATGATAAGAAGCTGGTGGGCTATGTCAAGGCAGCCGCCGAGGAGACCGGCATCAAGCACCAGTATATACATTCCGGTGCAGGTCATGACGCACAGTTCTGCGCTTACATGATCCCCACTACGATGATCTTTGTACAGAGCAAGGACGGTCTTTCCCACTGCGAGCCTGAGTTCAGCTCTGTGGAGCACTGCACCGAGGGCGCAACGGTTATGCTTAACGCTGTGCTGAAGGCTGATAACGACTGATCTTCTGAACATAATACAACAGGACGCGGATGGCTTCGGCTGTCCGTGTTTTTGTTATGCTGGCTGTTTGAGGGGGAGTGGGTGGTGAATTCTGTTATGGAGATCATATGCTTTTGTGCACTAAGCAGTGCCTGCCCACCGGGAAATGAATGATAAGGCGCTGCCAAATTTCATTTTTGTGCTCCCTGATATATACCCTGCAATTCCCGGAGAGCGGCTGTATCACAGGCAAAACGCACAAATCTGAGCTGTGACCCGAAATCAGAGGATCTGTCGGCACATATGTGATGTCGCGACCTCGGAAAATGTGTGCTGCGGCACAACAATATGTGTTTGTGCGGAAGCATAATGTGTGGGTGTGTGCACATTTCACATATATGGCGCTGGATTTTTGGAAATATTGTTGTGTAAATAGCCCAAATGTTATCGTGTGCATTGACAGAAAGCATATTTTGCTGTATACTTGAATCATGAACAAGGGAAACGGAGAAATGAATAATTCAAATCGAAATCCTGCAAGTTCACCAAGAAAAAAGATCAGAACGATCAGGGCAATGGCGCCAATGATGAAGCTATTGCCCTGATTTTTTATTTAAGGAGTGATCGATATGGCAAATGAGAACACAGAGATCATGCTGGACGGTATCGGCATGGTGTACAAGGATCAGGGCGGCAATGATGTCACGGCGCTCACCAACGTAACGCTGGATATCAAGAAGGGTGAGTTCATCTCTCTGCTTGGTCCCTCCGGATGCGGCAAGACCACTCTACTGAGAATTATCGCGGATCTTCTTCACCCTACGTCAGGAAAGATCACGGTGGGCGGAGTTTCTCCCCGGGAAGCAAGGCTTGCACAGCGCTACGGCATTGTGTTCCAGAGCCCGGTGCTTTACGACTGGCGCACAGTCAGAAAGAACGTTATGCTTCCGCTGGAGATAATGCATGTGCCCAAGGACGAGCGCGAGGATATCGCGGACAGCATGCTGGAGATGGTAGGGCTTACGAATTTCGCAAACCACTATCCCAATCAGCTCTCAGGCGGTATGCAGCAGAGAGTAGGCATTGCAAGAGCGCTGGCTATACGCCCGGAGATACTGCTGATGGACGAGCCATTCTCAGCGCTGGACGAATTCACCCGTGAGAAGCTGCACGTCGATCTGCTGAAGATCTGGCGAAAGACAAACAAGACGATCATCTTTGTAACGCACAACATCTCCGAAAGCGTGTTCCTGTCCGACAGAGTGTGCGTACTTTCACCTCACCCGGGACGTCTTTCGGCGGTGGTTGACATCGATCTTCCCCGACCGAGGACTCTGGAGCTTACCGACACACAGGAATTCACAGAGCTTGTATCAAAGGTAAGGAACAGCTTCGAGGGCGTATGACAGGAGGGAACGGCATGACAAACGCAAAACCGGCGCAAAAGGGCTTCCTCCCGGCACTGAAGCGCTTCGCTCATTCAAAGAAAATGGTGACGCTTGTCTGGATACTGGGCATAGTGGTCATCTGGGAGATATTCGCGTTCATCGTTGCGGCGACAAAGCGCACTCCGGTGAATGTGCTGCCGCATCTGTGGGAGATAATCGGGTCGTTTTTCAGCGACAAGAAGGTCACCGGAAAAATGACGATGATAGAGCTTATCGGCACGGCGTGCGGCGAAACGCTTTCCCGTGCGGGAATAGGCTTCCTGACGGGAATTGTGCTGGGATATATCCTGGCGCTGCTGATGAACCTTTCCAGGGTAGTCGAGAAGATCGCGTTCCCTTATCTGATGATAATCCAGATGATACCGATACTCGGTATGGCGCCGATAATCCTCTCAATAACCGGCGATATCAATTCCGCAAGAATAGTCATCGCTGCGATACTTACATTCTATCCGGTATCGACCAACGTTCTCGCCGGCTTCCGTTCGGTGGAGCGTGAAAAGCACGAGCTGATGTACAGCTACGCGGCGAACAAATTCCAGCTTTACACAAAGACGCTTATCCCGGCATGTATACCGTACTTCTTCACGGGACTGAAGATCTCCGCGCCGATGGCTATCACAGCTTCGATCCTGGTGGATACTCTCCAGGGCGGCAACGGACTTGGCTGTATGCTCTCCCAGTCCCTCAAGGGCGGCATGACCCGTCTGGTGTTCTGGGACATCGTGCTGATAAGCGCGGTGATCGGAATTCTGAGCTTTGTGCTTATGGGCGTGATAGAGAGGCTTCTCTGCCCGTACAAGCGCAACAGGACAAGCGACTGAGGAGGGATAGCAATGAGATCGAAGAAATGGCTGGGCATGTTATCCAGCGTTGGTCTGCCGCTGCTTTTCGGCGTGGTTATCTTCGTACTCTGGCAGACGCAGATACTTCATTCGTGGATGGGTACTGATACGATTACCCTTCCGCTTCCCACCAGGATAGGCGAGATCATTTCGCAGAACAACGAAAGCATCGGCAGTCAGATAAAAATGACGCTGATCGTTGCACTGGGCGGACTGGTGGCAGGCAGCCTTCTGGGATATCTCATCGCGGTGATCGCAACGATATTCCGCAAGTGGGGCGCAGGCGGTCTTACCATAGTGTCGGCTTTCAATGCGATACCGATAGTCGCCCTGGCTCCGGTGATCAACAACTGGACGCGTGACGTCAGCAACGAGGTCTCCGTCAGGAGCACGATGGCGAAGATAATCGTGGTGACTATTTCCTGCACCGCTGCAATGAGCGTAAACGCGTTCCGTGGACTTACCGAGCTGAAGCCGTTCTCCGAGGATCTCATGAAATCCTATGCGGCGAGCAAGGTGACGGTATTCCTGAAGCTGAGGCTGCCGAACTCGCTGCCGTATGTGTTCACGGCGCTTAGAGTGAGCGTTCCGGCGAGCGTCATCGGCGCACTTGTAACCGAATACTTCGCTGAGGACACGGTGGGCGTCGGCAGACAGATCCGCGAGAATATCGTAAAAGGACAATATCCCACGGCGTGGGCTTACATCGCGACAGCCTGCGCGATAGGCATCGGAATGTACATCATTCTCATGCTGGTGGAAAGAGCAGTGCTTAAACGCAGAAGGGCGTGACCCTTCCGTTTAGATAGAACAAAAGGTATAAAGAAAGGCAGGTACACATTATGAAAGCAGAAACCAAAAGAGTATTCCTTGCAGGAGTTGCGGCAATTCTGGCATGCGCACAGCTGACAGCTTGTTCCGGAGGCACATCAGGCTCCGACAGCTCGTCTTCCACCAGCGCGGCTGACAGCTCCGTTGCAGACAGCAGTTCCGCAGCGGAAAGTACAGCAGCCGAGGACAGTTCAGCGGCAGACAGCGAGGCTGCTTCCGGTCTGATGTCCAGCGCAGAGATCATCAAGGCTGCGGCAGATGAGGGAACAGTAGGCAACTGGGGACTCGGCAACGAGTATGAGATCCAGGCGCTGCTGACAAAGTACGGACTTCCCACTGATTATATCACCATGGACTTCACCATGGATCAGTTCGACAGCGACAGCGTAAAGCTGGCTTCTGCGATGACATATAACGAGCTTGGTCTTGTAAAGAACAGCTACGACGGCGGCTACGGCTACGGCGACGACGTAAGCATCATCGATATGAACGACGAGGGCGTTGCAATGCTGGAGGACAACCTGTTCACCTCCAAGGCATTCGCTGAGGCTAACCCGAATACCGTAAAGGCTTTCGTTTCGGCTTCCATGAAGGGCTGGGCTTACGCCTGCGAGCACCCGGACGAGGCAGCGCAGATCGTATTCGAGGCTGGTTCCTCCGTATCCGCTGACCACCAGGCATATATGGCGACAGAGGTAGCAAAGCTCGTTACCACTGACATGAACGACAATTCCGTTTCCGCATCTGATGTAGGCAACATGGACGAGACCGCTATGCAGCAGACCCTTGACCTTGCAAAGCAGTACATCATTCTTGAGGACAGCTCCGCAAAGGATAAGCTGGCTTCCATGACCCTTGACGATATCCGCAGCACTGATTATCTCACCTACGACCCTGCAACAGACGGCGCTCCCGAAAAGACCTCCGTTTCCGTACAGCTCAAGTGGCTGCCGCAGGCTCAGTTCATGGGCTATTATGTAGCAGAGGCAAAGGGCTACTATGACGAGGTCGGTCTGGACGTTGAGATCATCTCCGGCGGCGGCGACATCTCCGAGACTACCGCGGTATACAACGGCACTGTTGACTTCGGCGTAACATGGGTTTCCAACCTCATCAACGCAAACGCAGGCGGCATGGAGCTGCTGGAGGTTGCTCAGGTATATCAGAGATCCGGTCTGGTTCTGGTTTACAAGAACGCTAACTACACAAAGTAAGGTAAATACGATCTTTCATTCCCACGGCAGATCCTCACTCCGGTGAGGATTTGTCGGAAAGCCCGGTGCAGCGATGTACCCGGTTTTCCGACAAATTACAATTTGCCAGATCTGTATTTTAAGGAGGCTTCTGATATGGATATGATAATCAGGAACGGCACGGTGGTGAATGCCACAGGTTCCTACAAGGCGGACGTTGCGGTGAAGGACGGGAAGATCGCGGCTGTCGGCTTCATTCCGGATACTCCCGGCGCAAAGGTGGTGGACGCCACGGGCAAGTTGGTGCTCCCGGGTGCTATCGACGCTCACACCCACCTTGCGATGCCGTTTGGCGGCACGGTTTCCTCTGACGACTATTTCGCAGGAACAAGGGCTGCGGCGTGCGGCGGAACCACAACGGTGTTTGATTTTGCGATGCAGGATTTCGATGAGACCATGACCCAGACCTTTGAGCGCAGGAACGCTCTTGCGGCTCCGGACGCGGCGGTGGACTATTCTTTCCACATCGGCGTTAAGGATATCCACGGCGGACTTCTGGACAGCATTAAGGACGCCTGCGATATCGGCATTACTTCCTACAAGGTGTTCATGGTGTATGATTTCGGCGTAAAGGACGGCGTGTTCTTCCAGCTGCTTGAGAAGTCGAAGGAGTTCGGCGTGCTTATCGCGGTTCACGCGGAGAACAACGAGCTTGTAAATACCCTTTCCGAGAAGTACATCAGCGAGGGCAAGACCGACGCGTGGTATCACTACATGAGCCGTCCCGAGTTCGTCGAGGGCGAGGCGGACGAGCGTGCGATAAATCTCGCAAAGGCTGCGAACGCTCCGCTGTATATCGTTCATCTCGCTGATAAGCAGGGCGTTGAGGCGGTAACAAAGGCAAAGGATGAGGGCTACGAGATCTACGCCGAGACCTGTCCGCAGTATCTGGAGTTCACAAGCGACGTATACAAGCGCGCGGACGGCAGGAACTTCGTATGCTCGCCGCCTATGAAAGGCAAAGAGTCCCAGGACGCTATCTGGGAAGCGATAAAACGCGGCGATATCGACACTATCGCAACAGACCACTGCCCGTTCCAGCAGAGCGAAAAGGACTGGGGTCTCAATGACTTCCGCAAGATCCCTAACGGCTGCGCCGGCATTGAGAACATGTACCCCTACATGCTGGGCAAGGCAAATGACGGCGTGATCTCCTTTGAAAAGGCTGTGGAGATTTGCTCGACCAATCCGGCGAAGATCTTCGGCTGCACCGAAAAGGGCGAGATCGCACCCGGTAAGGACGCAGATATCGTTATCTACGACCCGGAGAAGGATTTCACGATACATCAGGAGAACATGCACTCCGACTGCGACCACACCATCTGGGAGGGAGTAAGCGTTCACGGCTATCCCGTGCAGACCTATTCCAGAGGCAGGCTGGTGTTCGACAACGGCGAGTTTGTCGGCGAGCGCGGCTGGGGCAGGTTCGTTAAGTGCGCAAAGCACGTTTCAAAGTAAAATAAAATCATACCCGTGCAGGAGGTAACACAATGAAATACGGAGAGCTTATTCTTAATAACGAAGCGGCACGGTGTATGCTGTGCGCCGACGCCCCCTGCACTGCGGCGTGTCCGAAAGGCTTCGACCCGGCGAGGTTCATCAGGGCGGCGAGGTTCGAAAATGCGGCGGTGGGCGCAGGCTATATCGACAGCAAGGTCTGCGCGGAATGCACCGGCGAGTGCGAAAGAGCCTGTCTGCATTACCAGCAGCCGGTGGAGATCCGGAGAATGGCTGCGGCGGCTCCCGAACCGGTAAAGCCTGAGGAGCTTGACCTGTCGATGGACTTCTGCGGAGTGCGGTGCGAGAACCCGTTCTTCCTGTCGTCGTCGGTGGTGGCGAGCAGCTACGAGATGTGCGCGAATGCGCTGAGAGCCGGCTGGGGCGGTATCGTCTACAAGACGATAGGCTTCATAAAGCCGGACGAGGTGTCGCCGAGATTTGACGCGATAGGCAAGGAAAGCACCCCTTTCATCGGCTTCAAGAACCTGGAGCAGATCTCCGACCACCCGCTGAAAGAAAACCTTGAGATACTGAAACGGCTCAAGACCGAATTCCCGACGAAGATCATCGTATCCTCGATCATGGGCAGCACCGAGGAGGAATGGACGGAGCTTGCAAGGCTTTCCGAGGAAGCAGGCTGCGATATCATCGAATGCAATTTCTCTTGTCCGCAGATGGTGGGGGAGGGGCTTGGCAGCGATGTCGGACAGAACCCCGATCTCGTCCGTTCCTACACGGCGGCGGCAAAGCGCGGCACAAAGCTGCCGGTGCTTGCGAAGATGACCCCTAACATTGGAAATATGGAGATCCCGGCAATTGCCGCAAGGGAGGGCGGAGCCGACGGTATCGCCGCTATCAACACGGTAAAGAGCCTGACGCGAATCGACCTTGATACAATGGTATCATATCCCGGCGTGAACGGGAAGTGTTCCGTTTCGGGATATTCCGGCAAAGCAGTGAAGCCTATCGCGCTGCGGTTCATTCATGACATGGCGGTATGTCCGGAGCTTAAAGGCGTACCTCTCAGCGGAATAGGCGGCATTGAAAGCTGGCAGGACGCACTGGAATTCATCGCGCTTGGGTGTGAGAATATCCAGATCACCACAGCGGTAATGCAGTACGGCTACCGCATAATCGACGATCTAATCACGGGCACGCAGGCGTATCTTAAATCCCATGGCATGACCAGCCTGCGGCAGCTTACCGGCAAGGCGCTTGCGGATATAGTCCCGGCGGACGACCTTGACCGCAGCACCGTGGTATACCCGATATTCGACGATACCAGCTGCGTAGGCTGCGGCAGATGTTATGTGTCCTGCATGGACGGCGGACATCAGGCTATCGCGCTGGGCGAGGACAGAAAGCCGCATCTCACCGGAGGGAAATGCGTGGGCTGCCTGCTGTGTTCTCTCGTATGTCCCACCGGCTCGATAAAGCAGAGCCGCCGTGTAAAAAAAACAGGAAGATAAAAAGCCGGAAAGGAGGGTGTTATGGCTATCACTCTCGCAAAGCTGTGCGCAAACACTGAAAAGACCTACGGAATGAAGCTCGTCGCCGGAAAAGCCGGACTGGAGAACTTCGTGAGATGGGTGCATATCGTGGAGGACAGCGAGGTGCCGGATTTCATGCACGGCAACGAGCTGGTTTTCACCACAGGTATAAGCCACAAGGGGGTCAGCTGGCTGCTGGAATTTGCGCAGCACCTTTACGACAGGCACGTCGCAGGGTTTGTGATAAATATCGGGCCGTACATCAGCGCGGTACCCAAGGAGGTGGCGGAGTTCTGCGAAAAGAACGCGCTGCCGCTGTTCGTGGTGCCATGGGCGGTAAGGCTCATCGATATCACCTACGACTTCTGCCACCGCATAATCAGCAGCGAGGAGAGTGAAACGAGCCTTGCCGGGGCTTTCCGAAACCTTTTCTTCACCCCGGGGGATCGTAACAGCTATGCGCCGGTACTGGAGCGCAGAGGATTTCATGACGTGAGCGGCTACACGCTGCTTTGCGCAGAGATATCCCACCCGGACAGGGCAGGGACGGCGGACGAGTGGCGCAGCGTGAAGTTCCTGGTGAGAAAGGTTTGCTCCGGCAGCCAGTATCCCTCCTGCATATTCATTCAGGAGAATACACTGGTGATAGTCCGGCAGCATTTCCCCGTTCAGGAAGCGCACCGCCTGGCTGAGCAGCTTGCGGCGGCGGTTCTGGAGAACATCACGGCGCCTGCCGGAGTTCATGTCGGGATATCCGATGTGGGGCTTGGTTTTGACGGGATACATACGGCGTGGCACCAGGCGGCTTCCGCAATGCGGCTGGCGGTCATGAAGAAAGCCACGGTCATGCATTATCACGACATCGGCGTGTACAAGCTGCTTTTCGGCGTGGAAAGCTCAAAGATCCTTTCGGACTATGTTGAGACCACCCTGGGACGGCTGCTGGATCACGACGCAAAAAATAACGGAGATTACGCGGAGCTGCTGCGCTGCTATTTCGAGAATGATTGCAGCGTAAAGGTGGTAGCGGATATCTTCGGAGTACACAGAAATACGGTGAACTACAAGCTCAAGCAGATCCGCGAGATGCTTGGCAGCGAATTCAGCGATGAGGACAAGATGAATCTGCTGCTGGCGTTCCGGGCTCAGGAGCTTCTGAACACTGAAAATACAAAGGTATTTATGGAGGACGATCCTTATGAATGCAACTGAGATCAAAACAAATCACAGCAAGTACAATCTTCAGTCCTGGTCTAAGCAGAAGGGACTGAACCCAATTGCCGTTGAAAAAGGCGAGGGCATCTATTTCTGGGATTATGACGGAAACAGATACACCGATATGTCCAGCCAGCTGGTAAACCTCAACGTAGGCTTCGGCTGCCGTCCCATTATCGACGCTATCAAGGAGCAGGCGGAGAAGTTCTGCTTCGTCGGCCCCAGCTACGCAGCGGAGAGCCGTTCCAAGCTTGCGCAGATGCTGGTAGAATTAATGCCGGACAATATCGGCAAGGTGTTCTTCACCAACGGCGGCGCTGACGCGAACGAGAACGCGATCAAGATGGCGAGAATGTACACCGGACGTAAGAAGATCTTCTCCCGTTACAGAAGCTACCACGGCTCCACATTCGGCGCAGGAAACCTCACCGGCGAGCCGAGAAGATATCCGCTGGAACCCGGTATCCCCGGATTTGTAAAGTTCTTCGACCCGTATATGTACCGGGACAATCTGCCTTTTGCCACCGAAAAGGAGTGCAGCGACTTCTATGTGAACAAGCTGCGCGAGCAGGTGATCTACGAGGGGCCTGACAGCGTTGCAGCTATCGTTATGGAGACCGTCACCGGTTCGAACGGCGTTATCATTCCGCCGGAGGGCTATCTGGAGGGCGTTCGCAAGATCTGCGACGATTACGGCATAATGATGATCTGCGACGAGGTAATGGCAGGCTTCGGCAGAACGGGCAAGATGTTCGCATTCGAGAACTTCGGCGTGAAGCCTGATATCGTAAGCTTTGCAAAGGGCGTTACCTGCGGATATGTACAGCTTGGCGGCGTTGCGGTCAGCAAGCAGATCGCGGAGTATTTCGACGACAACGTGCTCCAGTGCGGACTCACCTACAGCGGTCACCCATTAGCGTGCGCAGCAGGAGTTGCGTGTCTGAATTATTACAAGGATACCAATATCCTGGACAATGTAAACAAGAGCGGCAAGGTGCTGGGCGAGCTTCTGGAGGAACTGAAGGCTAAGCACAAGTGCGTCGGCGATGTGCGCTACATCGGTCTGTTCTCGGCGATCGAGCTTGTAAAGGATAAGGACACACGCGAGGCGCTGGTGCCCTACGGCGGAGACAAGCTGGGAGTCATGGGCGGCATTATCGGCAAGCTAAAGGCGAAGAAGTTCATGACCTATTCCCACGAGAACATGATCCTCATCTGCCCTCCTCTCATCATCACACCCGAGCAGCTGCGTGAGGAAATGGTGAAGGTAGACGAGGTGCTCACCGAGGTTGACGCTACTCTTTAACAAGGAAGGACTGATACAGCATGGCTAATTCGGAGCATTATGCAAACGCGCCGACGGTGAAGCTGGAGGATTATCTCCCGGTGAAGCTTTTCCGCACGGTGCACCGCACGGAAGCCGACCTGCCCGGCGGGATCACTGAGATCAAGGTGATAATCGACATCGAAAGACCGCTTGCAAAAAAGCTGTCGTTCCGGACGAGCAGCAGCGGCAGGATCCACGGCTTTGTCCGTATGAACACCCTGCTGCGGTCGATCAACACAAAGGAAAGCAAGGGTACGACGATCCGGAGGATAACCCTGAACGACTGGGGCACTAAGGCGCTTATGGTCATAGAGATGGAGAATGACGAGGAAAAGCCGTTCTTCGTTTCTGAAAAGGATCTTATTGATCTGCTGGAGAACTGCCGCAGGGCACCACAGCAGTCGGAAAAATAACAGAAGGCGCAGTCTTTCGGGGCTGCGCTTTTTGTGTGACATGAAGAATTTCATGCGAGGTGGTTTCCGGGTATTGACATTTTTGTTGGAAATGATTATAATAATATGGTAACACAAAAGAAAGATCGGAACTTTGTTCTGAACCAGTACAGGAGATAATATGAAAAAGAAAACGACATTTTTAGCAGCGATTGCGGCTTTCACGATATTGTTTACCGGGTGTGCCGGGGATAAGAGCTCAGGTTCGTCATCTGAGCCGACTTCTTCCGAGACTTCCGGGACAACATCGGCTGCGACAACTTCCGATACCGCTGAAACAACATCGCAGACCACCATTCAGACCACAACGCAGGACACCAGCGCTCCGGCTGAGCCTACCGAGGAAAGCTCACAGCCGGATATTCCAACAGCAGAGCCGTCCTCGGAAGACTCCACAGTTCCTCCCGGAGAGGAGCTGCTTCCACCGGCAAAGCCCTGGGATACCGTAACGGTAGATTATGCGCAGGGCGACTACGCGAACTACACCATTGTCGAGTTCGATGTCACCGGAGAGGAGTCGCAGGTGCGCGTGCTGTTCACCGCCAGCGCCGTTGTTACCGATTTCAAGGTGCTCTCGCTGACATGCGAGGATATCGACGAGAACGGCAATATCAGCTTTTCCGTGCAGGAGCGTTACAGCCAGCCGGAGCTTACCCCTGAAAGTCCGCTGGTTGTTGGAATGGAATTTTTCGGGTCGATCCCCAATAACGGAATATCCTATGTTGACACGGACGGCGTTGAAAAGCGGTTCGCTGTGGATATGAGCGGAGAGGACGGATCGCTGTTCCTTTGGGAATTCTGACAAAGCTGACGGGTGCATTTTCGCACCCGTCAGCTTGTCGAAAAAGTAGATTTTGCCCACGAAGCGGGTTTTTGAAATCCGTTTTTTGCCCAGGGTTTCCCTGGGCAAAAAACACTTCTATCCCAGCAAGTGTGCGGATTGGCGGCGTAGCCGACAAGACGTGCGCGCAGCTGGGATGTTTCGGCGGAAAAGTCCCAACGGGACTTTTTCGACGGTCTGTGACGGGTGCATTTTCGCACCCGTTGTGTGTTTTTGCAGGGAGGAGCTGAAAATATGGATGGAGGAGTTGGCTGGAATCCCTGGCACGGGTGCACGAAAATAAGCCCGGGGTGCAGATACTGCTATGTTTACCGCCAGGACGAGCGGTACGGCTCCGCAGCCGCCAGCAGCCAGTGCAGAAAGACAGCCAATTTTGACCTGCCGGTTAAAAGAAAGCGCAACGGCAGCTGGAAGATACCTCCCGGCAGCCTGGTGTACACCTGTTTCACTTCTGACTTTCTGCTTTCCGACGCGGACGGCTGGCGGCAGGAATGCTGGGATATGATCCACAGGCGGAGCGACTGCCGTTTCTGCTTCTTCACAAAGCGGATAGACCGGCTGGAAAGCTGCCTGCCGCCGGACTGGGGCGACGGCTATGACAATGTGCTTATCGGCTGTACTGTCGAGGATCAGCAGCGTGCGCAGCAGCGTCTCCCGGTGTTCAGGGCGCTTCCGGTAAAGCATAGGGCGATCATCGCCGCGCCGCTTCTGGGGGAGCTTTCTATTTCCGAATGGCTTGACGAGAAGATCGAATATGTCTCTGTCGGGGGAGAGTCCGGCGAAAACGCGCGCTGGTGCGACTTCAGCTGGATTCTTGATATCCGCAGGCAGTGCGCCGAAAAGGACGTTGCGTTCCTGTTTCACCAGACCGGGGCGCATTTCATCAAGGACGGCAGGCGTTACTTTATCCCCAGGGCGCAGCAGCATTCCCAGGCGCGTAAAGCCGGGATAGACCTGCACGCAGATAAATTCGCCGCTTTAGAGGATAACGGGGAAAAGTGGGTGCAGCAGGTTCTGGACTGCTTTTGACTGTGCAATAAAAAGAGAAACGGAACCTTGAAGTTAAGGCTCCGTTTCTTGAATTTTATGGGAGGATCGGAAATCAGATCATACGCCTGCGAGCTTTTCGTTTGCGGAATCAAGCTCAGCCTGGACTGCCGCGCGTATTGTTTCACGGGTCTGAGTCCAGCTTGCGCCGCTGTTGTAGCCTTCCTTCATCGGGTTGTTGATAAGGTCGCCTATCTTGGGAGTAACAGCGTTGTACATCTCAATAACGGGGTGCTCGGCGGTCATTTCGTTTACCAGCTGGTACATATCCCACTGCTCCTGAGTCCAGTTGTACTCCTCAAACGCCTGGCGCTTGCCGATCTCCACGGCAGCCTCGCTGTCGCGGGTAGCCATTGCGCAGTTGAGGTAAGCAGCAACGCCCTCGGGGTTCTTTGCTCCCTTTACGAGGGAGAAGCCGGATACTCTTGCAGGGAGGTAGTATTCGTCAGCGTAGGGGCATTTCGGCATGGGAACGAACATTACGTCCGCCTGGCTGCTTGCGAAATCCTGAATGTAGTTGTTGTAAGGATACATCGCGTACAGTCCCACAGGATAGAACAGCGTCTTGCCCTCTGAAAGGCGCTTGGGCTGTACCTGCCAGTTATACTGCGCCTTGGGGAACTGCAGGTTGTTCTTGTTCATATCCAGCATGAAAGCCTGCGCCTTTTCGATCATTGCGTTGTCGAGGTTGTGAACGATCTTGCCGTCCTCCATACCGATATAGGGCTTTCCGGTCGTCAGTGAGAAGCCACCCTCGAACCACCAGCCGTCTGTCGCGAATTTCTCGGAGTCAACATCACAGAACTTTATCATCATGTTCCAGAAGGTTTCCCATGTCCAGTTGCCCTCTTTGAGAAGCTCTGCCGGGTCGTCAAGGTCGTTGTCGATGATCGTGTTCTTGTTGTAGAACATAACGCAGTCGCCCTCAACGTCAACAGCGCCGACATAGTGCTCTCCTTCAAACGCGAACTGTTCGTTGACTGCGCTCATGGGTGCCCACAGGTCGCTGCTGAAATCAATGTAGTCGTCCAGCGGATCGAACATGCCGTTCATAGCGCCCTTGGGGAATACGTCCATATCGCCTGCGCTGAACATATCCGGGGAGTCGTCTGCCTGAACCAGTACTGCCAGCTTGTCGAAGCGGCTGTCCCAGGGGGTCTCGATGTATTCTATCCTGCCGCCGTACTGGGTCTGGAACATCTCCAGAGCCGGAGCGATGGGCTGATCCTCCTTCGGGTTGAGATCCCAGGAGGACAGGAACTTTACAGTACCGTTCTCGAGCTTTTCTGCGCCGATATCTATCTCTGCGATCTTTTCAGCGTCTTCCTGTTTCATGGTTGCGGTGGTGGCTGCGGTGGTAGCCTGTGCCGGAGCGTTTCCGCTTGTCGCGGAGGAGCCGCCTGACGAATTACCGCTTACCGGAGTCTCATCTTCGCAGCCGGCAACCGCAAGTACCATGCACATTGCTGCCGCTGCTGCTGTAATTCTACGGAGTGATTTCATGAGGATCAGTCCTTTCGTTTGTAATATTACTTTCTTCTGGAAGCGAGAAGTACGCCGGCTGCGATAACTGCCGCGCCTGCAGCAACTGCCACGCCGGGTACTCCGGTGTCGGGGTTGCCCTTGGAGGGAGTGGTAGTTTCGGTGTTTGCTGCGGTATCGTCAGCGGTAGTATCTGCTGCGCCGGTATCAGCGTCAGTGTCAGCGGGTTCGTCTTCTGCAGGAGCTGCAACAGGCTCGTCAGAGAAGGTCATCTCGTACAGTTCGATACCGTGACCCATGATAGCCATGCCTGCAACCTGGAGGTGCTCCAGCGCGTCCGCCGGGATAGTGAAGCTGATAGAGGAGCTTTCAACGTCGATAACGTAGCTGTCGCCGCTCTCGGAAAGCTCAACGCCGTTCAGATCGCTGATGAAAGGCCAGCCTGCGTCGTTTACCATGGGCTTGATGCACCAGTAATCCTGACCGGAGAGATCGGCGAGTGTAGCGTCGGTCTTGTAGGTGATGGTAACGGTGGTGTCGGTGGTGACGTCAGCGAATTCCTCGGCACCGATAGTAACGCTTGTGCTCCAGCCGAAGCCGAGATCGGTGTTGATGTCGTATGCTGACGCGGCGGTGGTGATTGCAGCAGCTGCTGCAACAGATGCGATGATAGAAATGCTCTTTTTCATGATGTATTCTTCCTTTCTCCGGAATTGTTTTCCGTTTCGTTGATTAGATTATATCATTTACCTAACTTTCTTTATATCAGAATTTTAATATTTTTGTCGTCGGTTTATCTGAATTTCTTGACGAACTCGAAAAAATTTTGTATAATATATCTTAACAAGGGAAAGCATTTCATTTATAATAAGGAAAACATGAAAGGAAGAATGACATGAGCAAATTGCATAAGGAGCTTTCACGAATTGAATTCGAGATGCGCGAGAGTTCCATGAAGCATACCCCTGTGGAAAACGAAATGCGGTTCTATGAGGCGGTCAAGCGCGGCGATCTGAACGGCGTAAAAGCGCTGTCCACTCCGCTTGGCGGCGAGGGCTTCGGAGTACTGTCCACTGACCGGCTGCGCAATCTGAGATACCACCTGATAATCACCGTGTCGTTCATCACGCGCTTTTGCGTGGAGGGCGGAATGGAGCGCGAGACCGCGTACAATCTCAGCGATATTTACATAAGAAAAGCGGATACCGCCGCGTCGGAGCAGGAGATAAACCTGATACATTCCGAGCTTATCACCGATTTCACCGAACGAATGGCGAAGCTTAAAAAGAGCAGCAGCTACTGCTACCAGGTCACAAAGTGTATGGAGTACGTCTACGACCACTTGCACGAGAAGCTGATGGTAAGCGATATCGCGGCTGAACTGGGGCTTTCGGTGCAGTATCTGTCGAAGCTGTTCCGGACGGAGACCGGGATACCGCTAAACCGATATATCCTCAAGAAAAAGATAGACGCTGCCTGCCAGATGCTGAAATATTCACAGTATGAGGCGGTGGACGTGGGCAATTTCCTTGCGTTCAGCTCCCACAGCCATTTTATACAGAAATTCCGCGAGGAGACAGGGCTGACCCCGAAGCAGTACCGGGAGAAGTACTTTCACTCTTCCTCGGGAATGAAAGCAGGAGTGGATATCAAAGACGACTAATACTAATAACCATTTAAACTCAGGAAATCTTTGCAGAAATCCAGCACCGCTATCTTCGTCAAAGAAACTTGACGTACATACAGTACGCCTGCGTTTCTTTTCCTAGATATCGGTACTGTCTTTCAACAAATCTTTTCCTTCGTTTAAACGGTTATTAGTATAAATCTGCGATATTTTTATTCGCTTTTTTATATATCCGTTCGGGCTTTTGTGATAAAATCAGAGCATAAACAAAAGCCTCTCTCAGAAAGGAACGTGTTATTATGAAAAAGCATGTAATCGGTATCATAGCGATCGCGGC
>JALEOL010000008.1 GCA_022766785.1 Oscillospiraceae bacterium
AATGACGCATTCCAGCTATTCCGGGGGAAAGAACAACGGCAGCAATGAGCGGCTGGAGTTCCTCGGTGACAGTGTTTTGCAGATCACAGTTTCGCTGTATCTGTTCACAAATATGACCTCCGTGCCGGAGGGGGGGCTTACAAAGCTCCGCGCCTCTATCGTGTGTGAGAATTCGCTGTACAGCTTCGCAAAGCGCATTTCTCTGGGAGATTATATCCTGCTCGGAAAGGGCGAGGAGATGACCGGAGGACGGGAGCGCCGCTCTATTCTGGCGGACGCATTCGAGGCGCTTATCGCAGCGATATTCCTTGACGGAGGAATGGACGAGGCGCAGAGGTTCATACTAAAATTCGTGCCCTCTATCGAAGCGCTGAAAAGCGGCAAGGTGAAGCTGGGCGACTACAAGACCATTCTTCAGGAGATAATTCAGCAGAACCCGGAGGAGCATATTTCCTATCAGGTCACCGAGGAAGAGGGCGAGGCTCACCACAAGACCTTCAGTGCGGAGGTCATGCTCAACGGTCAGCGCATTGGCGCAGGCAGCGGTCAGAGCAAAAAGGAAGCGGAGCAGGCTGCCGCAAAGGAAGCTATTGAGCTAATGGGCTATGAAACGGACTAATATTTCGATATTCATACCGCACATTGGCTGTCCGCACAGGTGCAGCTTCTGCGACCAGAAAAGCATTTCCGGGGCGGCGCATGCTCCCTCTCCGCAGGAGGTAACAGAGATTCTTGACGGGCAGGCGCAGCACCTTTCCGACAGGGGAATGACTGCGGAGATAGCGTTTTTCGGCGGCAGCTTCACCGCGATACCGAGGGGCTATATGGTGAGCCTGCTGGAGTGCGCGAGGGCGGCTGTGGAGCGTTATCCGGGGGTGTATTCCGGTATTCGTTGCTCAACGCGCCCGGACTGCATTAGCGAGGATATCACCGGGCTGCTGAAAGAATACGGCATGACGGCGGTGGAACTTGGGGCGCAGTCCATGTGTGACGAGGTGCTTTCTGCAAACGAGCGGGGGCATTCCGCAGAGGACGTCCGGAGGGCTTCCCGGCTGATAAGGGAAAGCGGCATATCACTGGGGCTTCAGATGATGACCGGGCTGTATAAGGACAGCGAGGACGCGGTGCGGTTCACCTGCCGGGAGTTTATCGCGCTGAAGCCGGACACGGTGCGCATTTACCCCACCGTTATTCTGAAAGGGACAAGGCTGGGGGCGCTTTATGAGCGCGGCGAGTATCGCAGCTTCGGCTTTGAGCAGACGGTGGACTTATGCGCTGAATTACTCGGCGAGTTTGACCGGGCAGGAATAAGGGTCATTCGCATGGGACTTCACGCTTCTGAAAACGTGGAGCGCGATATGCTGGGGGGAGTTTACCACCCGGCATTCCGGGAGATCGTGGAGAGCCGAATGTTCCTTAACGACATGAAAGAAAGGCTGCTCCCTCTTGAAAAGGGCAGCTATACGATATTTACCGACAGGCGCAATATCAGCAAGGCTGTCGGACAAAAGCGCTGCAATATCTCTGCAATGCGTGAGTTAGGCTACGAGGTCAGTGTTATGCCGCTTGACGGAGCGTATTTAGAGGTGCGCTGATACGAGGTTACTGATGTTTTTTAAGTCACTTGAAATCCATGGCTTCAAGTCCTTTGCGGACAAGACCGTGCTGAATTTTGACGCTCAGACCACCGCAGTCGTTGGCAGCAACGGCAACGGAAAGAGCAACATAAGCGACGCCCTGCGCTGGGTAATGGGAGAGCAGGGCGCTAAGACCCTGCGCGGCGAGAAAATGGAGGACGTTATCTTCCACGGCACCACCGACAGAAAACCCATGGGCTTCGCGAAGGTCGCGCTGTGCATCGACAACACCGACCGTGCGCTTCCGGTGGACGCGGACGAGGTGACTATCTCCCGAAAGCTGTACCGCAGCGGCGAGAGCGAGTACCTGATAAACGGTGCGAAGTCCCGTCTTAAAGACATTCAGGAAATGCTGCTCGGCACGGGTCTTGGGCGTGACGGCTATTCGATAATCGGTCAGGGCAGAGTTGCGGAAATCGTTAATGCAAGGGGAACTCAGCGGCGCGAGATCTTTGAGGAGGCGGCAGGAATTTCGCTTTTCCTGCACAAGAAAGCAGAAGCCGAAAAGGAGCTGACGAGCGCAGAGGAAAACATTCTGCGCCAGAAGGACATAATAAGACTTGACGAGGAGCGCCTGCCCGTTCTCAAAAGGCAGAGCGAAAAGGCGGTGCTTGCCGCAGAACTTCTCGACCAGAAAAAAGACCTTGAAATATCAGTCGGCGCGGCTCACTATGAGGAACGGCGCTCCGCGATAAAGAAGCTGGACGACGATCTGCTGCTCAACCGCGCGGAGTGCGAGCACTACGAAAAGGACGCGGAGAAGTTACAGGAGAATATCGACAGCAGCACCGAGCAGAAGCAGCGTATCCAGGCGGAGCTGGAGCGTTTCCGCAGAAGCCGGGAGGCTGTCAACACCGAGATCGCGGACAAGCGTTCCAGTATTCAGGTGCTTGAAAATGACCTGAAGCACAACGAAAGCCGCCGGAAAGAGCTTGCGGAGCAGATAGCAAACGCCGAGGAAAGCAGCCGCAGCTTTGACGAGGGTATAAAAGAGTTCCACCAGAAAATCGAGGACAAGCAGGCTGAATTAGCCGCAATGGAGCGGCAGCGTACTGAAACTCAGGCAAAGCTGACCGAGATCGCGGAGCTGAACGCCGAGAGCGACAAGCAGTATTCCGAGCTTGACCAGAAGCTGGCGCAGGCTTATCGTGAGCGCAGCGAAGCGGACGTTAAGGCGGTGCAGGCGGAGCGTTCTGCGGCAGAAGCAGAAGCGCAGAAGCAGGCGTTCCTGAGTGACGCGGAGAACGCAGAAGCTAAGCTGAAAGAATACTCCGACGGCAAAGCGGCGGCAGAAAAGGCGCTTTCTGAAATAGAGGAACAGCGCGCCGCAAAGCAGAACCGGCTCTCCGGCTATCAAAGGCTGAACGAGGGAAAAGTCCGCCGCATGAACGAGGCTAAGTCCGAAGCGGACAAGGTGGCGGACGAGCTTGACACCAAGCAGAAGCGCTACAAGCTGCTGGAGGACGTTGAAAAGAGCATGGAGGGCTACACCCACAGCGTCAAGGAGCTTATGAGGGCTTCACAGCAGGGCAGAATGGGCGGCATTCACGGCACGGTCGCTGATGTAGTCAGCATGGACGAGCAGTATATCGTGGCGATAGAAACGGCGCTGGGCGCGGCAATGCAGAACATTATCGTTGACAGCGAGGAAACCGCGAAGCGCTGTATCAGATTTCTGAAAGAAACCAATGCCGGGCGTGCCACAATGCTCCCTATCACCGCAATGAAAGGGCGGTATCTCAACGAGTCGCGCCTCCAGTCGGAGCAGGGCTTTGAGGGAATTGCCAGCGACCTTGTGGAATGCGATGAGGAATACCGGAACATTATCAGCTATCTGCTGGGGCTTACCGCGATAGTTGACGACATTGACACAGCGGCGTATCTGAGCAGGAAGTACGGGGCGAAGTTCCGCATAGTTACCCTTGACGGTCAGGTGGTCAACGCCGGCGGTTCTTTCACCGGAGGAAGCCGGAGCAGCGGCGCGGGTATTATTTCAAGAAAGCAGGAAAAGGACGCGCTTTACGGCGAGGTCATTGAGCTAAGGAAAAGGCTTGCGGAGAAGAACGAGTCTTACCGTCAGTATCAGGCGGAGGCAGCGAAATTCGCAATGGAAATAGAGGGCATGGAGGACGAGCTGAAAGCCCTTGACACGCAGGAGATAAACACCCGTGCAGAGCTGTCGAAGTTCACCAGTCTTGCAGAGCAGCTTTCGCAGCAGGAAAACACCGCGCGGCAGGCGCTGGAGCGTTTTGACGCGCAGATCAGGCAGTACGGCACACAGCTCAGCGAGAGCAGGGCGGCAGTGGAAGCCTGCGACAAGCAGATAGCGCAGCTTGAGGAGCAGCAGAAACAGTCCGGCAGCGAGCGCGAAACTGCTGCGGCTCAGATAAAGAGCCTGTCGGATAAGCTGTCACAGATAAATCTAGACCGGGTGGCTGCCGAAAAGGACATTGACGCGTTCCGGGTAGAGATACGCACCCGGGAGGAAAACCGCCGGGCGCTGTTCCAGAGCAGCGACAGCTACAAGGAAACTATGGCGGCGCTGGATAAGGACGACAGCCGTATCCGGGTGGATATCGAGCGAATAAAGAAAGAGATAGAGCAGCACAGCGGCGAGCTTACCGACAAGGAAGCGGACATCAGCCGTTCAATGTCAGAAATAGAGCAGCTTGAATTAAGCATAGGTCAGATGCACCGGGATATAAACGAGGCGAACTCACATAAGGAGCATTTCGCCCGGGAAACCGCCCGGCTGGAGGAGCGCCGCACCGGCGAAGTCCGGGAGCAGGAGCGGATAGTTGCAATGCTGCTGGACAGCTACGACCTGACCGTTTCAATGGCACTGGAGCAGGCGAAGCCGCTTGAAAACCTGCTTGCGGCAGAGAATGAGCTGGACAGCCTGAGAAAGCGCATTTCGGCTCTCGGCAACGTCAACATGGAGTCGATAGAGGAATACCGCACGGTGGCGGAGCGTTTCAAGTTCCAGACCGCACAGCTTGAGGACATCGAAAAGAGCAAGCGGGAGCTGGAGCGGCTCATTTCCGACCTCACCGAGGATATCAAGACCCGTTTCCTGAACAGCTTCGAGGAGATAAACAAGAGCTTCAAGGAGATATTCGTCAGCATTTTCGGGGACGGAGCGCACGGTGAATTAAAGCTCACCGACCCGGAGGACGTGCTCAATTCCGGCATAGAAATTCTTGCAGCACCGCCCGGAAAGGTCATCAAGAACCTGATATCCCTCTCCGGTGGTGAGCAGACTATGGTTGCAATTACTATCTACTTCGCGATACTGAAACACCGTCCCACGCCGTTCTGCATGCTGGACGAGGTGGATGCGGCGCTTGACGACGTGAACGTGGACAAGTACATAACCTATCTCAACCAGTTCAGCAGCCAGACCCAGCTTATGGTCATAACCCACCGCCGCGGAACTATCGAGGGCTGCAAGGTGCTGTACGGCGTGTTCATGCAGGAAAAGGGCGTGTCGAGACTGCTCCGCAGGGATCTTGCGGACGAGCTTGATGTGGAACTTAAATAAAATTCGGAATGCGGAATGCGGAATTTGGAATTGAATGTGCCGCCTTACGTGGTAAATTATAACAATATCCGGAATGGAGGATCTATGGGATTTTTCGATAAATTCAAGAAGAAGAAAAAGCAGGAGGACGACGATGAAGAACTCCGGCAGAGCGAAGCCGCAGAGCAGGAGCAGGCTCAGCCGTCTGACAGTGATATTCCCGGCGAAACGGGGGAGGACGCTCCGCAGCAGGCTCCCGAAGCTGAAGCAGCGCCCGAAGAGCCGATAGCAGAACCGGAGCTTCCCCCTGAAACGGAGGAGATACCCCAGGCGGAGGAAGCCCAGCCGGAGAATGACGAGCCGGAGGAGCAGGAGGAAGCCCCTAAGAAAATGGGCTTTTTCGAGAAGCTGAAAAACGGTCTGAAAAAGACCAAGGACGGCTTCATGAGCAAGCTGGAGCTGCTGATGAACAGCTTCACGAAGATAGACGAGGATTTCTTTGAGGAGCTGGAGGAAACGCTGATACTTTCGGATATCGGCGCGGAGACCTCAATGGAGATCTGCGACAAGCTCCGCCTGGCGGTAAAGCGCACCGGAACTACAGATCCTGCGGAAGTGAAGAAGCTGCTCCGGGAGATAATCGCGGAGATGCTCACCGGCGGAAACGAGCTTAAACTTGACACAAAGCCGTCGGTCATCATGGTGATAGGCGTGAACGGTGCCGGAAAGACCACCACGATCGGCAAGCTGGCGGCGAACCTCAAAGCCCAGGGCAAAAAGGTGATTGTTGCGGCGGCGGACACATTCCGCGCGGCGGCGATCGACCAGCTGAACGTTTGGACTGACCGTGCCGGGGTGGATCTCATAAAGCACACCGAAGGCAGCGACCCGGCGGCGGTGGTGTTCGACGCACTCAGCGCTGCAAAGGCAAGGGGCGCGGACGTAGTACTCTGCGATACCGCAGGCAGACTTCACAACAAGAAGAACCTCATGGAGGAGCTTAAAAAGATCGCGCGGGTCATCGACCGTGAGGTGCCGGACGCCTGCGTTGAAACTTTATTGGTGCTTGACGCGACTACTGGACAGAATGCAGTCAATCAGGCTAAACTTTTCAGTGAAAGTGCTGAAATTACAGGAATTGTGCTCACAAAGCTTGACGGAACGGCAAAAGGTGGTATAATAATACCTATAAAGAACGAACTCGGCATACCTGTAAAACTTGTCGGAGTCGGCGAGAAGATCGACGATCTGCAGCCGTTCGTGCCTGAGGATTATGTCCAGGCGCTGTTCGAATGATCCCCCGTTTTTCGGGTGAAATACGCACCGGAAAGGTGCATTAAACTGGAAAGGATTTTTTATGAAACATCTTCACAGATCCGGCGAAGAAAAACCTGCCGCCTCGACGCCTGTCCGACAGCGGCTGATAATTGCGTCCAACAACCAGGGAAAGATCCGGGAGTTCAGAAAACTCCTGGAGCCGTATGGCTTTGACGTGATGTCGATGCGTGAGGCAGGCTTCACAGATGAGATAATCGAGGACGGCGATACCTTTGAGGAGAACGCCCATATCAAGGCTCGCGCGGTGTTCGAGGCGACAAAGCTCCCGACCATTGCAGACGACAGTGGACTTGAGATAGACTTTCTCAACGGCGCTCCGGGCATCTATTCTGCCCGTTATGCCGGCGAGGGCGCTTCTGACAAGGAGCTTTGCGAGAAGGTGCTTGAGGAGATGCACGGCGTTTCCAGACCTCTCAGAGAGGCGCGCTTTGTCTGCTCGATATACTTTATTTATGCAGAGGACGACGAGTATTCCGTTACCGGTGAGATCGAGGGCTACATAGGCGACGAGATGACCGGAAGCAAGGGCTTTGGCTACGACCCCATTTTCATGGTGGACGAGGACAGGAGCATGGCGGAGCTTGACGAGGACGAGAAGAATGAGATAAGCCACAGGGCAAGGGCGTTTGAGCAGCTTGCCAAGATCTTAAAGGAGAAATTCGGTTAATGCTGACAAGTAAACAGAGGGCGCAGCTGCGTTCCATTGCGCAGAGCTACAATACTATTTTCTTTGTGGGAAAGCAGGGCATCGGCGAGGAGCTGGTAAAGCAGCTTGACGACGCGCTCAACGCCCGGGAGCTTATCAAGGCGGGCGTGCAGGAGAACTGCGAATTCACCGCAAGAGAGGCTGCAGACCAGATAGCAGAGCAGCTGAAGGCTGACGTGGTGCAGGTGATCGGCAGGAAATTCGTGCTGTGGCGGCGCAGCAAAGACCCGAAAAAGAGGGTGATAGAGCTTGAACGATAACGTAAAAAAGACCGGCATTTTCGGCGGAGCGTTCGACCCGGTGCATAACGGTCATGTAAGGCTCGCCGAGGAAGCGGTGAAGCAGCTGAAGCTGCGCAGGCTGCTGATAATTCCGACCTACGTTTCACCCCACAAGCACACGGATCTCGCCCCATTTGAGGACAGGGCGGAGATGTGCAGACGCGCGTTCGGGCATATCCCCGGCGCAGAGGTCAGCGATATCGAGGTGCGCTTAGGCGGCACAAGCTACACGATAAACACCGTGCGCGCACTGAAAGAGCTGTACCCGGACGAGCAGCTGTTCCTGCTTATCGGCGGCGATATGCTGTTCAGCTTTGACAAGTGGTATAAGTACGAGTCCCTGTTAAAGGAAACGAAGGTCTGCGCCGCCGCCAGAGAGAGCGACAGCCTTGCGGACATGATGGAATATGCAAACGAGCTGGGGCGCATAAAGGTGTTCCCCACGCAGGTGATAGAGATGTCCTCCACCGAGGTCAGAAAAACTGTCGCTGATGGCGGAGATATCTCCGGAATGGTGCCGCATGGTGTTGCGGAATATATCCGGGAAAAGGGACTGTATTCCGGCACCGGGGATAAGTAATTGGTGAATGACGATGAAGAAATGGTATGACGAGGAGTACGAGTTCGAAGTCGAGGTGACCGGTTATCTCAGAGGAGATCATACCGAGCACTACTGCCGCAACGGCGAGGAGATCGGCGACACCTACCGCTGCACCTACGGCTGCCCGGTGAACGCTGACGGCTACGGTATTTGCAGCAAGACCATGATGATGTTATATCCGCTCATGGAAGCAGTACGCAGCGGCGGCGACCTTGAGAACCTCGGCGGCGACGGCAGATACAGCAAGACTATCGTCTGCCCTGACGGCTGTGTTGTCTTTAGATTGACCGCAAAGCCGCTTGGTAACGAGAATTTCCACAAAGGTGGATTTTGGAAAGAGCCGTAACGGAGGAAAGCGTTAGTGATCGTTTTGATAACCGGAGCTTCCCACACAGGAAAAACTGCGCTTGCGCAAAAGCTGCTGGAGAAGTACAGATACCCGTATCTGTCCATAGACCACCTTAAAATGGGGCTTATCCGCAGCAGAAATACCGATCTCACGCCGTTGAGCGCTGATGATCTGCTGACCGACTATCTGTGGCGTATCGTCCGGGAGATGATCAAGACCGCTGTGGAGAACAGGCAGAACCTTATCGTTGAGGGCTGCTATATCCCGTTTGACTGGCAGAGGGATTTTGATCCGGAATATCTGAAAAATATCAGGTATTATTGCCTTGTGATGAGCGAAAGGTATATCCGGGAGCATTTCAGCGAGATCAGGCAGTATGCGAATGTCGTGGAGAGCCGGCTTGATGATGATCACTGTACGCCGGAGCTGCTTATGCGGGACAACGCTGAAATATTGAAGCGGTGCAAAGAACACAGCGTCAGCTATATCCTTATTGACGAGGAATATAAGGTTGACATAGATTTATAGAATATCTCTATATCACGGAGGTCTTTTTATTGAGCAGATACAAGGAATTTGACGACTACGAGGATAGGTTAAAGGAGCGGCTGTCCAAAAAGCGCTTCACACATACAATGAACGTTGCGGAGGCTTGCTATGACCTCGCGGACAGGTTTGGCGGCGACAAGAAGCGCTGCTACCTCGCCGGAATGCTCCACGACATCATGAAGGAGGATCTCCCGGAGCGCCAGAAGCAGATGACCGTGGACAGCGGCTTTCAGCCCGACCCGGCGGAGATCGACACTCCGGCGCTGTGGCACGCCGTGTCGGGCGCGGCGTATTGCCGGGACAAGCTTGGAATAAGCGACGAGGAGATACTCGCCGGCATTCGCTTCCACACGATAGGCTGCGCCAAGATGACGCTGCTGGAGAAGATAGTTTATCTCGGGGATATGATATCCGCTGAGCGAAACTATAAGGACGTGGAAAAGTTCCGCAAGATATGCCATAACGACCTTGACAAGGCTATGGCGGTGGCTCTCGCGTATAATATCATGGACGTCTGTAAAAAGTGCGGACATATTCCGCATTACACATTCGAGGCTTACAACTATTATCTGAAATACAATAAAGACAAGGAGATCCTATGACCGACAGAGAAGAACTTGAGATCGCTGTAAAGGCGCTTGATTCCAGAAAAGCAAAGAACATCACCGCCCTTAAAGTGGAGGATCTGACGATACTTGCAAACTACTTCGTAATCGCCTCCGCTTCCAGCACCACGCAGGTAAAGGCGCTGGCGGACGAGGTGGAGTACCAGCTCGGCGAAAAGGGCGTGAAGCCCAGAAGCATTGAGGGCTACCAGAGCCAGACCTGGATCGTGCTGGATTACTATGATATCATCGTGCATGTTTTCCTGGAGGAGACCCGTGATTTCTACCAGCTGGAGCGTCTGTGGGCAGACGGCACGCCGGTGGATATCTCCGGCATGATCGCGGAATGATCCGTAATCAGCTGTAATTGGCTCTATCAGGCGTTTTGTTTAGCGTTATGTCGCAAAGCACTAATTTTCAACAACAGGATTTGGCAGAAATAACGAAAATCAAAAAAAGCGTATAAATTTCCGATTTCGCCTTGACAAATCGTGGCTTTTGCGATATAATTAAGTATATACTTTTTGTATAGCTACTATTATGTAGAAAACCTATGCCTCTTGGCAAAGGGAGGGAAATATAGATGGCAGAAATTCGTCTGGGCAAAAATGAATCTCTTGATACCGCTCTGAAGCGTTTCAAGCGTTCATGCGCAAGGGACGGCGTTCTTGCTGAGGTTCGTAAAAGAGAGCATTACGAGAAGCCTTCGGTAAAACGTAAAAAGAAGTCCGAAGCTGCTCGCAAGCGTAAGTTCTGATTTTTCCGGACTTAGTGCGACTAAAACACAACGGTTGAACCGGGCAGTACACCTGTCCGGTTTAATTGTTTTAAGGAGGGCACCCATGCTGTTTAAGCCGACATTCTGGCTGAAAAGCGTTCTGCAGATCGACGAGAAGTTCCTGAGGGAGAACCACGTCAGGGCTCTCGTGCTGGATATGGACAACACACTTTCTATGCACGGAAATCCCGCCGCAGAGGCAGGCGTGGACGAGTGGCTGGACAAAATGCGCTCCCTGGGGATAAAGATGCGCGTGGTGTCCAACAACACCAACAAGCGTGTGGCACCCCTTGCGGCGAAGCTGGGGCTGGAGTTCACCGCAAACGGCGCGAAGCCGCTGACCTTTGGAGTGAACCGCGCGGTAAAGGTAATGGGCGTGAAGAAAAAAAACACCCTGGTGGTGGGAGACCAGATATTCACCGACGTCATGGCAGGAAATCTCGCCGGGATACGAACGGTGCTTGTCGAGCCGTTCCACCTGGAAAAGACCTGGACGTTCCGGCTGAAACGCAAGGTCGAGAGCCTGGTGTTCCACAGGGATTATTCAAAGCTGGAGGAGAAGTAATGAGTATATCTTTTGGACCCGGGGGGAACTCCGAGAGCTGGGGAAAGCGGAAATTCCCGGAGCAGCTTCCGGAGTACCTTGCCGGACTTGGGCTGAACGGCTATGAGATAGAGTGCGGACGGGGCGTAAGGCTCAGTGAAAAGACCCCGGCGCTGCTTCCCGGGCTTGCAAAGGAGCACGGGATATATGTCACGCTTCACGCGCCGTATTTCATCTCGCTTTCTTCCGTCGAGGAGGAAACGCGGCTCAAAAGCGTGGAGTATATCCTGCAATCGGCGCAGGCGGCACATTCCGTGGGCGCAAGAAAGATAGTCGTCCACAGCGGCAGCTGCTCAAAAATGACAAGGGAGCAGGCAACAGAGCTTGCAAAGGACACGCTTCGCCTGGCGCAGCAGCGGCTGGACAGCGAGGGTCTTTCGGAAATCATCATCTGCCCGGAGACTATGGGCAAGGTGAACCAGCTGGGAACGCTGGAGGAGGTACTGGAGCTTTGCGCAGTTGACGAGAGGTTCCTGCCGACAGTGGACTTCGGGCATTTATACGCGCGGACTCACGGGGGTATCACCTGCCGCGAGGACTACGCCGGAATGCTTGACCTTATCGGGAATACGCTTGGAAGCGAGCGGCTGAATAATATGCATATCCATTTCAGTCGCATAGAGTACACCGCGGGGGGCGAAAAGCGCCACCTTACCTTTGAGGACACGCAGTTCGGCCCGGAGTATCAGCCGCTGATGCAGGAGATACACGACCGCAATATGCAGCCCTCGATAATCTGCGAATCCGCCGGCACTCAGGCTGAGGACGCCGCAGAAATGAAACGTTATTTTGAAAGCCTTTGAGCTGGGGGTGTTTTCATGAAAAAAATACTTATTATGAACGGGCCTAATCTGAACCTGTTGGGTGAGCGTGAGCCGAATATCTACGGCAGTGAAACGCTAAATTCCATTAATGACATGCTGGACGAAAAAGCCCGTGAAATGGGATTTGAGCCGATTTTCTTCCAGAGCAATTCCGAGGGTGGTCTTATTGACAGGCTGCACGAATCCCGGCTTGATTGCGCCGGGGTAATACTGAACGCCGGTGCGTATACTCACTACAGCTACGCTATCCGGGACGCTATCTCTGCGATAAGGATTCCGGTGGTCGAGGTGCATTTGTCGAATGTCAACAGCCGGGACGATTTCCGGAAGAATTCCGTGATAGCCCCGGTATGCCGTGGTACGATAGCGGGCTTCGGCAGCTACAGCTATGTCCTGGCACTGTATGCTCTGGATAATATCCTGGGTGGCTGCCATGACTAATATCGGAAGATTACAGCAGAAGCTGGACGGGAACGAGTGCGGCGCACTTATCACATCGGACGTCAGCAGGCGGTATTTCTGCGGTTTCAAGTCCTCGGCAGGAGTAATTCTGGTGACAAAGGAGCAGAGCTATCTCATCATCGACTCCAGGTACTTTGACAAGGCAAAACAGCGTGTGACGGACTGCCGGGTAATGCTTCTGGAGGACATGCGCACTCAGCTCACCGACCTGCTTTTGAAGCATAATATCCGCAGGCTGATGGTCGAGAGCGACTACATGACCCTGACCGAATACAACGAATACCGCGACAAGCTGCATTTTGTCGAGCTGGACGCTTCGCCGGAGCTGTCGCAGTTCATCTGGGACATGCGGATAATCAAGACCGAGGAAGAGATCGCGCTTATCGTAAAGGCACAGCGTATCGCTGAACGGGCTTTCGAGCGGCTGGTGGACAATATCAGCCGTGATATGACCGAAAAGCAGGTCGCGGCTCTGCTGAATTACTACATGATGGACTGCGGCGCGGACGATCTTTCGTTCGAGACTATCGCGGCTTCCGGGGTGAATTCCGCTTCGCCCCATGCGGTTCCCACAGACAAGAAACTGAACGAGGGCGAGTTCCTGACGCTGGATTTCGGCGCGGTGGTGGACAGCTACCACAGCGACATGACCCGTACCCTGGCGGTGGGTCAGGTGTCGCCGGAGATGGAAAAGCTGTACAACGCCGTGTATTACGCCAACCAGGACGGCATAAAGGCAGTGAAGCCGGGAATCAACGGCAAGGTCGTGGACAGCGTTGCAAGGGCAACTCTGGCGGCGTGGGGCGGCTATGACAGGTATTTCGGGCACGGGCTGGGTCACGGCGTGGGGCTTGAGATACACGAGCAGCCTACTCTGTCCCAGCGCAGCCGTTCAATGCTGAAACCGGGCATGATCGTGACCGTTGAGCCGGGGGCTTATATTTCCGGTAAATACGGCGTCCGCATAGAAGATATGGTAGTAGTTACAGAAAATGGCTGCGATAATCTCACGAAATCCACAAAAAATCTTATTCACATATAATTTTTCCGGTTTTTTTCTAAAAAGGGCTTGAAAAATTACGCGAAATAGGGTAAAATAATATAGATAGAATTATACGGAAGGGATTTCCAGAATGTGGGTACCCTCCGGATAAGCCGGCGCATATCATCGAACGGCGCCGCATAATACTAATAATTTGGAGGTTCCCTACTATGATCACAGCAGGAGATTTCAGAAATGGCATGACATTCGAGGAAGACGGCAATGTAATGCAGATCATCGAGTTCCAGCACGTTAAGCCCGGCAAGGGCGCTGCGTTCGTAAGAACAAAGGTGAGAAACGTTATTACCGGCTCCGTTGTAGAAAAGACCTACAACCCCACCGCTAAGTTCCCCACCGCTTACGTTGAGAGAAAGGATATGGAATACACCTACTCCGACGGCGAGCTTTATCACTTCATGGATTCCGAGACCTACGAGGACGTTCCCGTAAACGCTTCCGATGTTGGCGACAACTTCAAGTTCGTCAAGGAGAACATGGTGTGCAAGGTTCTGTCCTACAAGGGCAAGGTGTTCGGCGTTGAGCCTCCGAACTTCGTTGAGCTTCAGATCACCCAGACCGACCCCGGCTTTGCTGGCAACACCGCGACCAACGCGACCAAGCCCGCAACTCTGGAGACCGGCGCTGAGATCCGCGTTCCGCTGTTCATCAACGAGGGCGAGTTCATTCGTATCGACACCAGGACCGGCGAATACATGGAGCGTGTAAAGTAAGTCCCGTTCCTGTATCGTATATTCTTTGGAGTTAAAGGACGGAGCGTGGCTTTGTCCGCAACATGAAAGGAATGATAATTATGACGATCGGTGAAAAGGTTTCTTATATCAAGGGTCTTGCTGAGGGTCTCGCCCTGGACGAGTCCACCAAGGAGGGCAAGGTGCTGGCGGCTATCGTTGATGTTCTCGGCGATATCGCAGAAAATCTTGCAGAGGTAGACGAGGAGCTGGACGACGTTGCTGACGTTATGACCGATCTCGAGGAAAGTGTTTCTGACCTTGAGGACGAGGTATACGGCGTTGATGACGATGACGAGTACGATGACGACGACTTCGACGAGGAGCTGGACGACATGTACGAGACCACCTGTCCGAAGTGCGGCAACACTATCCGCTTCGACTATGAGCAGGCTGCAAACGAGCAGCTTGACTGCCCCAACTGCGGCGCCCATCTCGAGTTCTCTCTCGAAGATGACGACGCTGAATGATCCGTGATATCTGAATTTCAGGCGGAGGACTTAGTGTCGTCCGCCTGTTTTTGTTTCTGAAAGGAGCAGTTTCCATGAGCTGGAAAGACAACCTGATAAAAATAGAGCCGTATGTGGCAGGCGAGCAGCCGAACAAGACCGATTTCATCAAGCTGAACGCCAATGAGAACCCCTATCCCCCTGCGCCGGGGGTTATCCGCGCGATCGAGCAGTTCCGTGGCGGCAGCCTGAAAAAGTACCCGGACGCGAATGCAAAGCCCCTTGCGGACGCCCTTGCAAAGCGCTTCGGGCTGAGCCGGGAGAACGTGTTCCTGGGGAATGGCTCGGACGATGTGCTGGCGCTGTGCTTCCGGGCGTTCTTCAATTCAGAGAAGCCGGTGATCTATCCGGACATTACATACTCATTCTACCCGGTGTGGTGCGATATGCTGCGAATACCGTATGAAACCATTCCGGTGGACGAGAGCTTCAACATCAACGCCGCGGATTACGCCCGACCCAACGGCGGCGTGGTCATCGCGAACCCGAACGCCCCCACAAGTATCGGCAGAGGGCTTGATTTCATGCGCGAAATTCTGGACGCAAACCCGGACAGCGTGGTCATCTCCGACGAGGCGTATGTGGATTTCGGCGGCACTTCTGCTGTTCCGCTGCTAAAGGAATACGAGAACCTGGTGGTCGTCCAGACGTTCTCAAAATCCCGTTCCATGGCAGGAATGAGGATAGGCTATGCGCTTGGTAATACTGACATCATTTCCGCGCTGTACGCCGCAAAGGACAGCTACAATTCCTATCCGCTGGACAGCATTGCGATCGCAGCAGGCGTGGCTTCTGTCGAGGACGAGGAGTATTTCAGCGCTACTGTGAAAAAGGTCATTGCGACCAGGGAACGGCTTGCAAAAGAGCTTCGCGGAATGGGCTTTGACGTTGCGGACAGCTCCACGAACTTCCTTTTTGCGGAACACAGCAAATACCGCGCAAAGGACATTCAGGAGTACCTCAAGACCCGGGATATCTACGTCCGCTACTTCTCCAAGAAGCGTATTGACAACCGCCTGCGTATAACTATCGGCACGGACGGGGAGATAGACGCGCTTATTTCGGCACTAGGGGATTATATCCGCTGAAAATAACTGGGACTGTATCATATGAACAGTCCCATTTTCATACCAATAACCGTTTGAATGAAGGAAAAAATTTGCGGAAAGACAGTACCGATATCTAGGGACACGCTGATTAAAGCGCAGCGTAACAAAATCAGCCGCGTGAGTATGCGGGTTTGAACGGGGCGATTTTGTTTTAATCAGCGTTTCCCTAGATAGCGGTGCTGGATTTCTGCAAAGATTTCCTGAATTTAAATGGTTATTAGTATTATTTGTTTCTGGAGAAATCGCTTGGGGAACTTCCGGTATATTTCCTGAATATCCTGCTGAAATAGTTCGAGTCCGAAAATCCGCAGCGCAGCGCTGTTTCAGTCACAGAAAGCGAGCTGTCCCTGAGCAGTGCACCGGCGTGGCGCAGCCGGACATTAAGCAGGTATTTCTGGGGAGTTACGCCGTAGACCGAGGTAAACAGCCGGATAAAGTGCCGCTGGGAATAATGCGACCGCGCCGCGGCTTCTGCCACCGAGATATCCTCATTATAGTGCGCCTCCAGAAAAGCTGCTGCGTCCGCTATCCCTGCTATTTCCCGTGGCTTTGTCGGGCAGTCGTACAGCCGGGAGAGCAGCACAGCAAGCTGCCTTACGAGAGACAGCACCATGGTTTTTCTGCCGGGCTGATCGGAGGTGTATTCCTGCTCGGCGGCGTTGATTATGGGCAGAACCCGGGCAAGCTCCGCCGGAGTGAGACGCAGACTGCTCTGGAAATGCAGCGTGCTGCTGAGGTACGGCTCCAGCAGGAAAAGCGCGTGAAATCCCGGCAGCTGGCGAATGTCGGAGTCCCCGGGGAAAAGCATTTCGGGGCGGTACATTATGTTGCAGATCCGAAGCCCCTCCGGCGAGTCAAAGCCGTGGGAAATACCGTTGCCTATCACAAACACATCGCCCTTGCTGATGACGCTGCGTTCGCCGTCCACGATATGCTCGGCGCTGCCGTCAAGGACGGTCACCAGCTCGAAGAAATCCTCGTGCCCGTGCACAAAAAGCGGGATATCATGCCGCCCGAACTGTATGAACAGCGGAAAGCTCTCGTCCTTCGTGAAAAAGCTCAGCTTCATGTTTTGCATGATCACACCACTCCGAATAAACCGCGACCCGGGGGAGATAGCCGCACCGCCCGGTATCCGGTCATTCCTCAGATTCTGATTTCTTTTTCTTTTCTTCCTTACGGGCGCGGCGTTTCGCAAGGCTCCGGGAATTGCTCTCGCGTATCGCGGATACTGCCGGAATACTGCGGAACAGCTGCACCGCGTCAGTCATTTTGCTTATGCCGGCGAAGAAGTCCTGCTGCAATCCTGATTCGTAGTTACTGGTGGCGCCGCTGCGGCAGTTTTCGATCACCGCGCCATAGCGGTCGTAGGCGTTTCTGACAGAGGTCTCCCAGGACATGTAAACCTCGTTCATCGCGTGTTCGCCCATCTGGTGGATTTCATCTGGGTGCTCCGCTGCGAACTGAAGCTCCTCGGCGATAGCCTCCGGGGTGTTGTCCACGAGTATTCCGGTGCGGTGGTGGGTTATCCCCTCAGCGGCGCAGCTTCCCTTTATAAGCACCGAGGGTACTCCGCACGCCGCGGCTTCTCTCACGACGATGCCGTTGGTGTCGTAGAGCGACGGGAATATGAACAGGTCTCCTGCGGTATAGTAGGTTCGAAGCTCCTCTCGGTCGTAAACCGCGCCGGTGAATATCACTTTATCGGAAAGTCCCAGTTCCTGGGCGTATTTTTCGATCTCCTCATGGTCTGCGCCGTCACCGACTATCATCATGCGGAAGTCTGTGCCGCGCTGGTCGAGGATCTTCAGACTGTCCAGAGTAACGCGGAAACCCTTGTACCACAGCAGTCTGCCCACGAACAGGAATACCGGCCCGTGACCGTTAAGGTCAAGATCGGCGCGCAGAGCCTCTACCTCGTCACGGTCGGCGCGGCCGCGCGGGAAATCCACTCCGTTCTCCATTATGCGAATGCGCCTGTCGTTTGTCTCAACATATCCGATGTCGATGAGGTTCTGACGCGCTCCCTCGCTGACTGTCCATACCTCGTCGGCGGCGGAGATGTTCGCCACCAGCATTTTTATCGCCTGATCCTGCATCAGCTTTGTGGGCAGGGCGCGGCGGATATCGATATCGAACTTGGTGTGATATGTGAATACTATCGGAATGTGCGTTTTATTTCGCAGCACCCTCGCCATGACCATAGACGCAAAAGGGCAGTGGGTGTGTATAAGGTCAAAGCCGCTTCCGGTCAGGGAATCCAGCTTGCTTGCGGAAAACGGATACCCCATGCGGTAGCTGCATATTTTTTCTGTCACTGAAAGGCTGGGGTATCTCACCACCGGAAACGGAAAATCGTCCTGTACGTTGGGATATTCGGGGGTAACGACTGTTGCCTTGCCCAGCTTATCGTTGATTATTTCCGCATAATTGAGGATAGTGGTCGCAACTCCGTCGATCACTGGCGGAAATGAGTCGTTCATCAGGCAGACATTCAGTTCTTCCTTGTTGTCTGACATTGATATTTCTCCTTTGTTTGATCATCTTGCTGCCGGTACAGAATGTGCTATCAGCTGCGATCTGTGCCGGAAAAATGCTGTTCAGTCAGTTGATATCGTCGTTATCTGCAAAGCAGTGCGGATCGTCGGGGATACCGTCGCCGTCGAGATCCTGCATATGCGAGGAAGCGCCCATCATATCGCGTCCGCGCACGCTGTACCTGTCCCTCTGCTCCTGCACGGCGGCGTCAAGCAGGCGCTTTACCTCTCTGGGGCGTTTAATGGATTGCAGGATCTTGCTGGGGGTGTCGCTGTCTTTGGAGAGAAGCGTGATAGTGCCGCACCCCACGATCCTCTGACCGAAGGGGAGCTTCACAGACTTGTCGTACACGCGGTAAAGCTCGATCTCGTCCTCTTTCAGGCTCAGCAGTCCGACGCGGGTGATGAGCCTGCTGTCAGTCAGGATATATCGTGTGAACGATATCGGCATACCCATTATGCATTTTTTTCCTGTCCAGATTATCTCGCCATAGTCACGGGTGAGTTTCTTCATGTTAGCCATATTGGTCTATCCTTTCTGATCGGAAATCGTATCCAGCTTTTTACGGATACGGCGGTATTCTGCGGTCAACGGGCTTGCACCCTTTTGTTCAAGGTATATGTCCAGAAGAAGCCGGTTAAAGAACGCGCTTCCGCTGAAAAAATGCTCCATTCTTTTCATCTGCTGCCAGGAATACACCCTGGTGAGGAATATCAGCTTCTCTCGCTCCGTGGAGCCGGGCTCCAGCGCGTTCATCAGCAGCAAATCAGCGCCTGCGTGCAGAGCCGCCTTCCTGTCGTCGAGGGAGTAGTCCCCGGAGAACATTCCGTCCAGGAAATCCAGTACGTCGTTTATCCGTTGTTCATCGTGGTTTTTGAGCCAGCATTCCCGGTCGTATACGTACACGGCGCGGATAAGCGTATGCTTCTGGCGGCTGTCCGGGTGGTATTTCATGATGAGCAGCAGCTTCACGGCAAGCTCTCTGTCCGGCTCTTTTGGGTAACTTCCCACGGCGAAGCGCGTTGTTTCGTGATCCAGCCGGGCGGCGTCGGTAAAGGGCGCGTTGTCGATATTGACGCAGTGGGCGAGAAGTATCGCCACTCTTTCCCGAAGCATGGGAAAGCTCTCGGTCACCGCCCTGAAAAAACCGAAGGTATACACCGGCGACACGAACCGTCCGCCCTTTGAGAGAAACCGCTGAAGTATGTCGAACGCGTATTCCAGCGCCTTTTGCGCGGTGTTCCAGTCGGACTGGCTGCGGATAAGCGAGGTGCAGTCTTCAAGGCGCTGCTGCCAGTTTTCGACATCGTTCAGCTTTAGTATGCCCGAGGTCATTCTGCCGCAGCACGCCTCAAAATCCTTCGGCAGCCATTCCAGCGCGGCGGAGTAATGTTTGAAAGCGTTTGCAAAATCCCATTTCCCCAGGTATTCCCCGGCTTTGGCGCATTCCTGCCGGCATTCCTCCGTGCCGTAGCTGTCCTGGAGCGCGTCGTCCTCGTCGATAAGCTCGCTGAGGTCGGCTTCCAGCTTCAGTTCGTCCGGGAGAGTGCTCTTTAGTCCTTCCAGCAGGAACTCACGGGATTCCTGGTACGCGATGTGCGTTCCGCAGTAAAGGCAGAAGCCTGTCGCGAGATCCGAATCAAGCATTATCATGTGCTCGCATTTAGGGCACATGCAGTATTCCAGCATAGCGCACCAGCCTTTCTGCTGTGTGGGAGCGGTGATAGGAATTATCAGATACGCGTATTTCGCGGCGGCATGGCTTTTTCTGATAATTCTCCGTTTATTATATCACATTAATAATAAAATTGCAACAAATTTTCCCACACAACTTGACAAGAAATAATTTCTGTGATATAATGTGAAACTGAAAGTGAAAATCAAAATCAATTTGGCAGGAGGTGAGAGGTGTGGATCGCAATAACTACAACACAAAGCAGCGCGATGAGATCGTTGAGTTTTTCAGCAGGCACAGAGGAAGCTGCTTCACCGCCAGGGAGATAATCACCAGCGGAGAGGTGAGCGTTGGCGAGGCTACGGTATACCGCACTCTGACCAAACTCGCGAACCAGGGCGTGCTCAAACGCTTCACCGGGGACGGTTCCGGGGCGAGCTATCAGCTGATGGACGAAAAGAGGTGCTGTTCGCACTTCCACCTGAAATGCGACCGCTGCCAGAAGCTGATACACATGGACTGCGGCTTCATGAAAGAAATGCAGGAGCATATCGAAAAAGAGCACGGATTCTTGGTAGACGTGGGCAGGACGGTCATATACGGGCTGTGCGACCGCTGCCAGCAAGAGCTGGACACATCTGAACAAAGGGACAGGGAGAAAGAATGACGATAAAGAGAATTATTGCGGCTGTTACAGCTATCGCACTTGGCTCGGCGCTGTGCGGCTGCTCCGGGGATAACACAGATAAAAGCGAGAGCAAAGCCGACAAGCTGCTTATCATGACCACGATATTCCCGGCGTATGATTTCGCACGGCAGGTATTCGGCGATACGGCGGAGGTTAAGATGCTGCTGAAGCCGGGACAGGAGAGCCACAGCTACGATCCCTCCGCGAAGGACATCGTAGAGATAAACGGCTGCGACCTGTTCGTGTACAACGGCGGCGAGTCCGACCAGTGGGTGGAAAGCGTGCTCCAGGCGGCGCCTGATGTGGAAACGTTCAGAATGACGGACGCGGTCTCGCTTCTCGATGAGGAGATAGCCGAGGGAATGCAGGAGACCGACCACGACCATGAGCATGAGGAAAATCACGACCACGAAGACGAGCACGACGAGGAATACGACGAGCATGTGTGGACTTCCCCGGATAACGCCGCCGCGATAGTAAGAGCCCTGGGAAAGCGCGCCGGCGAGCTGTTCCCGGAAAACGCAGGTGAGATATCTGCGAACACCGAGAACTATGCCGGCGAGATCGACGTGATCGACAGCGAGATGAAGCGGCTGCTTTCCGGCGAGGAGCGGTATTTCATATTCGGCGACAGATTTCCGCTGCTGTATTTCTTCCGGCATTACGGTCTGAATTACTATGCGGCGTTCCCCGGGTGCGGCAGCGAGACCGAGCCGTCGGCGCAGACCATGGCGTTCCTGCTGGATAAGCTGGGGCAGCCGGACGCGGTGAAAGCGGTGTTCTGCATAGAGCTTTCCGGCAGGAAGCTGGCGGACGTGCTTGCGGAGGATACCGGGCTTGAGGTGGTGGAGTTTCACAGCTGCCATAATATTTCGGCGGAGGACTTTGCCGCCGGAGAGACCTACGTTTCGCTCATGCAGAGGAACAGGCAGTCTCTGGAGAAAGTACTGGTGGGTTGATATGGAGCAGGAAGAGCTAATAAAGGTAGACAGCCTGGTGCTGTCCTACGAGAATATGACGGTGATAAAGGATCTCAGCTTTGACGTAAAAAGCGGAGACTACCTGTGCATAGTCGGCGAAAACGGCTCCGGAAAGAGCACACTGGTGAGGTCCCTGCTTTCGCTGAAAAAGCCGGTGGGCGGCACGATCAGCTTCGGCGGAGGGCTTCGGCGCAGCGAGATAGGCTATCTTCCGCAGCAGACCGGGGCGCAGCAGGATTTCCCGGCGAACGTGGGCGAGGTGGTGATATCCGGCTGCCTTAACCACATGGGGCTGCGGCCTTTCTACACCGAGCGTGAGCGCAGACTTGCGGCGGAGAACATGGAGCGGCTGGGTATCTCCGATCTTAAAAAGCGCTGCTACCGTGAATTGTCCGGCGGTCAGCAGCAGAGGGTGCTGCTTGCGAGGGCGCTGTGCGCGACAAAGAAGCTGCTGCTGCTTGACGAGCCGGTATCGGGACTTGACCCGATAGTTACCGCCGAGATGTACGACCTGATAAAGGGGATAAACCAGGGGGGCGTTACTGTGATAATGGTGACCCACGATATTGCAGCGGCGGTGCAGCAGGCGAGCCACATTCTCTGCCTGAGACACGACAGCTGGTTTTACGGCAGCACGCAGGAGTTCCTTGCGGACAGCTCGTCGGACTTCATGAGAGGGGGAGCCGAAAATGGCTGATGTGGTATACGCGTTCATCAATACGCCGATACTGCTCCGCGCGCTTCTGGTGGGGATACTGGTGTCGCTGTGTGCGGCTCTGCTGGGCGTGAGCCTTGTGCTCAAGCGCTACAGCATGATAGGCGACGGACTGTCGCATGTGGGGTTCGGCGCACTGGCTGTCGCGGCGGTGATGAACTGGGCGCCTATGGCTGTGGCAGTGCCTGTGGTAGTTGCGGCGGCGTTTCTGCTGCTGAGGATCTCCGGCAGCAGCCGTATCAGGGGAGACTCGGCGATAGCGCTGATCTCCACCGGTGCGCTGGCGCTTGGCGTTATGGCGGTGTCGGTCTCCGGCATGAACAGCGATCTTGACAGCTATCTTTTCGGCAGCATACTTGCGATAAGCGAGAGCGACGTTGTGATAAGCGTGGTGCTGGCGGTGCTGGTGCTGGTGCTGTTCGTGTTCTTTTACACAAAAATATTCGCGATCACCTTTGATGAGAATTTCGCCAAAGCCACCGGAACAAAAGCCGGCATGTACAACATGCTGATCGCTCTGCTGACGGCGCTCACTATCGTCATCGGCATGAGAATGATGGGAAGTATGCTGATATCCAGCCTGATAATATTCCCGGCGCTGTGCAGCATGAGGGTGTTCAAGAGCTTCCGTGCGGTAACGATCTGCTCCGCGGTGATCTCAGTGGTGACATTTGTTGCCGGAATGGTGATATCCTATGAGTTCGGCACACCGAGCGGCGCAAGCATCGTGTGCGTTAATATCGCGTGCTTTGCGGTGTTCTCCGCAGTCGGCTGTATCATGCGCAGAAACCGGGCGTGAGATGTACCTTTTTTATAAGAAAGCGCCGTGGGGTCATCGCCCTCCTTGACAATCCGTCCGGAATGTGATACAATATTCCACGGATATTATCTGGACAGGAGATACAAGATGAAGAAATATATCGGCGCTTTTGCGCTTTGTGTGATCATGCTGCTCGCCGGGTGCAGCAGGTCTGTGGCTATGGACAAGATAAGGGGCAGGTGGAGCTGCGAGATCGACGGCACCGCAGTTACTATTGAGATAACCGACGAGAGCTTTACGCAGAGCGCCGGGGATACGACAGGCGAACCGCTGAAATTCGAGCGGAACAGTGACGGGATCATCGTGCGGAATACTGACGGCAGGCAGCTTCTCGAGGTGCATTACAGCGCTGATGACGACCAGCTTTACTACACCGTCCAGACCGCAGAGGGCGATGTGACATATCATTTCAGCCGCGCAGACGGGTGACAGGACACAAAATTACATATAACTGCGCATTTTTTACAAAGATGCGCAATTATTTTTTGCCTGCTACTTGAAAAAAAACAGGATATGCGGTATAATAAAAAGTGTATATTTTTCTGTAGGCAGCTGCGCCTTGTGCGCGTGACATTATAAAGGAGTTTTTATGTTCAGAGGACCGTTGCTTGAAATATTCAGCCTGTTGTTTTCCGGAAACCCCAGCCAGTCGCAGATAATAAGCTGCGTGCTGTCGGTGTTCTCGGTGCTTGTAATAATTTTCGTGGTGTTCCCGATACACGAGTGCGCCCACGGACTTATGGCGAAGATACTGGGAGACGATACCGCGGAGCGCCAGGGAAGGCTCACACTGAACCCGTTTGCGCATATCGACCCGTTCGGAGCGCTCGCCATGTTCATCTGCCGTATCGGCTGGGCGAAGCCGACTCCGGTGGATCTCCGCCGCTGCACAAAGGTCAAGCCCCGGACGGCTCTGGCGCTGACATCTCTTGCAGGACCGCTGGCGAATGTTCTGCTGAGTTATATTCTCGTCATTGTTTCAAAAATCGTGTTGATCAGTTCGTGCAATGGAGACCCGAACGAGCTTGTTATGTATGTTGTAACTGGAGTATCCACCAGTGGCAGTATGAACGATGTCATTCTGTATGTAGTAAATGGACTGATTTACACTGCTTCTATCAATATTTACCTTGCGGTTTTCAACCTTGTGCCTATCCCCCCGTTCGACGGGTTCAATATCCTGTCCAGCTTTCTGCCGGGCAAGGCGGTATATGTTATGCAGAGAAACCAGCAGATAATTTACTGGGTATTCTTCGCACTGCTGGTGTTCGGCATTCTCGATGTACCGTTCGGTCTGGCGTCCGATGGAATAATGTGGCTGCTGGATAAAGGCTCGTTTTTCGTGCCCGATCATGGTATGTTACAGATGATCATTTGATACGGGGTTGCAATGGAAGGACTTAGCTTTAAACTGGAGATATTCGAGGGGCCTCTCGACCTTATGCTTGCGCTGATACAGAAGCACAAGCTGAATATTCAGGACATTGAGATAAGCGTGCTGCTGGATCAGTTCATGCTTTACCTTGACAGAATGTCGGAGGCTGACCTTGAGATAACCTCGGATTTCCTTGAAATGGCGGCGCGGCTCATTATGATAAAGTCCGCGGCGCTTCTCCCCAAGGAAGAAGCCGAGCAGATGAAAAAGGAGCTTCAGGGTGCGCTTATCGAATACGCCCTGTGCAAGACCATGGCGGAGCGCCTTAAAAAGCGGTTCTTAGGCGATGTGGTATTCGTGAGAAGTCCTATGGAAATAGACATCGACAGGGCTTATCACAAGCTGCACCAGCCGGAGGAGCTTATGCTGGCGTACAGCGCCCTTAACGAGCGCACACGCCGCAAGGCGAGCTACCGTCCGAGGTCGATAAAGCCGATCGTGGCGAAAAGCTACGTCACGGTGTTCACGGGGATAGTCGCGGTGCTGAAAAGCCTGCGCAAAAACGGCACCGTGCAAATGGACGAGCTGTACAGGGATCAGCCCCGGTCGCGCACCGTGGCGACATTCCTTGCAATACTGGAGCTTTCCAAGGAGGGGCGTATTTACATCTCCCCGGACGGAAACAGCGTTCGTCTGCGGACAAAGGCAGACGACGTTCAGCATGACGATACCACGCAGACAGAGGGGGCGGAGCAGTGAAATTCAGCGAGGGAATGGCGGTCATCGAGGCGGTATTGTTCGCCTGCGGTGAACCTATTGACGCGGACAAGCTGTCAGCCGCCTGCCAGATCGAAAAGGACACGGTGCTGAAGATGATAGACCGTCTCAACGACCGTTACATCGACAACAGCAGCGCTTTCCGGATAAACAGGCTTGGGGACAGCTATCAGATGATGACCCTGCCGGAATTCGCGCCTTACATAAAGACCGCACTGGAAACGCGCCGTCAGGTTCCGCTGACCCAGGCGGCTCTGGAGGTGCTGGCGGTGGTGGCATATAACCAGCCGGTCACCAAAAGCTTTGTGGAGCAGGTGCGCGGAGTGGACAGCTCCGGCGTTGTGAACAGCCTTGTGGAGCGCGATCTGCTGGAGGAGTACGGCAGACTTGACCTGCCGGGACGTCCGATAGCCTACAAGACCACGGATAACTTCCTGCGGTGCTTCGGGCTGACGGATATCAGCGCGCTGCCGGCTATCCCGGACAGCACCGATCAGATGGATCTTGAGGAATATGACGAGATGAACTTCGGCGGTTCCGACTGACATCAGCGGACTAGGGACGCGTATTATTCAGCGTTTCCCCGGCTTTCTTATCGGAGGTGATGCGATGGGCTGGATCATTGCTTGGGCAGTGGTCGTGTTTATTATGATACTGCTCATGACCTCGGTAAAGGTGAGGTTTGAATATTCCGACGGACTGCGGCTGAAAATAAACTGGCTGTTTATCACTCTGGTACGAATTCCGGCAAAAAACCGGAAACAGAAGCGCCGCAACAAAAAGACCAAAAAAACCGCCGAAGCGGTCGCAGAGACCGAGGGCGCCGACACAAAGGAGCTTTCGGAAAAAGCGGCGGACGGCTCAGAAGAACATAAGCAGACTTCCGGTGAAGAAAAAAAGACCGCCGGAGATGAAAAGCAGAAAACCGGCGCGGAAAAGAAGAAGCTGGGCATCGGTCTGGGCGATATCTGGGAGATCGTGAAGCTGGTCTGGGACAGTCTCAGCAAGCCGCTGAAACGTCTGCTTAAAGCGACCCGGTTCTACGGGTTCAGCCTGCGTGTGGTATGCGGCGGCGAGGACGCGGCAAAGGCAGCCCTGAACTACGGCAGGATAAGCGCGGCGGCAGGAATGGCGCAGGCGTTTCTTGAAGCGAATTTCACGATGAAAAAGGCAGAGTACGACATCAACGTCGATTTCATGTCAGAAAAGACAATGGCAGAGTGCGTGTTCACCGCGAAGCTCACTCCCATGGCGGCGGTGGCGTTCATGTTCTGGGTACTGGGCAGGGCGGTCAAAAACTACCTGCAAAGAGACAAAGCAAAAGCAGCTATTGGTAAGCTTAGGAAATAAAACAAAGGTTCTGAAAGGAGAATTGTCATGTCAAATTCTATCGAAGGTATTCTGGGCGTTTCTATGGAAAAGATCCGCGAAATGGTGGACGTAAACACTATCGTCGGCGACGCGATCACCGCTCCGGACGGCACTACCGTGATACCGGTATCTAAGGTGTCGTTCGGGTTTGCCTCCGGAGGGAGCGATCTTCCCACACAGTCGGCGGAGAAGTTCGCAGGCGGCGCAGGGGCTGGCGTTACCGTAAAGCCGGTGGCGTTCATCGTCATCAGCCGGGACGGAGATGTGAAGCTCATGGAGCTTGGAAGCTCGAAGCCCAGCGCTATCGAGGGAGTGATCGAGGCGATCCCCGGTGTTGTGGAGAAGATCAAGGGCTTTATCGGCGACAAGAAGAAAAAGGATGAGGAGTCCGGCGACGCTGCGGAGCTTAACGAGGAGAAATCCGGGGACGCTGAATAATCGCCGTATTTCTGTGCAACCTAACAATGGAAACAATTTCATTGGGAGGGAGCATTTATGAAACTGGCGTTGAGAATAACGGCGGCTCTGGCTGTGCTTGCACTTGGGGTTATCCCCGGGCTTCGGGCAGCTGCCGCCCCGGAGGACATATCGGCGGTGAGCGCGATACTTATCGAGGCGCAGACCGGCACAGTCCTCTATGAAAAAAATCCGGACGAGCGGCGCGCAATGGCAAGCACCACTAAAATAATGACGGCGCTGCTGACTATCGAAGCCGGCGACCTTGACCGCGAATTCACGGTGGATCCTCTGGCGATACGGGTCGAGGGGACTTCAATGGGGCTGCGCGAGGGCGACAGGGTGAGCAGGCGCGACCTACTGTACGGCATTCTTCTCCCCTCCGGCAACGACGCCGCGAACGCTGCGGCGGTGTCGGTGAGCGGTAGTATACCGGCGTTCGTGCGGCTGATGAATTCGCGAGCGCAGGAGCTGGGGCTGTCCGATACGCATTTCGTCACCCCTTCCGGACTGGACGCGGAGGGGCATTACACCACGGCGAGGGATCTTGCAAAGCTGACGGTGTTCGCAATGAAGGACGAGACCTTCCGCAGCGTAGTTTCCTGCAGCTCGGCGGAGGTGGAGTTCGGCGATCCGCCATATAAGCGCACGCTGTATAATTCCAACAAGATGCTGCGGCGGTATGACGGGGCGATCGGCGTAAAGACCGGATTCACCGACAACGCACGGCGGTGTCTCGTCTCGGCGGCGGAGCGTGACGGAGTAACGCTTATCGCAGTCACCCTGAACGCCGGCGACGACTGGAACGATCACACAAAAATGCTGGATTACGGCTTTACGCAGGTGAGGGCGTTCCCACTGGGGGTGGACTGCTCTTATCGCGTGGCGGTCGCCGGCACCGGACAGAGCGTGGGCGTTTATGCGCACAAGGCAACGATCGCCCTGCTTGAGGGACAGCGCAGCAGCCTTACCCGGCGTGTGATGCTGCCGTCCTTTGTTTATGGCACGGTGGAGAAAGGCGACCGGCTGGGGGAGCTGCAATTCCTGCTTGACGGCGAAGTGATACTGGAATGCCCTTTGTTTGCGGACAGCACCGTGGAAGTCGCCGAACAGCAGCCCGGAATCCTCAGGGAGCTGCTGGGCAGGCTGGGAGTGTATCTTTGAGGTTTATTCTGCCTCCGCATGGAGGTCTACATAGAAAGGCAAAAACATTGTATGGAAAAGGTTAGAGTACAGAAAATAATCGCGGACAGCGGAAAGTGTTCACGAAGAAAGGCTGAGGAGCTTATCGAGGCTGGGCTTGTCACTGTGAACGGCAGACCGTGCACTCTGGGCGACAAGGCTGATCCCATGAACGACCTGATACGGGTCGAGGGCGAGGAGATCTCTGCGGAGCGTGCGGAAAAGCGCTATATCATGCTGAACAAGCCGCGCGGATATGTTACGTCAATGTCAGACGAAATGGGCAGGAAAGTGGCTTCCGACCTGCTGACGGACGTGCAGGAGCGCGTTTATCCCGTGGGCAGGCTGGACAGGAATTCCGAGGGTCTGCTGATATTCACAAACGACGGAGAGTTCGCGAATGACATCATGCACCCGTCAAAGCACGTCCCCAAGACCTACCGCGTCACGATAGACGGCGCTGTTAACGAGGATCAGCTTTCCAGACTGATGTCCGGGGTGGAGCTTGACGACGGCGTGAAGACCCTGCCCTGTACCGTCGAGGTGCTGTCAGAGTCCCCCGACCGGACGGTGCTGCGCTTCGTCATCAAGGAGGGAAGAAACCGACAGATCCGCCGCATGTGCACCGCTGTGGGACTTGAGGTGGGCAGGCTGCGCAGGACATCTATCGGCGGCGTCAAGCTGGGAATGCTGAAGCCCGGCGCATACCGCGACCTTACCAAAGATGAGTTGCGTTCGCTGAGGACTTCCATCGGAAAGGGCAGCGCTCCCAGAAAGAAAAAGTAATATGCTTCTCTCCCGGCTGTCGCTGGGGGAGTTTTTTGTGTATATAATTTTATTTTCTAATGCTTCCGGACATTAGTCTTAGTGCAAATCGCACATGAAACAGTATCGGAAAATGGCTAAAATATCTAAAATCCATGCAGAGAATAAATGCTTTTTTGTCAGATAGATAAAAAATTCAAAAAAACAGAAATTATGCTTGTTATTTTTATCACGATGTAGTATAATTATTGTGGATAAATTTTAATTAAGACGGCAGAACTATGCTTGAAATCATATTCCGGGCATGTCACGCCGATCTCAATAGCAGTTATTGGAGGAGTTAAAATGGCGTTTTCAAAGACACTGGCTGAGATGGAACAGACCGTTCCGGACAGCGACGCAAGGAAAAGACTGACTACTCTCTTTGACGAGGACAGCTTCACCGAGCTTGACAAGTTCCTGTCAGCCGACGGTGCAGTCAGCAGCGTTGCGGCAGGCTGCGGTTCAATAAACGGCGCTTCTGTTTACGCGTATGCGCAGGATGTTTCCGTTAAGGGCGGCGCAGTAGACAAGAGCGCGGCGCTCAAGATCAAGAAGATCTACGAGCTGGCTGCAAAGAACGGCGCTCCCGTTGTCGCTTTCTTCGACAGCAAGGGCGGCGACATAAACGAGGGTATGGAAGTCCTCGCTGACTACGGCGATATCATCAAGGCTTCCGCTGCTATTTCCGGCGTTGTTCCCCAGATCGCGGTCATCACCGGCGTCTGCGCAGGCGCGGCTGCCGTTATCGCAGCAATGGCTGACATTACTATCATGACAGAAAAGGCTGAGCTGTTCCTTACAGCTCCGTTCAATACCCCCGACGGCAAGATTGAGGGCGCAGGCAAGGCGGCGAACGCTGCAAAGTCCGGCGTTGCCGATATCCTCGCAAAGGACGATGCAGACGCTGTTGCAAAGGCAAAGAAGCTCGCTGCTATCCTCCCTGCAAACAATATCTCCCTCGCAGGAAACGACGAGTTCGCGGCTAACGACGCGGCAGTGACCGCTTCACTCAAGGGCGCGGAGCTGGTCGCAGCGCTTTCCGATAAGAATTCTGTTGTAGAGCTTGGCGCAGAGTTCGGCACCGCAGCTTACACAGCATTCGGCAGCATAAACTGGGCAACAGTCGCATTTGTTGCCACTGACAAGGCGGCGAAGCTCACCGCAGCGGACAGCGCAAAGATCGCAAGATTTGTACAGCTGGCTGACGTATTCTCTATCCCGGTAGTTACTCTCGTGAACACCGAGGGCTTCGAGGCTTCCAGCGCAGCTGAGCTTGCAGGCTCCGTTAGAGACGCGGCGAAGCTGGCTCAGGTATACGCTTCCGCTACCACCACAAAGATCAATGTCATCACCGGCAAGGCGGTAGGCTCGGCTTACGCGGCATTCGACAGCGCAGATCTTACATTCGCATGGGAGAACACCTACATCGCTCCCCTCAGCGCCGAGGCTTCAAAGGTATTCATGGGCGGCGAGGTGGATTCCACACCGTTCAAGGCGGCTTCACTCGGCATGATCGACGGCGTTATCGCTGCCGAGGACACCAAGCAGGCTGTGGCTTCCGCTGTTGACATCTGCTCCAGCAAGAGAGTTGTCGCTCCCACCAGAAAGCACGTTAATTTCGTATTTTAATTAAACAGAGAGGTTTTTGACATGAAAAGATACACTATCACCGTAAACGGCAATGCTTATGACGTAACTGTTGACGAGGCTGACGGCTCCGCTCCGGCTGCCGCTGCTCCTGCTCCCAAGAAGGCTGCTCCCGCAAAGAAAGCGGCTGCTCCTGCCGGCGCACAGGGCAATGCTTCCATTAACGCCCCCATGAACGGCACTATCGTTGACGTTAAGGTTAAGGTAGGAGACAAGGTATCCAACGGTACTGTTATCGCAGTTCTCGAGGCAATGAAAATGGAGAACGATATCGTTTCCGATAAGGACGGCGTTGTTGCTTCCATCAACGTAAACAAGGGCGATTCTGTTGAGACAGGCGCTGTTGTGGCTACCCTCAACGCGTGATTAAGGAGAAGCAAGATGGCAAAATTAAAGATAACCGAAACCGTTCTTCGTGACGCGCACCAGTCGCTGCTCGCCACAAGAATGTCCATGGACGAAATGCGTCCTATCCTCTCCGAAATGGACAAGATCGGATTTTATTCCGCTGAGTGCTGGGGCGGCGCTACATTCGATTCCTGCATTCGCTTCCTCGACGAGGACCCGTGGGAAAGACTGCGCATACTCCGCAAGGAAATGCCCAACACCAAGCTCCAGATGCTGTTCAGAGGACAGAATATGCTGGGCTACCGTCACTATGCCGACGACCTGGTAGAGTACTTTGTACAGAAGTCCATTGCAAATGGTATCGACATTATCCGTATATTTGACGCACTGAACGATATCCGAAACCTCGAGACCGCGATCAAGGCGGCAAAGAAGGAGAACGGACATGCTCAGGTTGCTATTTCCTATACCCTGGGCGAAGTATTCACACACGAGTACTATATGAATTACGCAAAGCAGATCGAGAGCGCCGGCGCGGATTCCATCTGCATCAAGGATATGGCGGCTCTGCTTACTCCCTATGAGGCTGCCAGCCTTGTAAAGGATCTCAAGGCTACCGTAAATATCCCGATCCAGCTGCATACTCATTACACCTCCGGTCTTGCTTCCATGTGCATAATCAAGGCTGTTGAGGCTGGCGTTGACGGCGTAGACACCGCAATGTCTCCGCTTGCTCTGGGTACTTCCCACGCGCCTACAGAGTCTGTTGTTGCGACATTCCAGGGCACAGAGTACGATACCGGTCTCGACCTCGTTAAGCTCAACGAGATCCGCGACTACTTCATGAAGCTCCGCAAGAAGTATATCGACAACGGGCTTCTTGACCCGTCCATGCTGGCAACAAATACCAACGCTCTCATCTACCAGGTGCCCGGCGGAATGCTTTCCAACCTGCTCTCTCAGCTCAAGCAGGCAGGAAAGGCTGATCAGCTCGAGGAGGTACTTCAGGAGGTTCCGCGCGTTCGTAAGGACTCCGGATTCCCGCCCCTCGTTACACCTACATCTCAGATCGTCGGCACCCAGGCGGTGTTCAATGTTATCACCGGCGAGCGCTACAAGACCGTTACCAAGGAGTTCAAGGGTCTTGTTAAGGGCGAATACGGCAAAACTCCCGTTGCGATCGATCCCGAGTTCCAGAAGAAGATCCTCGGCACTGAGGAGCCTATCACCTGCCGTCCGGCAGACCTGCTGAAGCCCGAGTTTGAGACCATGAAGGAAGAGGTTAAGCAGTATGTTCCCGACGCTTCCGTTGAGGACGTGCTGACATATGCGATGTTCCCGAAGGTAGCGCCGAAGTTCTTTGAGAAGCGCACCGACAGACAGGTCGGTATCGACGCGGATCACGCGGACAAGACCAATAAGGTACACCCCGTCTGATCGATTTATTCTGAATACACAGATCCCCCACGGAGCATGTGGGGGATCTTTTCAGTTTCAACTTGTAAATGTCGGATTGTTGATTATGCATAAATCAGGGGCGAACCGTGTAAATCATGCGAGGGCGTTACATGCGTCCGAAAAAGAGCATGATGCGTTATTTTATAAGGAATTGCGTAATTATACACAGTGGTAACGTTTACAAACGATATTGGCAATTTTTCAGCACTTTGCACAAAAGAAAGATTACAACTTGGTTACAAAACAGTTACAAAATCTTTTGCTTTCAACGAAAAAACTGTTATGATCATCTCCAAAGGCGCATTATCAAGCGAATAAAATTGGATAAGTAAATTTTTACAGTTACTTAATTAACTCAGATAAGGTGTTGTCAAAGTGAACAAGAAGTGAAAATTGAAAACGTTTACCCGGGAGCGATGTGAAAAAAGTTATAAAAAAGGACTTGAAAAAACAAAGCTTTTATGATAAACTTACAAATGTAATCGAGGCACGGTTCTGAATACTGCTCAGACAGAGTATGATCCACCGATGATCCCCGATGATTAAAACAGTTCCGCTAAGGAACGAAATGAAACCTATTTTGGGAGGAAAAATCTATGAAGAAAAGAATTTTAGCAGCTCTGCTCGCATCTGCTGCAGTTCTGTCCTTTGCTGGCTGCTCATCTAAAAATGACTCCAGCGCAGCATCCGGCGATTCCAGCGCAGCTGACTCCAGTGCAGCTGATTCCAGCGCAGCTGATTCCAGCGCGGCTGATTCCAGCGCAGCTGATTCCAGCGACGCAGAACAGGCACCTGCTGCAACACTCGGCGACGACGGCGATTGCCTGACCATCCTCGCTTGGGAGACAAACTCTGATATCGTTAAGATGGTAGACTTCTTCCGTCAGAGCAAGGGCTACACTGAGGATCAGGTTAAGTTCGTAGGTGTTGGTGAAAAGGGCGAGAACGCTCGTGACCAGTACAAGCAGTACCTCAAGGGCGAAGATGACGCTGACCTGATGATCTACGACGCAGACTGGGTTGCTGATTACATCAACGATGACAATCTGACTGCTCCGTATTCTGCTATCGGTCTTGCTCCTTCTGATTTCACAGAAGCATTCTCTTACACACTCGACTATGGTACCAACGACGCTGGCGTATTCAAGGCAGCTTCTTTCCAGGCAACTCCCGGTGGATTTGTTTACAGAGCTGACCTCGCTCAGCAGTACCTCGGCGTTTCCACTCCTGACGAGATGCAGGCTCTCATAAGCGACTGGGATAAGTTCCAGGAGACCGGTAAGAAGCTGTATGAGGCTTCCAATGGCGCAACTTCTCTCCAGGCTACTGAGGGTGGTCTGTGGCAGGTATTCCAGTCCAACAGAACCCAGGCTTGGGTAGTTGACGGCAAGCTCGTTATGGACAATGCTGAAGAATTCTATGATATCGCTAAGGCAATGCAGGATAACCACTCCCTCGCAGGTGTTCCTCAGTGGGATCAGGCTTGGTACAATGCTATAATGGACGGCACCGCTCTTGGTGACTTCGTTCCTACATGGGGTCTGACCACCACCGGCGGCGGATCTATCCTTGAGAACTTCACAAACGGTGGCGACACTGAGCTCGGCAAGAACATGGCTATCTGCGAAGGTCCTTCCGGCTGGTTCTGGGGTGGTTCTTACTTCGGCGTATCCACCAAGTGCGATAATGCAACCCTCGCTAAGGAATTCATTGAGTTCTTCTGCAAGGACGCTGAATCCATGAAGGGTTATGCAGCTGAGTCCGGCGACTTCATGAACAACAAGACTGTTATGACTGAAGCTACTATCTCCAACCCGCTGCTCAACGGTCAGGATCACTACAAGGTACTTACTGCTGTCCTCGACAAGCTCGACCTCAGCAACAAGCTCACCAAGTATGACTCCATCATCAAGAACCTGTTCAACCAGTCTGTTCAGGGCTACCTTGATGGCACATATGCAACCAAGGAAGATGCTATCAACGCATTCAAGGGCGACGTTGCAACAAACTATCCTGAACTCACCATTGAGTGATCAGATGTAGTTTATCACTAAAAACTAGATAAGTTTTTGATTACAATATATTTGCTTATGGACGAAAGTCCATAAGCAGTATATTGTGATTTTTTTAGATAATTTTTGAAAGGGTGTGCATCATGCAGGCAGCAACCGGAAGAAGACATAAAATGATAAGCTATGCAAAATACGGTTACATTTTTATTGCACCGTTTTTTATAGTTTATACGTTCTTTATGATCTATCCTTTGTTCAATACGTTACTTCTGAGCTTCAAGCAGAACGGCTCTGAGCATCCGGAAGTTTGGGTTGGACTTCAAAACTATCAGTATCTTTTGTTTGGCGAAGAGGGAAACTTTGCTGCGAACAGTGTACAGAGTAAATTCTGGTCGTCTTTAGGCAATACATTTATCCTCTGGGCAGGAAACTTTGTTGTTCAGATCATTCTGTCGCTGCTTCTTGCGGTTTGGTTTTCTGACGCAAGGATCAAGATCAAGGGAACAGGCTTCTTCAAGGTCGTTATGTATCTGCCAAATATCATCACTGCTGCTTCTGTAGCCGGAATGTTCATGATGCTGTTCGGAAATTCAAAGTATGGTGTAATAAACTCCATGCTGCTCAATCTTCAGGCTATTCTTGAGCCTATTCCTTTCATTAATGATGTCTGGATATCCAGAATACTGGTTATGCTGATCCAGTCTTGGATGTGGTATGGTAATACAATGCTCCTGCTTCTTTCTGGTATCTTTGGTATAGATCCCTCGATTTATGAAGCAGCTGAGATCGATGGATCCAGTGGAGCAAATACTTTCTTCAGGATAACAATGCCGATACTGAAGCCTATATTCATCTATGTGTTCATCACCTCGATGATCGGCGGACTTCAGATGTTCGATATTCCATATCTTCTCCATGAGGGTACTGCAGTCAGACCCGCTCTTAAGACCGCTGCGGTATTCATCTATGAGAACTTCCACCAGGTTTACAACTATGGTTATTCAGCGGCAGCGTCTATGATACTGTTCGTTATCACAGCCGTTCTTGGTATGATCGTGTTCAGGTTTAACGCCGATTCTACATCAGCCAAGAAACGCAAGGCAAAGTAAGGAGGGCGAAAAGAATGGCTGATTCGTACAATTTCAGCAATACCGAGTACAGAAGAAAACTCAGAATTCATTCTGTAATAAGGTTAATTGTTTGCATTCTTCTTACTGTTATTTCCCTTCTTCCGATCTACATAATTCTTATCAATGCGACAAGGGCTAATGCGGATATTATCTCAAATGGCATATCTTTCCTTCCAGGAACAAATATCATTGAAAACTTCAAGAATATGACTGATCCGTCATATGCTAACGGTGTTTATTATCGTATTTTCAATGTGCTGGTCGGATATAGAAATAGTCTTTTCATTTCCATTTCGGCAACGATACTCACTGTATTCTTCTCTGCTATGACAGCTTACGGGCTGAGTGTTTATGATTTCAAGGGAAAGAAATTTGCGACTACGTTTATTCTCCTGGTAATGATGGTTCCGTCGCAGGTAGTTTCTACCGGTTTCTTGGAGTTCATGGCTTCTCTCAAGCTGCTGAACAACTATATTCCGCTTATTATCCCTGCAATTGCAGCTCCTGCCACTGTATTCTTCATGCTTCAGTATATGAAGTCTTCTTTCCCTCTCGACATCGTTGAGGCGGCGAGAATTGACGGATGCAGTGAGTTCAGAACATTTATGCAGATCTCGCTTCCTATCTTTAAGCCTGCATTCGCAGTTCAGGCGATATTCGCATTTGTTGCAAACTGGAACAACTACTATACACCGACAATGATCCTGGTTAACGGTGATTCCAGCATGAAAACAATGCCGATGATGGTTGCCGGCGTTATGGGTATCAGTACATCTACCGACTACGGTATCCAGAACCTCGCAGTAGTATTGTCCATCATACCGATCATTGTTATCTACCTGGCACTGTCAAAGTTCATTGTTAAGGGCGTTGCTCTCGGTGCTGTAAAGGGTTGATACTCACAAAAAATCTCCCCATCGCAAGGTGGGGAGTTTTTTTATTAGCAGTAAATTATCACTGTTCAGACATCTCATGCTTTACGCGGTCGGCTTCCTCGGCGCGCTTCGCATTGTTGAAGCGGTCGAGCGTGCCAACAAGGTATCCTGTGATCCGGCGTATCCTCTCGAACGGGCGGTCGCAGAAATGATAGGTGCAGTTGACGTAATCCCCGTCAACGTCCATGTCTATAGCGGTGATGTTTCTGTCCGGGTATTTCTTCAGGGCTGCCTCGGTGTAGTAGTCGATCTCCTGCTGCGGAAGCGTTCCTCCGGTAACGTTGATCTTCATAAAATCACTCCTTCTTTTCGGTATCTTTTCCGATGCCTTTATTATAGTATATCACTATATGTAGGGTTTGTCAATAGGAAAAAGCACAATATATTTACTTGTTTTTTTCAGTATGTTTTGTCTGTAAATAATATACAGGGACAAATCCAACAATGATGCATGGTATACCGACGAACAGTGGAATTCCCGAAGCTTCATGGGGGTAAAGTTCACGCAGGGACGCAAGCATAAACCCGAGGATTACCAGGAACGTGCCTTTCTGATGACGCTGAATAAGCGTCTCCAGAACCCTTGCGGTCAGGAATGTACCCAGAACCAGTCCGCAGGAAAGGGGCAGCAGGGAAAGTATATTGAAATCCGCCAGCATTTCCATCACCGTGTCGTAGATACCTAACAAGTACAGGAAATGAGATGCGCTGAGCCCCGGCAGAACCAGCGCCGCAGCCAGCAGGATACCGCCGGTGAACTGTAGGATAACCGCAGTTACGCCGCGATTTCCGGGGGCGAATATTCCTCCGGGAAGCGCGGACAGAAGCAGCGCCACTGACACTCCGGCTAGTATCAGTAGAAGATCCGAGGATCTCATTTTTTTGACGCCTGCCTGCCGGAATATCATTGGAATACCCCCGGCGACAGCTCCCAGAAACATGAATCTTACCGGTATCTCAGCCGGGGTAGTCAGCAGCCAGGAGACAGCCCGGGCTATAAGAACAATTCCTGCCACCGCACCAATAGAGAACTTTATCAGCAGTGGAATATTCTTGCGAGGTTCGCTGAATAGGCGGCTGACAGCTCTGACGAGATCGTCGTATATCCCGATCACCATTGCGGCTGAACCTCCGCTGATACCCGGCACAGTCATGACCGAACCTGTAATAAAACCGCTGAATATTACTCTCAGTGTACTCATTTTTGCTCCTCTCCGTTGGACATTGCGATAAAATCCGACCTGCCGTGCTTTATTGGGCATGCCGTTTATACTATATTAATATGCATGTCCTGCGGAATAAAGTACACAAAATCAAAATATAATATAAATATTTGCTGCAAAAAGGTGATGATTTACCGGAAACTGAATAACTATAAGAATAAATTATAAATAGTATTACGAATTGTAATCTTATTTGAGTGCTTTGACATTGAGAATAGTACGATCAGCAGGAAGTTTACATAACACAGCCGAAAAAAACGTTAAAGAAAAAAGCAAAAAAATTTCAAAAAGCACTTGCAATTTATAGTATTATGTGGTATACTTATATGGTATGATATCACTTGTACATTTTTTGATAAGTACATATTTATATGGAGGAATTTCAACCAATGGGTATATTTGAAATAATCAGCGCTATCGTTCTGATAATCGCATGTGTGTTCATCGTTATCGTGGTGCTCATGCAGGATACAAAGACTCAGATGTCCAAGACAATTTCCGGTAATTCCAGCGACAACTATTTTGGCAAGAACTCCGGCAGGACAAAAGAGGCAATGCTCAACAAGGCAATGACTATTGCGGCAGTTGTTTTCTTTGTGCTTGCTGTGGTAGTAAATGTTGTGAATGTATATTTCGGCGGCTTCAAGGGCGAGTCTGCTGATACTTCTTCGGGTTCAACGGTCGTTACCGCCGAAGTCGATCCGGGTACTGCGGACGCTTCCGCAGCCGAGCAGGGTACTGTGGATGTTTCCGCAGCCGGGATAGCGGACAACGGCGCAGAGAGCGCAGCTTCCGAGCCTGCTGAAAGCGGTACGGCTCAGGCTGAAAGCACGGCTTCAACGGTTGAACAGTAAAAGATCAGGACAGGCGGTACAGCCTGTCCTTTTTGTTAATTTGCTGTAAACAGGGAATAATATAATATCTGAGAAAGGAAAAGCATGAATAATTTCAAAATATCTATTTTGATGAGATTATACAAGGCAGGAGAAAAGGGAATGTCGGTAAAGCAGCTTGCCGACGCGCTGGGGGTAAACAAAAAGGGCGTGAAGAAGCTGGAAACCGCCCTTTCTGAAATGAAGCAGCACAACGACATCGCTTATAAAAAAGGAAACTGCTGGATAAAACGACCTGAGACTTTTTTCAAGGCGGAGGTCAGCAGGGTGTCTCAACGCTCCGGGTTTGTGAAGTCGCTGGAGGAGATGCCGCAGGAGTATTTCGTGCGCGGAAGGGATATGTGCGGCGCTATCCCCGGAGACATCGTACTGGCACGAATGACTGCGCCTGCCGACGATCTGCACAATTCCCCCGAGGCGGTAGTTTTGGCGGTGCTTGAGGAAACAGACGCGCTGCTGACCGGAGTTATCGTTGCAGAGGGCAACAAGCTGATGGTGCTTCCGGACAGGCTTTGCAGCGATCCTCTGTTGATAGCAAAGGTGTCAAAGGCAGCGGCAATGCATGTCGGCGACAAGGTGGTTTTTTCGATAAAGAAGCGCGGCGAGCGCCACATGGATCACACGGTGAATATCGTGGACGTGTTCGGATCCTGCGATAACGCAAAATCCGGCGCCCAGGCATATATGATGTCCAACCGGCTTCATGTTGAGTTCCCGGACGAGGTCCTTTACGAGGCTTCAAAGCTGGATCTGGACGAGCCGGACGGGGACGAGGTGCTGCGCAGGCTGGATCTTCGCGGCGAGCCTATATTCACAATCGACGGGGCAGATACCAAGGATATCGACGACGCTGTGAGCATCGCAAAGACCGACCGCTGCTACAAGCTGGGCGTGCATATCGCCGATGTTTCGCACTATGTCACAAAGGGCAGCAAGCTGGACGAGGAGGCTTTCTACCGCGGCACATCGATCTACTACGCAGACCAGGTAGTCCCAATGCTGCCGAAGCAGCTCTCCAACGGGATATGCTCGCTGAACCCCCAGGTGGACAGGCTGGCGTTTTCCTGCCTTATGGACGTGAGCTTTGAGGGAAAGCTGCTGAATTACCGGTTCGAAAAGACGGTCATCAGGAGCCGCGTAAAGGGAGTATACAGCGAGGTAAACAAGATAATCGACGGCACGGCAGACGACGAAATTAAGGCAAAATACGCCAGGGTGATCGACCGCATACCGGTGATGAAGGAGCTTGCGGAAATACTGGAGAAGAACCGTATAGAGCGCGGCGCTCCTGAAATAGACTCGGCTGAAACAAAGATAATCACCGACGAGAACGGCGTGTGCATTGACGTAAAGCCGCGCACCACCGGAGTTGCCGAGGGGATCATCGAGGAATTCATGCTGATGGCGAATAATTCGGCGGCGGCTCTTGCGATGAAAGAGAAGATACCGTTCGTGTACCGTGTGCACGAGGCTCCCACCACTGAGAAGCTGGACGTACTCAGGGAGACGCTGACCGCGCTTGGAATTGACCCCGGCGCACTCGGCGCGAACGCCCCGGCAGGGGAGCTTGCGAGGATACTCCGCGAGAACAAGGACGGCGACCGCGCAATGGTGATAAACCGCATTATTCTGCGAACCATGATGAAAGCGCGCTACAGCGAGGAGCCGCTTGGGCACTATGGGCTGGTGATGCCGGAATACGCACACTTCACTTCGCCGATACGCCGTTATGCCGACCTGTCTATTCATCGTATTCTGACGGACTATGTGTATGCGCTGGATCACGAGAAGCTCTGCCGGAAGTACGCGGCGTTTTCCCAGTCTGCGGCGCTCCAGGCGAGCAACACCGAGCTTTCCGCGATACGCTGCGAGCGTGACTGCGAGAATTTCTACATGGCGGAGTATATGAAAAACCACATCGGCGAGGAGTTCGACGGAATGATCTCCGGGGTGAGCGCCGGGGGTGTGTATGTTCTTCTGCCGAATACCGTTGAGGGCATGGTGTCAGTTACGGCGCTTCCTCTTGGTGAATATGAGGTGCAGCACGGCGTGATCCTGACCGGAGCCGCTGACGGCAGCAAGTTCACCGTTGGCGACAAGGTGCGCGTGAAGTGCGTGAGCGTGAATGTCAACGGTGGATTTATTGATTTTGAATTCTGCTGATATTGCATAACAAAAGGGCTGTCTGCTGCGACAGCCCTCTTTTTTGACTATGCGATCATACCTTGTCAAGCGCCTGCGCCATATCGGCAATGAGATCCTCCGCGTCCTCAAGTCCGCAGGAATATCTCACAAGGTTCGGGAATACGCCGCACGCTTTGAGTTCTTCGTCGTTCATCTGGCGGTGGGTAGCGCTCGCCGGGTGCAGACAGCAGGTGCGCGCGTCGGCAACGTGGGTCTCGATAGCGCCCAGCTTCAGGTGCTTCATGAATTCCTCCGCCGCCTTTCTGCCGCCCTTCATGCCGAAGCTGACAACGCCGCAGGTGCCGTTCGGCATATACTTCCGGGCGATATCGTAGTACTTGTCGCCGGGAAGCCCGGGGTAGCTCACGAATTCGATCTTTTCGTGCCGGCTTAAAAACTTTGCTACTGCCAGACCGTTCTCGCAGTGGCGCTTCATGCGGACATGCAGGCTTTCAAGCCCCAGGTTCAGAATAAACGCGTTCATCGGCGCCTGTATCGACCCGAGGTCTCTCATCATCTGGGCGGTAGCCTTTGTGATGAACGCTCCGCCCATGCCGAATTTCTCAGCGTAGGTTATCCCGTGGTAGCTTTCGTCGGGAGTGCACAGCCCGGGGAATTTGTCCGCATGCTTCAGCCAGTCGAATTTACCGCTGTCTACAATGCACCCTCCCACAGCGGCGCCGTGTCCGTCCATGTACTTGGTGGTGGAGTGAGTTACGATATCGGCTCCCCATTCGAACGGGCGGCAGTTTATGGGCGTTGCAAAGGTGTTGTCCACGATAAGCGGTACTCCGTGGGAATGAGCGGCTTCGGCGAACTTTTCGATATCAAGCACGGTCAGCGCAGGATTTGCGATGGTCTCGCCGAAAACAGCCTTGGTGTTGGGCTTGAACGCTGCGTTAAGCTCCTCGGGGGTGCAGTCGGGGCTTACGAAGGTGAAGTCTATTCCCATTTTGCGCATGGTTACGTTGAACAGGTTGAATGTACCGCCGTAAATCGAGCTGGAAGCCACAACATGGTCGCCGCAGCCTGCGATATTGAACACCGCGAAGAAGTTCGCCGCCTGACCGGAAGAGGTCAGCATCGCAGCGGTGCCGCCCTCAAGCTCGGCGATCTTTGCGGCAACGGTATCGTTGGTGGGGTTCTGGAGACGGGTGTAGAAGTAGCCGCTTGCCTCAAGGTCGAACAGCTTTCCCATATCCTCGCTGGTGGCGTATTTGAATGTGGTGCTCTGGACTATCGGCACCTGTCTCGGCTCGCCGTTGCCGGGGGTGTAGCCGCCCTGTACGCATTTCGTTCCTAAATTGTATTCGCTCATTTTTTTCCTCCTGTGTTAGATAAATACCTAGTAATCCACATCGTATTACAGGGTTTTGTGATACAATAAATAAGGGCAAAGAACCGCCCTGTACATAATTATACTACTATGAACGCACAATGTCAAGCAGAAAGCCGAATGACGATTTTTGACGCAGTAAGCGGTATTTTTTCTGCAAAAACGCTTTTGAGCGGCTATGTGGACAGTATTTGAGGAAAAATCCACCAATAATAAAGCGATATCCCTCGCAGATAATAATACAGTGCAGCTATGCTGTACAATAATATAATAAGGAGAGAAACTTATGAAAAAGCTTCTTGGCATCACAGCGGCTATGGCTGCGGCTGCGGCGCT
>JALEOL010000027.1 GCA_022766785.1 Oscillospiraceae bacterium
CATGACGTCAGTGAGCGGCGGAACGCTGTCAACAGCGCCTACAGCTGCTAAGTCCATGGTCTCGGCAGCAGTATCCGGCGCGATCGGCATGGCGAATATTCCTGCGGTAATGGCTAACATTCCGATTTACATCGGCACGCAAAAGCTCGCCGATCTGATCGTAGACATCACCAATGGGAAGATCGTTCAGACCGGGAAAAACGTATTAATGACATAGGAGGGAACACAGATGATGTGGTGGAACGGCGATCCGCTGCCGATACCTTCGCCGGAGATACGGTATGAATATCGCATGATCGAGGGGACGAACAGCGGACAGACTCTTGGCGGATACTACTCTAAGAAGATCATAGCCAAGAAGGAAGATCTCCATGTTACATGGGAGGGGCTGTCAGCCGAGGAATGCGCTGTAATAGGCAGGATAAACAACAGCACCTATGGCAATCTGACTTACTACAGTCCTGCTGCCGGGAAATATGTCACCAGGACGATGCATGTCGAGAGCCATTCAGAGGATATGACCGAGGCTGATCTGGACAGCGGCAGGCTGAGCGGCGCATTCAATGTGGCGGTTCAGTTCAGGGAGCGTTAAAAGGAGGTTTAAATGTACACGATAACCTTTTCAAAGGCTGGGCAGGACGATATCGTTCTTACCGAGAACGATCTGTTCGACTTCCAGTATGAAGCGAGCTGCTTCTCCGGGGAGACCTTCGAACTTGGCGGTGTGAATGCCAGGAAGCTGTATCTGCTCATTGACAATAATACGCAGCGGTTCTCCAGAGGGACGTTCGCCAACACCCGGATCAAACTGGAGATCAACGGCAGCTTCTTCGGCTTATTCAACGCCGAGCTGCCTAAGCGCAGGAACGGCGTGATCGAGATCACAGCTTATGACGATATGACGAAGCTGGACGTGGAATTCCCTACGGATTACACGTTTCCGCAGACGTTCTGGGCGGTGTATGCGCAGTGCGTGTTCGAAGCCGGGCTTGCTTCGGAGGTGTCCTTTGACAACGTTGTTCTGAACGGAGTATGGAACAACGGCGTGATCGCAGCCGATTACACCGACTACATCTACGCCAATTCCTGCCGCAAGCTGGTCTCCGGAATGGCTGAATGGAACGGCGGATATGCTCATATCAACGCTGACGGTAAGCTTCAGGTGGACAAGTTCTCGACCGATGTTACAAGGCAGTACAGCTCCGGCGACCTTATGGAGCTGGACTACAGCGATGAGACGATCACGTTCACCAAAATAAAGACATCTCAGAAGAACAAGACCTATGAAATGGGCACGGACGACGGCTATACGCTTATTATCAACAACCAGTACATAAGCTACGGGCTTGATGACAGCGCTTTCGAGCTGTACTTCAACAATCTGTATGATTACTACAAGGGCTTCACGCTGACGCCCATGACGTTCACCCTCGCCGAGCCGGATCTGGAGCTGAATATCGGCGACAGGATACAGGTGTACGATGAGGAGGAACAGGTCACTGTGACCGGCAATGTGTCTAAGATCGAGATCGACGGCAACTGCTCAATGACAGTCACCTGCGGAGGGTTCGAGAACGTGTCCAGCTCCAGTAACTATACGCCGACATCATTCAGTCAGAACCAACAGACTAAACAGGGTGCGAAGAATGCGGAAAAGCTAATTTCCCCCGACGGGAACAGCTGGGCTTCGGTTCAGAATGCCGGTAACATCACGCTATTCGAGAACAATAGCGATACTCCATGGGGATTCATTACTCCTAATCACACCGGAATTAGCCTCGGTACTACTGACGGGAGATATGTTACTCTGCTAAGCAATACTATTGAAATTTATTGCAACGGTAATCGCGTATACCTATCCGGCTCGGGTGATGGTGGGACAATAAATCTTCAATCCGGAAACGCAAAGTTAAACGTAAATGGTGGGTCGATAGTAACTATTACACAAGGGGGAATAAACATAACAGGCAGCACTGGTATATCGCCCATGATTGTAAAAGGGGTCTACAACGATTACGGTAGCACTCAAGGTTTCCAGATTAAGTGCGGTAGCTATGTACTTGAAGCTAAGTCTGACGGACTTTATTACAATGGAGTGAAGATAGGAGGATAAATTAACATGAATATGACGATATCCCTCGCAGGCAGCGAGGTAAAGGCAGAGTACTCGGGCGCGAATGCGTGGCTGCGCAACGACGGCGCGGACGTGATCTACGCCGCCGCCAAGCCCGGAATAACCGCAGGCGCGGACGGTGTGGTGGCGATACCTGCCGGGCAGTCCGCTCCGGTTTACGGCGCGAACGGGGCGGTGTGGCTGACGGGCACAGGCTCGGTGCAGCTCATCGGCAGCGATTACAGCACGAACCCTTTTAAGGTATCAGCGCAGGCAGGCGGCTCGGGCGCTGACGATGTGGCTAGAGCCGCGATCTCCGCGCATTCCGGCAATGCGGAGATACACGTCACTGCGGCGGACAAGGCGGCGTGGAACGGCAAGGCGGAGCTGACGGATATTCCTGACAAGCTCCCGGCTGACGGGGGTAATGCCGAAACCGTGGGCAATTTAAGTGCAATTGAGCTGGTTCGTAACCTTGGAAGAGTGGCAGATACGGCGTTCCTGAATAATTCAGAGTTCAATGAATATTCATACGAAGCTGATATCGAACCAACAACAGCAGACGCAATCGGACTTCCAACAGGGTGGTACATCATAAAAGGTTTCAGATTTTATGGCGCAGGAAAATACGCTGTACAGATAGCCTATCCCCGTAATCGTACTGATCAGGCTATGACGCGCTATGCTAATGGTACTGACTGGACGGTATGGAGAGGTTTGGGCGACGGCTGCAATGCCGCAAGCGTGGGAACATACACCGAGGCTAAGATAGCGGCGCTGGAAGCAAGAATAGCCGCACTGGAGGGCAATTAATGGACAGCAACATAATCTGAAAAACAGATTCAGGAGGTACATATGAAGATCACAGAAAAGATTATACCAATTAACAAATACAACCGCCCCGGTACGGCGATCGTCCCTGAAATCATCTGTATACACTACACCGGACAGGCAGGAGCCGGAGCGGACAGGCTTGCGCTCTACTACAAAAATGTGGCGGCAGGAATGTTCCCGGGCAAGCCCGAAAGCTGGACAAGTGCACAGTATATCGTGGGTATCAGCGGCGAAGTCATACGGATCATACCGGACAAGGAGATGTCTTACGCAGCCTCGGGTCACAATAATGGTACGATCCACATTGAGGTGTGCTACAAGAAGCAGACCGGCGAGTTTGAGAAAGCAAGCATTGACGCTCTGCACGAGCTTGTGATGTCCCTCATGAAAAAGTACAATATTCCCACCGACAAGGTGGTGCGCCACTACGATCTCACCGGTAAGCATTGCCCTGCGTACTACGTTGATGAAACCAGGTGGGCGGCGCTGCATGACGCTGTCACGGCTCCATCAGCAGCTTCGGACACTCTCTACCGGGTTCAGGTCGGCGCATTCAGCAGCCGGGAAAATGCCGCACTCTATCTTGATAAGGTCAAGGCGGCAGGGTTCAGTGGTTTCGTTGTGGAGGTTAATAAGAATGCGTGAAAAACTCGCTAAACTGATCAATGTGAAGTCGATCGTTACGCTGGTGCTTACGGGAGTGTTCGCGTTCCTCGCCATAGACGGTCGCATCGATATTGACAACTTCGTGGATATGTTTCAGATCATCCTGATCTTCTACTTCGGCACGCAGTCGGGAAAGGCGGAGGCTAGTGCTTCCAAGTCGGATTGATCTGTACATACGCATGTTTAAACCGAATTTTATCCATGTAAAAATGTGATTTAAGTGAGATTTCAGGCAGATTGAGTAAACCGGATAAATTTGTGTAAATCTCACAAAACATCAACTGTTTTTCAACAGACACGATAGTTTTGGTTGAAATATGTCGCTTTTTCTGGGTAAGTCAAGCAAAAACGGCTCTATAAAGCCATTTAAACAAATATTTAAGCCGCCGATTCTTAAAGTTTCGGCGGCTATTTTTTTGCAATTTGCTTGTCAATTTTTTGCGTTTTGCGTGGCAGACTACAATAACTCAAATCAGCGGTTTTGGCGTTATAGGACAAGAGCCGCTTATCTCCCTCTTTTACAGAAATTCCGCAGCGTATTCCCTGTATGAGAAGATATAGGACGATTAAAAAAAGAACGGCAAACAAAACGATCAAAGCGATACTCATCTTCTTTTCACCCCTTTTCCGACTACATTTCCCCATTTTCTTTCATCTCCCGAAAACATTCTTCAAGATACCCGAGTCCGTTCATCATTTTACCGGACAGGCGAAAATATTCCTCGATCTCACGTTCTGTAAAATCTCTGAACAGCGACCGGTGCACCTTTTCCTCCATCTTTTTGCTGTTCTCAATAATTTTCTTCCCCTTTTCTGTAATCCAAACGCATAAGCTCCGTCCGTCTTTTTTGGAGGGTTCAAGAACCACATATCCTGCCTTTTCAAGAGAAACCGCCAGCTTTTTTATATTCTGCCGTGTACACCCCAGCATTTTAGCTAATGTCGATAAATCGGGCGGAACATCATAAGCATCTGCAACGACCATCACCAGCCATTGCTTGCAGGTCATCTCTTTCAGATATCTGTCCATAATGGCATGAAGTCGGTTTTCCTGCACAAAGACGCCGGAAAACAATAGTTTCTTTTTCCAGACTATATCAATTTCTTTTTTATCGGATCTCATATATATATCCCTCTCAGCCGAATTTGCGCAACTTGTTACGCTTTATATTATAGCAACTTGTTACGCATTTGTCAAGGGGGATCAAAAAAATTACATTGATAGTTCCATCGGCTTCGGAGACAATTACAGGAAGCCGGTGCCGGACAGCGTGTGCGATTTCTTGCCAAACGCGGCTTCAACCAATAACATACACAAACATACCCTCCGGAATGACCCGGAGGGTATTGTTTTATTTCAGCTTGAACGTCCCGACAAGCTCCTTTAGCATTCCAGCCTGACCGGAAAGCTCCTCGGAAGCTGCGGCGCTCTCCTCGGCGGTGGCAGAGTTGGACTGCACCACTCCGGATATCCTGTTGATGTCTGAGTTGACGCTTTCCGCCATTTCCTTCTGACGGTTGCAGGACGCGGTGATGTCGTCCATTATCTTCTTTACCGAGGCAGTGTATTCGCCAAGCGTCTTCATTGCTTCGGCGGTCTGACCGGTTATCTCAGTACCGCTGTTCACAGCGTCCACTGAGCTTTCAATAAGCCTTGTCGTATCTCCGACTGCCTCTGCGGACTTACCGGCAAGGTTTCTTACCTCGTCCGCCACCACTGCGAAGCCCTTGCCTGCTTCGCCTGCCCTAGCCGCCTCGATAGCCGCGTTGAGTGCCAGTATGTTCGTCTGGAACGCTATGTCCTCAATAGTGCCGATGATATTGCTTATCTTACCTGAGGTTTCGTTTATGTTGTTCATCGCCTCGGTAAGCGTTTCCATCTTCCGGTTGACCTCCTCCACAAACGCGGAGGTCTTGTCCATCAACTCCCGGGCACAGTCGCAGTTATCGGCGTTCTGCTGTATCTGGGTCTGGATATTGCCGATATTTTCCGCAAGCTGCTCGACAGACGCACTCTGCTCCACAGTACCCTGTGAAAGCGTTCCTGCCGCCGCTGCGACCTGTCCGGAACCGGAGCTTACCTGATCTGCGGCAGCGTAAATATCCGACATCACGCCGGTGAGCTTCGACTTGATTATTTCAAGGCTTTCCGCAAGCTGCGAGAAATCGCCGGTATAGTACTGGCTGTTCTGCTTTACATCCACCGCCAGGTTCTCGTTTGCAAGCTCGTTCAGTATTCTCGCAACATCTCCTGTCGCGTTTCTGAGAGAAGCGCACATTTCCACCACTGCGGTGGCGATAGTCCCCACCTCGTCGGGGTTATTTACAAGGTCCTCGACAGCGTTTGCAGCGCCGAAGTCGATGTGTTCCAGGTTTATTACCGCATTCTCAACACGCTTCAGCGGATTGATGAGATATCTGACAACAAGGTACACGACCAGCGTCAGCAGTAACATGGTGACAAAGCATATGATAATAATCTCTATCTTCAGCGATGTCACAGAAGCCAGCACCTCCGCAGACTTGTCCGCCAGAATGAAAACCCAGCCCTGATTCTCCATATAGGTGTAAGCCGCAATGTACTCACCGCCGTCATTATAGGTCACAGAACCGGTGAAAGTCTCAGTGCTGCTCTTTACCTGGTCAATGATGCCTTTTATGTACGGCTCCTCGGCAACGGTGGTGATCTTCTCGCTGTCCGGGTGGAAAATGTACTCGCCGGTATTTACGTTGAGCAGATAGTAATTCGCGTTATCAAGACCGGTAAGCGGAAGGCTGTCCAGCTTATCAACAAGTCCGCTGGTGAATATACCGATGCCGCCCAGACCAATGGGAGTTCCGTCCTCCTCGCGAACCGCCTTGTACATGGAGATTATCTGCTCTCCGCTCGCAGGTGAGATAAGAATGCCGGTGTTGTATACTCCGTCCGTGGCAAGGATAGCGTCATGAAGCTGCTTTCTCTTTTCCTCGTCAGGACGGGTGATCTTTCCCACCACCTGCGGCGTGGTGTGAACGCGCATCATGGTGTCCCAGCTGCTGGCATAAATTCCCTCCAGATTGCTGATGTCCTTGCCGAAATCCTCAGTGTATTTCTGAGCGGCAGCAGTCTTTTCCGGGTCGTCAAGGTTTCTAAGCAGGTCGTATATCTGCTGCGCCTTTAGATAAGCGGTCAGCGTGTCCTCGGTGGAGCTGATGTAGTTCTCAATTATTTCCGCCCTGTCCCTTGCAGCGGTCTGCATATTGTTCACGGCGTTCTGGTATGACGAAGAGGATACCAGCCCGTTTATCAGCAGGAACATTCCGGTGAACATAAGTAGCTGCGCCAACAAAACAGTGACTGTTATCCGCACTCTGATACCAAAACGCTTTATCTGTTTTTCCATACAATTCTCCTTTTCCACAGCTGACAATAAAATGAATATGTTATTAAGAATATAGGTGCTATGTAATTATACTATAATTCGATAACATAGTCAATACATTATCCTTTTCTGAACAGAAAAAATTTGAAGCAGTAAATTCTCAATGTAAATTCCACTTCTATTTTCCACTCTGGAATTTACTTTGAGAATTGACTAGCAAGGATAAGGTATTATTAATTTCGCAAAAAGGAATAGACATATTCCAAAATCTCTGGTAGAAAGAAAGTAGCAGGCAAACATTCGAAAAGAGAAAGGAATATGTCCAAGAACATTATAAGGTTGAATGAGGAAGCTGTCAATGTTGCCGACCTGCTCATTGACGGGTGCGAAAACAGCATACAACGACGGGTAATACTGGCTTTTGTACACAAGGTATCCCTCTGGAACACCCATACGGTCATAACCCTCCCTCTGAACAACACGCAGGAAACCGTCACATTGGAGAAATCCGCGAGTTTGAACAGCTTTCCGAGGAAACACAAAAACCGCTCCCAGACTGTGCTGAAAGCGGAATGGAAACTTATATTGCGTGCAATAAGAAAAAAAGTACCTCGGCGCGCTTAAATGCGTGTCGAGGCACTCGACTGGCTCCCCCGACTGGACTTGAACCAGTGACACCCTGATTAACAGTCAGGTGCTACTACCGACTGAGCTACGGAGGAATATAGAAACACAGCAAGTTATTAGCTTGCTGTGTTGTTGGTGTCGGCGCCTATCTATCTTCCCGGACAGTTGCCCATCGAGTATTGTCGACGCAAGTGAGCTTAACTACTGTGTTCGGAATGGGAACAGGTGGACCCTCACCGCCATCGGCACCGACTGTTGAGAGAGGACTCTCAAAATTGAATAACGAAGAACAGAGTGGACAAGACATAATCATTGAGGTTTAAGCCCTCGACCGATTAGTATTCGCTGGCTTAACACATTGCTGTGCTTACACCTTGAACCTATCAACCTCGTAGTCTACAAGGGGTCTTACTGCTTACGCATGGGATATCTTATCTTAAGGACGGCTTCACGCTTAGATGCTTTCAGCGTTTATCCGATCCGCACTTAGCTGCCCAGCTGTGCCACTGGCGTGACAACTGGTGCACCAGAGGTGCGTCCATCCCGGTCCTCTCGTACTAGG
>JALEOL010000028.1 GCA_022766785.1 Oscillospiraceae bacterium
AAGTATCCGCGCTGATGATGAACACCGGGATATCGTCGATAAACTTGTTCTCCACAAGATATTCCAGCACACCGAAGCCGTCCATCACCGGCATCATTATGTCCAGCAGCACAGCGCACAGCTTATCCTTGTTCTTCTCAATCTCCTCAATGGCGCGCTTGCCGTTTTCCGCCTCGATCACCTGCCTGTCGCTGAAGGTATCGCTCAGCATGAGCCGGTTGAACTCGAAATCATCAACTATCAGCAGAGTATTGCGTTCCTCCATTATGTTCCCCTCCGTAAAATTCTCCCTATCCCGGCTGCCATGTCCAGCCTTTATAAAACCTGCATTGCATTACACGATTATTATATAATAAATCCCTAAAAAAGTCAATAGATGATTTTACAATACATCCCAGTGTTTTGCCGGATTTTTTATTGCTTTTGATTAGAGGGGAGCAATTCCGTTCGGGTTTGTATCGGGCAGGAGAACAAGTGCTGCCCGGTGATATTCTCAGTCCTCGGCGCCGTATACTATCTGCTTGATGATCCTCACCGGACGTGCGCCCAGACCGCCGCAGCGCTGTATAAAGTACAGGAAAGTGTAGCCGTCCACAGGGTCGTTTGCCCAGAAGCAGCCAAGCCATCCGTCCCAGCCGTATTCACCCGGGTGAACCGAAATACCACCCTTGCCGCCTGCTCCGATACGCATGAGATTGCCGTAGCCATAGCCGATACACTGATCCCAGTCCATGCCGGACAGCTGCTTTTCGGTGAGCTGGTTTGAGGTCATGTACTTCACCGCATTGCTGCTTAGTATCCTCCTGCCGTTGTAAACTCCCTCGTTCAGCAGCATTTCAGCGAACGCCGCATAGTCGTCCATGGTGGAGCACAGCCCAGCGCCGCCGGACTGGAACTCCGGAGGTTTTCTGCAAAGATAGGTAAGACCCAGGTGCTGCCACAGGCAGGGGACGAGTTTGCCGTCCTTTTCCTCGTAATTCTCGGCGAATCTGTCCAGCTTGTCCTCGGGAACCCAGAAATCAGTGTCCTTCATGCCAAGCGGCTCGAACAGCTCCTTTCGCAGGAAATCGCCGAACTTCTCGCCGGAAACCGCCTCGATGACCGCCCCCAGCACGTCCGCGGAGGTTCCGTACATCCACCTTTCCCCGGGCTGGAACGCCAGCGGCTGCTGACCGATCCTGTTCGCATAGCCCATGGTGTCTGTGGGTTTGCCTGCTTCCACTTCCTCGCAGATCTTATCGTACATATCCTGCATCACGTCCCCTGCCGGGAAACTTCTGTCGGGATAGCAAAGCCCGGAGGTCATATCCAGCAGGTCTTTTATGCAGACCTCGTTCTTCACCGGCTCTGTGCTGCCGTTGCTGTTTAGCACCGTCTGGTTCCTGAAACCCGGTATGTACCAGCTCACTTTGTCGAAAAGGTCGAGCTTTCCCCGGTCGAGAAGTATCATCGCAGCGGCGGCGGTTATCGGCTTGGTCAGGGAGTACAGTCTTACTATCGTGTCGTCCGCCCACTTAATTCCACGCGCCTCGTCCGCCATTCCGGCATTCATGCGGAAAATGGGTCTGCCGTGCCGGAGCACATAAGCGCTGCCGCCCTTTATCTCGCCGCTCTCCACCTGGGAGCGCAGCATATCAGAAATTCGTTCAAGTTTGACAAGGTTCATAGGTTCTCCTCACTCCCGGATAATGGTCACTTTATCTTTCTTGCCTCGCAGTAGAAGCGCTTATCGTGGGCGTGTCCCATGGAGAAGGTCTTTCTGGGGAGAGCGCCGTCCTTGATAACGGTGGGGAAAAGCTCCTCCTTGGTCATAGAGGGCAGCAGGAAGCCAATGCTGTCCTGTGCCGCGCAAAGACTCTCCACAACGTCCTCGCCGTGGATATAGTCTATCTTTCCGGCGTTCTCCGCAAGCCATTTGTCAAGGAACGACTGTAAACTGCCCACAGTGAGATTTGCGGTGGTATTGCCGATAGAAAACTGCTTTCTTTCCCCATTCAGCAGAACAGTGAAGCTCTGCCCGGAAGTGCCCTCGGAAAGCGCCAGCGCAGCGGTCATATCCTTCATCAGCTTTGCGGTATCGGTTTCGGTAATGACCCTGTGGATAGCCTCAAACTCCAGCGCTTCGCTGTGGAGATTTACCACCTCCGCAAGGGCGTAGCGCGCCAGAGCAGCCTCGGGTGCACCCTCGCGCTTTTTCTGCTCGTAGCATTCCTTGGCGGTGGCAAGGGAGTGGTTACCATCGCCCATGGCGTAAAGCAGCACTTCCTCTCCGGTCAGCCCGTAGCGCCTGTTGAAATCCGCCTTGTCCGCAAGCCTGTCCAGTGCGGCGAAAACCTCCTGCGCATTGCCGCCGTCCACCAGCCAGCCCTCGAGATGTCCGCCGTTCTGCATGAGGTCGAAGTCATACAGCTTTGTGAGGGTATCGCGCTTTGCTTCCAGCGGCTCGATAACCGTGCGCTTCACGTCGTCGATGAGTATCATGATATGGGGAAGCTCCAGCGCGGCGTCACGGCGTATCTTCACCCGGGGAGGGATACGGGAAGCGACAGTGGCTTCCGTTGCGCGCACCTGGGACTTGCTGCCCTTGTTATAGTCGTACTGCTCCAGGTCGATAGCGCCCACAAGACCGGTGCGGACTTTCCCGTCAGCCTGGGTGCGGCGCATGAGTATCAGCGCTGACTTGTACTCGCTGAAAAGACCCTCGTCCAGATACTGCTGCATGGTGCGGTTTATGTCGGCTATGCGCTCGTCCGCGCCGGGCTGCTCAAGATACACCTCGGGGAAGATGAGGTTCAGGGTGGAGGGAGCGTCCCCGGCTATCTCCGCGGTTTTCGCCCAGTAGTCAGGCTCGCTGGTGTACTGGTCGCAGGCTACCACCGACCACTTTGTCATGCCCTCGGCGCTGAGCTTCGGGAGGAGTATATCCGCTGATGTGAATGCTGTCATTGCTGTGTTTCCTTTCATGGGTGATATTACTATCCGCCGGGAAGTGCCGCTCATAAATTTTGCGTCCCGGGGGATATTCCGGTTTTATTATAGCATAAATTTCGTTCTGTGGCAACAGTTTTCCGCAAATATTGCCATTGCCCCCGGCTTAAAAAATCACCCCGGCAAAGACCGAAGCGCCCTTGCCGGGGATATCAGATATCATAAGCCGGGAACCGCCGCCCTGACTAAGCCGCCGGGATCACTGCCCCAGCTCGTAGGCTCTTTTGGTGCAGGCTTCGCAGGCTCTCCTGACATCGCCGGTGAGGTCGCCCTCATACAGCTTGTCAAGACCTGCAAGGGTGGTGCCGCCGGGGGAGCTTACCTGCTTTATCAGCTCGTCAACGGTCATGCCGGAATCGGTCAGCATCTTCGCCGAACCGATAAGGCTCTGCGCAAACAGACGGAGCGCCGCGTCCTTATCTATACCCACAGACCCGGCGTAGTCCACAAAGCCCTTTGCATACAGGTAAATGAACGCCGGGGAGCTGCCGTTTATCGCGATTATCTCCTTCATTTTATCGGTGGGAACGACCTCGGTGATACCGCAGCTGCCGATTATCTTCCGGGCGAACGCGAATTCCTCCTCGGTCACTTTTTCGTCGTGGGACATCGCAGAAGCACCGAAACCGAGCATCATAGGCGTGTTCGGCATAACCAGAACCACCTTTGCATTCGGAATAGTGCGCTCCCTGATGAACTCGGCGGAAATGCCGGCGCATATCGAAATAAACACCGTTTCCGGCTTAACGCTGTCCTTTATCTCCGCGAGAACTTCCGCGAGGTGCTGAGGCTTTACCGCCAGCAGGATATAGTCGCACTTGTCGGCGATCTCCCTTGCGCTTGCCGCCGCGGTAGCCCCCACCTGGGTGAGATCCGCCAGCTTTTCGCTGTTGGCGTCATAGGCGAAAACCGCGGTGTTGCCGAGCTTTCCCTCAATGCCCCTGAGAATTGCGCCGCCCATATTGCCGACGCCGATAAAACCGAGCTTTGTCATATTATTGTTGCCTTTCCTTCTGCCCGGCGTAACGGATCTTGCGGTCATAGATCTGCTTTACGGGCAGCAGGACCGCCATCATCATGTATGAACCAAGACAGAATGTAATAACATTAGTAGCTATTCTTGCCAAAAACAGAGCGCCGAAACTCTCACCCGTGATATATCCAATGCTGTAAAGCGCCAGAGTGTTCAGCGTAAGATTGCAGACAGCGCACACCACTAATCTTGCCACGAGTATTCTGATAATAGTTGCAACAGTCCTCTCGCTTTTCAGGTTGTAGAGAACCATACCGTATATCAGACCCTCCAGACCGGAAATAAGCACCAGCGCCGGAATAAACGTGCCGACAGGGTTTACGAGATAACCGATGATATCAGTCAGCAGCCCCGCAAACAGCCCGGGGACCGGTCCGAACAATATACCCACCATTGAAAGCGGCAGAAATACAAAGTTGATCTTGATCGCATCGCCGATCCTTATCGAACCAAAGCCATCAAGAACCACCGCCGCCGCAAGCAGCAGACCAATAGTAACAATGCACCGCAGATTTTTCAGTTCCAGTGCGGAATTTTTGAAGCTGTTTAAAATATTACGAAAAAAAACCATTGCCTTATCCTCCTTTTCGTTATACACAAAGGAATAAATAAGCGCAATGGCTCCTTATTCGATTTATGTACAGCGAGATGCGAAGAACGTACCGCAGCCCTCCTCCTTGAGGGCTTTCGTCCGCGTGGCAACTCTCCGTCCATGCGGCACTTAACGCACGTTCTTCTACTCTGTGTCGTAGTTTTTGCTGATCTATTTATCAGAAGCTGATCTCGTTTGCGATCTTGTACAGTCTTTCGTCAAACGGCTTCTTCATGCTGAGGGCTTCCTGGATATCGACGTCGTAGATCTTGTTGTCCTTCATGCCGACAACGCGGTTGCCGATGCCCTTTTCCAGAAGCTCCACCGCATAATAGCCCATCTCGGAAGCAACGACTCTGTCGCGTACTGTGGGGCTGCCGCCTCTCTGAACATGACCCAGTATAGTAGCCCTGGACTCGATGCCGGTGGCTTCGTTGATCTTCTTCGCGATCTCCTCGGTGTGGCCTACGCCCTCGGCAACGATGATGATGAACTGCTCCTTGCCGGTCTTTCTGCCTTCCTTGATCTTCTCGATAACACTGTTAAGGTCATACGGGATCTCAGGAACAAGGATAGCGGTCGCGCCGCATGCGATACCGGTGTTGAGCGCGATGTGACCTGCATTTCTGCCCATTACCTCGACAACAGCGCAGCGCTCGTGAGAGTGAGAGGTGTCGCGGAGCTTGTCCACCAGCTCCATTACGGTGTTCATCGCGGTATCATAGCCAATGGTGTACTCGGAGCACTGGATATCGTTGTCGATAGTGCCCGGCAGTCCTACGCAGGGGATACCTGCCTTTGACAGGTCAGCCGCGCCGCGGAACGAGCCGTCGCCGCCGATAACAACGATGCCTGCGAAATTGTCCTTCTCGCAGATGTCCTTTGCCTTGAGGACATATTCCCACTCCTTGAACTCCTTGCAGCGGGCGGTGAATATCTCTGTGCCGCCTCTCTGAATGATATCGGATACGTCTCTTGCGCTAAGCTCGATCATATCGTTGTTGAGCAGGCCGTTATAGCCGCGGCGTATACCAACGACCTTGAAGCCCTTCTTGATAGCTGCTCTTGTCACGGCACGAACAGCCGCGTTCATACCCGGAGCGTCGCCGCCGCTTGTAAGTACGCCTATTGTCTTCTGCATTTTGATTCTCTCCGTTTCATAAATAGTTGCGGTTGAGTCCTTTCTCAATCCTATACGTTTATATTTTACTACAAACTCCCCGGGATAGTCAAGGGCTTTTTCCAAATCAGACGAATTCCTTTGTATTATAGTGCTATTTCAACAAAAAAACACACTGTAAAAGCCCAAAACTGTGCAAATTCTGCCATAAGGAAATAATACCCTTAGTATAACCCGGATTTGATTTACCAAAATAAAAACACACTGGACAAACCACGCTTTTTAGTATATAATGTATACGGGGAATTATTCCCCGAAGACAAGAACGGAGGAAATTTACAATGTCTGTACTGACGATAACAAAGGATAATTTCAAGAGCGAGATAGTTGAAAGCGACAAGCCTGTGCTGCTGGATTTCTGGGCTTCCTGGTGCGCGCCCTGCATGATGCAGTCCCCGATCGTGGATCAGGTCGCGGAGGAGCACCCCGAGATAAAGGTCGGCAAGGTGAACGTGGACGAACAGCCGGAGCTTGCTTCCGCATTTGCGGTGCAGAGCATCCCCACGCTGGTAGTCATTTCCGGCGGAGTTACAAAGGAAGTGCTGGTGGGGCTTCATTCTAAAGAACAGATACTGAAGAATTTCTGATATCTGTCATCGGCTCAGGGCAGGTGTGTCCCATTTTGAATAATGAATAAAACCCGTAGAGCGTACCATAATTATTCACTGTTCATTATTCACTATATTTATACCTGGACAATCTGCCCTGTTACTTATTTTTCTGAGGAATGCATGAACAGCACAAAAATAGCCATGCTTCAGCTCATGCCGGGGAATACCGCCTCAGCGAAGTCCACGGCAACGCCTGCCGCAGACCCGGAAAATACGGACTCCTTCTGTCGGAGGAGCGCCGGGAGCCGTTTATCAGAGCGGATCGCCGGGCGTGATACCGGACGGAAAAACCGGTGACAAATTCCGGTTCCCGGAATGTCAAAAGGGCACCTCAAAAAACGAATACATAAAAAGGAGGGCGGCTGATGATACGAGTCGCGCAGATCCTCGGCAAGATGAACGGCGGCGGCGCCGAGCAGGTCGTGATGAACTACTACAGGGCGATCGACCGGGAGCAGGTGCAGTTCGACTTCTACCTGTTCAAGGGGTCGAAGTACGTCCCGGTGGAGGAAATAAAAGCAATGGGCGGCAGGCTGTTCGTGCTGCCGACGTTAAAGCACCCGGTGAAGTACCTCAAAACGCTCCGCAGGCTGCTGTCGGAGAACGGCTACAGGATAATGCACTGTCATCTCAGCACCCTGTCATATCTTCCGCTGCTTGCAGGGAAAAAGGCAGGCGTGCCCGTCAGGATACTGCATAATCACAGCACCTCCGGCGGCGCACGGGAATGGCTGCGGAACATAGCAAAGTTTTTATTCAAGCCCCTCGCCCGGAAGCACGCCACAGAGCTGTTCGCCTGCTCGGAATACGCTTCGCACTGGATATACGGCAGCCGCGCCACCGATACGCTCGCCGAAAGCTCCCACCCGTACGCAGGACGCCGCCGCGTGCGAATTATGCCAAACGCTATCGATACGCAGAAATACCGCTTCAGCGAAAGTTCCCGGAAAGAGCTGCGCAGGGAGCTTCACATACCGGAAAGCTCGTTTGTTATCGGGCATATCGGCAGGTTCTGTCCGCAGAAAAACCAGGGGTTTCTTCTGGATATCTTCCGGGAGGTGCTGCGCCAGGACAAGAACGCCGTGCTGGTGATGACCGGGGACGGCCCCGACCGGGAGCTTATCGAGGCGCGCGCTATCGCATACGGTGTGGCTTCACGGGTGGTATTCACCGGGCAGCGCGGCGACGCCGAAAAGCTGTACAGCGCCTTTGACTGCTTCGTCCTGCCGTCAAATTACGAGGGGCTGCCCGTGGTGGGGGTGGAGGCTCAGTGCTCCGGACTACCCTGCCTGTTCTCAAACAAGGTCACGCCGGAAGTAAAGCTGCTGGGCACCTCGCAGCTTCTCCCTCTCGGGAACCCCCGCGACTGGGCTTGCGCGGTGATGTGCTGCCGGGGTCTGCGCGACAGGGAAGCGCCGGATATTCTTGTCAGAAAAGGCTATGATATACACAACGCCGCCGCTCAGCTCGCGGAATTTTACCTGAATACCGGCAAAATATAAACTCCAAACAATGACGAGTTTACATTCTCATGATATAAGGGAACCTCTAAAAACCTGTTCGAAAAGGCAAAATTGCCAGAGTGCACCTGATTTCCTTGAATCTGGTTTATTCTGCGCATTTTTGCTTTTCACAACGGTTTTTCAGAGGTTCCCTATTCCTTATTCACTTTTATGACCCGTCCCGTGGTTTGCCAAAGGACAATATCAGCATTCCTGCCATTGCCATTACGCACGCCGAAAGCCCTGCGTTCACCGAGAACACCTCCGCAGTACCGGTATTTGCCGCGTAGACCGCAGCTGACGAGTCCGTCATCAGCCCTGCCGGGAGGGACAGGACTGCGCTCAGCACCGCCGCCGGAAACCTTGACGCAAGCAGCCCCCTCACCGGAACGCTACCGCCGGATACCGCCAGCACCTGAATGATAACGCACACTCCCCCGAAGCTCAGCAGCCCGGCGCACAGCGGCACGGCGAACTCACCGGAGGGTACTATTTCCCTCACCCGTGTGACATCAAGCAGCGCAGGGAGTATCCGCGAGGAATTCCCACCGCAGCCCATGGCACCCAGAAGCTCCGCGGTAAGCCGGTTCACTCCCGTGCTCTCCAGCAGCGCCGTCAGGGCAGAGAATGCCACCGACATGATACACACAGTATACATCACCCGTGCGCCGCTGTCAACGGAACGCACGAAGCACTCCGCCGTGAGATCCGCCCGGACTTCGCCGCCGGAAAGGGTTATCCTCTCCCCCGTCCGGCATACGAATACCGCGATGATAAGCGACGACAGAAAGCACGCCGCATAGATCGCCCCACCCACCGCCGCACTGCCGAATACCACCGTGCCTGCCGTTCCTATGACGAACGACGGGCCGCTGCCGTAGCAGCAGCACAGCATTCTTTCAGCGTCCCTGCGCGACAGCCTGCCGGAGCGCACCAGCTGAGCCAGCAGCCTTGCCCCCACGGGATATCCCCCGATATTCGCCAGCAGGAACACCGCGCACAGCTCCCCGGGTATCCCGAGAAGCAGCGAAAGCGGCTTTGTCAGCGGTACGAGTGCTGTCATGTAAAGTCCGCTTCGCTGAAGATACACCGCCAGCACGGTGAACGCGAACAGCGCCGGTATCAGCACCCCAAGACACGCCGCAACCGCGTCCCCCACCGCCCCGGAAAGCTCCCCCGGTCTCAGCAGAATGCCGACCGCCGCCGCTGCCGTCATCGCCGCAAGGACATATTTCCTCATTGCCGTCATCTTTCAGGAGAGTTCACGCCGGCGACTCCGCCTGCCATTGCAAAACCCAGGCACAGCAGCAGCTTCACAGGCAGCAGCGCACCCTGCGCCATTCCCGTGAATATCCCGATAAGGATAAGCGGCGCAATGTACATCACTCCGCAGATCGCTCCGGTTTTAAGCCCCTCTCTGCGGCGCGTCTTCCCTGCTGTCCTGCCGCAGAAAAAGCTCCCTGCCGCCGCTGCCGCCAGCGCCGGGAGCCAGGCTATCCCCCCGTCCGCTCCCAGCACCAGCATGACAAGCGCCCCTGCCGCTGCCGCTGCCGCGGTTATTATGTATCCCACTGCTATCCCCCTGCCGAATGGGGTAAGCTGCGAGTTTCCGTGCTTTCTTTGCATAACATCACCCGGTGTATCATATGCGCCGCCTGTCCGGGATATGCCTCCCATACGCATAATATATGTGAATAATCCACAAATTGTTTAACAAAATTTAGGCTCTCTTTGATTTTTTTCACATTAAACCCCTTGATTTATTCGGAAAAATCATGTATAATAGAATTGTTATAAAGATTTACTTATTATTCCCACCTACTAAATCTACACAAAGGAGTATATCATCATGGATCTTAACAACATCACTCTTCTTGATGTGATCGACAGGAAAACTCTCCAGGGTCTTCAGGACGCATTCGCTGCCGCAACGGGAATGGCAGCCCTTGCCACCGATGACACTGGCCCTGTTACCGATGGAAGTAACTTCACAGACTTCTGCATGAACCTCACCCGCAAATCAAAAATAGGCTGCGACCGCTGCAATCAGTGCGACCTCAAGGGCGGCGCTGAAGCAAGCCGCACCGGAAAGCCTGCGGTATACTACTGCCACGGCGGTCTTATGGACTTTGCCGCTCCGGTAATGCTGAACGGCAAGCTCATCGGCTCGCTGATCGGCGGTCAGGTGCTGCCGGAGGAGCCGGACGAGGAGAAATTCCGCAGGATCGCAGTGGAGATCGGCGTTGATCCGGATCAGTACATAGCGGCTCTCCGCAAGGTAAAGATCGTACCCAAGCAGCAGATAGAGGCTGCGGCGAACCTGCTCTACCAGATGGCTAACGCGCTGTCAGAGGTGGGCTATCAGCGCCTGATCGCCCTTGAAAATCAGCACCGCAACGACGCTGTAACCAAGGACTTGACCGAGAAGTTCGCAACGATAAACGAAAGCATGAACAACGTCACCAGCAATATTCTCTCGCTTGAAAACGTGTTCGCAACGATAAAAGAGTCCGCAGCCGCTTCCTCAAAGGCGGTGGAAAGCACTGACGGTATCGTAAAGGCTATCGAAAACGCCTCCACGCAGCTGACGCTTATCGGCTTCAACGCGTCCATTGAGGCGAAGCGCGCAGGTGCGGCAGGCGCAGGCTTTAACGTTATCGCGCAGGAGGTACGCACCCTCGCAGACAAGAACACCAAGCAGGCGAACGAGGTCGAGAATACCCTAAACGAGATAAAGAAAGCGATCGTTGGCATAAACGCTCAGCTAAAGACCTGCAACGCCGAGATCCAGAAGAACGCCGAGGTGATCGAAAAGCTCAGAAATCTGGTGGACGAGGCTAACGCTCAGATACAGGAACTGAAGTAAAGGCAGCAGACGGCATTCCGCCGTTAAAAGATAACCCTAACAGAAAGGACAAATAATATGGCAAACAGATTTGTACTCAACGAGACCTCCTATCATGGCGCAGGCGCTATCGCAAACATCGCTGTTGAAGCAAAGAACAGGGGCTTCAAGAAAGCGTTCGTGTGCTCTGACCCGGATCTTATCAAGTTCGGAGTTACCAAAAAGGTGCTTGATGTTCTGGACGCTGATAGTCTTGCATACGAGGTTTACGACAATATCAAGCCCAACCCCACTATCGAAAACGTTCAGACCGGCGTTGAAGCTTTCAAGAAAAGCGGCGCTGATTATCTGATAGCTATCGGCGGCGGTTCCTCCATGGATACCGCAAAGGCTATCGGCATTATCATCACCAACCCCGAGTTTGCTGATGTAAGGAGCCTTGAAGGAGTTGCCCCCACGAAGAACCCCTGCGTTCCGATAATCGCAGTTCCCACCACCGCAGGCACAGCCGCTGAGGTAACGATAAACTACGTTATCACCGACGTCGAAAAGAACCGCAAAATGGTCTGTGTTGACCCCCACGATATCCCCGTTGTTGCGGTAGTTGACCCTGACATGATGTCCACAATGCCCAAGGGTCTGACCGCTGCCACCGGCATGGACGCTCTCACCCACGCTATCGAGGGCTACATCACCAAGGGCGCATGGGAGCTTTCGGATATGTTCCACCTGAAGGCTATCGAGATAATTGCAAGATCACTCCGCGGCGCTGTTGACAACACCCCCGACGGGCGCGAGGGAATGGCGCTGGGTCAGTATGTTGCCGGCATGGGCTTCTCCAACGTTGGCTTAGGTATAGTGCACTCCATGGCTCACCCCCTGGGCGCGCTGTATGATACCCCCCACGGCGTTGCTAACGCGATAATCCTGCCTACTGTAATGGAGTACAACGCTCCCTGCACCGGCGAGAAGTACCGTGATATCGCAAAGGCTATGGGCGTTAAGGGCACCGAGAATATGTCCCAGGAGGAGTACAGAAAGGCTGCGGTTGACGCAGTTAAGCAGCTCTCCCAGGACGTTGGCATCCCTGCCGACCTCAAGGCGATAGTTAAGCCGGAGGATATCCCGTTCCTGGCACAGTCCGCTTACGACGACGCCTGCAGACCGGGCAATCCGAGAGATACCTCTGTTGAGGAGATCACTGAGCTTTATAAGAAGCTGATGTGATAGTCGCATGAATAATTCGGGGAGGGGCTTTTGCTCCTCCCTTTTGTTTTGGATATAATTATCCCCCGGCGTGCGGTCGGGGGAATTCCTTTATTTAAGGCGGTATCTAAAATTTATGATAATTTGTGCAAGTAATAGTAATGAAATGATGATCAAAGTCGGCGACGGAGCAACCTTCACAAAGTTACCTAACTGCCCAAACTCATGACTTGAAAAAATTAATACAAACCACGAAAAAGCAAGAAATAAAATCAAAGGCACAACGGAATATTCATAATAGAATTCATTTATATTAACGTACATATGATCTATTATAAAGTAATTTTCATCGGTTCTTTTATGAAGAAAGGTATATGCAAAAAGGTGATGTACAAGGTAAACCAGCGAAATTATCATTAAAACCGCAAACATGACCCTGATTCCATAATAATTACCCCAGAATGAGTCGTCCACCATATCGGGAAAACTCTTTATGATCCCAACAATATTATCATCGGAAAAAGTAAATACCCCGTACCATATACTCTGCTTATAGCTTAATGCCTCAACAGAAATACAATACTGAGCCGTTCCCATAAGAAACACAGCTGCTAAATTAATTAACATTGAAAGAGCGTTCAGTTTAAATTGAATTGTCTTATTTTGCACATTCAGTCCCCCTATTATGTATTTGATTATATTATAGCCCAAATTGCTCTATTTGTCAATAGAACGTTTTGTTCTAACCTATAATATTTATAAAAAATATTATAGGAGCGTTGTAATGTACAAATTAAGGTATCTAAGAGACAGCGAGCTTCTCACACAGGCAGAGGTTGCTAAAAATATTTATTGCAGTCAGAGGGCGTACAGCCATTATGAAACCGGACAGCGTGATATCCCCACCCAGACCCTTATCCGCCTTGCGGACTTCTACAATGTTTCGGTGGACTTCATTCTCGGCAGAACAGACAATCCCAAAATGAATAAATAACGCAAAAAACCGCCTCCCATAACGGGAAGCGGTCTTATTTTTATAAAGCGGTATCGCTCAGGAATTACTCCTTGATAGCGGTAACAACGCCGGAACCTACGGTTCTACCACCCTCACGGATAGCGAAACGCAGACCCTCTTCAATAGCGATAGGAGTGATGAGCTCAACGTCCATAACTACGTTATCGCCAGGCATGCACATTTCCTTGTCAGCAGGCAGGGTGATCACGCCGGTAACGTCGGTAGTTCTGAAGAAGAACTGCGGACG